>JBNKZT010000384.1:0-5920 GCA_050301775.1 Promineifilaceae bacterium (SeqCode)
CATGCACCTGGAAGCGGCCGAGCAGGCGCTGGAGGAAGGGCTGCCGACGACGGACCGGCATTTGCAGCAGGCCCGGCAGATGGCCCGCGAAAGTCTGGAGCAGGCCCGGCGGGTGGTCAATGATTTGCGGCCGGAAGTGCTGGAACACGCACCCTTTGATGAGGCGGTAGGCCGGGTGGTGGCGGATTGGTCGGCGGGGAGTGGGGTAACGGCCGTATTCACCTGTACTGGCGACTGCCATCCCTTACATCCGCAGGTGGAAGTGACCCTGCTGCGCGCTGCCCAGGAAGCGCTGGCCAACGTCCGCAAACACGCGGGGGCCAGTAATGTCCAGGTGACGCTTTCCTACCTGGGCGATGTAGTGATTTTGGACGTGCAGGATGATGGGATTGGATTTGCGCCAGGGGATGAGGAAAGGGATACGGCCGTTGCCGGTGGATTCGGCCTCGTCGCTATGCGCCAGCGGGTAGAACAGCTAGGCGGCGAACTTCTCATCGAAAGTGAACCAGGTGAAGGGACGACGGTGGCCGTATCTATACCGGTTAAGTAGAAATCCGATTTTTTCAAAAAATCGGATTTCTTGGAGATTATATGGACCCAATACGCATACTCATCATAGACGACCACCCCGTGGTGCGGGAAGGTTTGGCCGGGATGTTGGCCGGACAGCCGGATTTTGTTGTGGCCGGTGAGGCCAAGGATGGGGCGGAAGCGGTAGAGATGGATGCCCGCTTGCTGCCCGATGTCCTGCTGATGGATTTGCGGATGCCGGGGATGGATGGGGTAGCGGCGATTGAGGCAATTCGGGAGAAACGGCCGTCAGCCAACATCCTCGTCCTCACCACCTACGACAGCGACGCCGACATCGTCCGGGCCATCGAAGCCGGGGCCACCGGCTACCTGCTCAAAGATACGCCCCGCGAAGATCTGTTCCGGGCTATTCGCGCTACGGCCAAAGGGGAATCGGTTCTGGCAACGGCCGTTGCCGCCCGCCTGATGACCCGGATGCGGACTGACGTTCAAGAAAACCTCAGCGCCCGCGAGATTGAAGTCTTGCAATTGGTTTACAAAGGGGCCAGCAATCGCGAAATCGGCAAGGCGCTGCACATCAGCACGGCGACGGTCAAGACGCACCTCATCCACATTTATGGCAAATTGGGCGTCGATGACCGCACGGCGGCGGTGACGGCGGCGCTGGAACAGGGGATTTTGAGCCTGGAGCGGTAGTTTCAGCCTATCCGTTTTTTTGCCACGAAATGCACAAATTGCTCGAAAAATGGAGCCACATGAAACGCAGTATCTGGTTGGCGTTATTCGTCTTGTTTTTCTACCTGATCTCATACACTGGAATCCCCCATTCTATTGACGAATTGGCCACAATGAGTGCGGCCGAATCTTTGCTGCACGGCTCAATCCAGCTTAATCGCATGGAGTGGGAACAAGAACGTTATCCACCCCAAAATGCGCCGGGGGAAGATGGCAACCTGTATTCCAAAAAGGGATTGGGTGGTGCGCTGGTGGCGCTGCCCTTTCTGTTCATCGGCAAACATTGGGGCGTTGTTGGCGCTGTTCAATTTACATTCCTCTCTTCTGCGCTTTTAACGGCGTTGACCATTTTTGTGTTTTACCATCTGGCCGTCACTTTGAAAGCCAGTGAAAACGCTGCGCTGCTGGCAGCGATTGCCTTAGGCTTGGGTACCATGCTCTGGCCATATGCGAAGATGTTATTTAGTGAACCGATTGCTGCTTTGGGGCTGTCGTTGGCCTTGCTGGGTGTGGCCCGGTTTAGTTCTGACAATCGATCAGTCTGGTTGTTGGTGTGCAGTTTTGGCCTGGGAATTATGACCCTGGCCCGTTCCGCAAATGCCATTCTGGCACTGCCCTTTGCGCTTTACGTGACCTATCAATTATTCGTTCACTGGAGGCAAACAGGCCGCAGGCGGACTTTCCTTTGGCCAGGGTTTCTGTTTGCTTTGCCGTTTGGCCTTACAATTTTGAGTATTGTCTTCTCGAATTATGTTAGGTTCGGTACTTACCTCTCATTTCCGCAGGTACCGGGTGAGGCTTTTACCACGCCCCTCCACGTTGGCCTGGCGGGAATGCTGTGGAGTCCGGGGAAGGGGTTGTTATTTTACGTGCCTTTAGCCTGGCTGATTGGGTTAAGTTATGCCGTCCATTTCCGCAAGATGCGCCAACCGATCTATTTGATTGCCTTGTCAGTTGTTTTGTTGACGTTATTTTTTTACGGCCGTTGGTACGATTGGTCTGGCGGTAAAGCGTGGGGACCGCGGTTCTTAGTCCCGGTCATGCCGGCGTTAGTTATGCTCTGTTTGCCGGCTTTTACCTGGCTCGCGGACGGCCGTTGGCGTCGTCGGGCGCTTGCCGTCATCATGGCGATAACGGTCATTGCCCAACTGCCCGGCGTCCTGGTCAATTTCGAGTACCAAGAAAACCTGGACGCTGTCCCGTTCCAAGACCTGGTGTGGCAGTGGCCCCACTCTCCTTTGGTTACTTTCTGGCACAATATTTTTTCCAGTGCAGCAGACCCGATCTGGTTTCACCCGTTTTTTTGGTCTAACGCGCCCTGGCTGTTGGGGTTGATTGGCGTTACAGGAGTTGTGCTCTTGTTTTTACACGGCCGTTACCTCCTGCTGTTCTGGCGTCATACCGATCACACGCCGGGCTACAGCTTGCCGCTGCTGGCGATTTTGACCACCCTCTGGGCGTTCAGTCTTGTCGCTGCGGCTTATCCTGACGTTCGCTGGTGGGAAAAAACGGATACCTTTAGCACAAATCAGGCGGTGCGGACCTGGATTGGCGAGCAGGCGGCCGACAATGACATCGTTTTGCTTGATCTCCGGGAGGGGTATGACAGGCCGGGGCGTATTTGGGAATGGATCAATTACGCTCCCTTGCAGCCTGACTATATTGGCTGGCTGCGTAAACCCCGGTTGAAAGCGGTTGATGAAGCGCGTTTGCAAAGCTGGCTGGCATCGTACGGCCGTATCTCATTATTGTTACAGGCGACGGAAACGGCCGTGCCCGATTCAACAACAGAAAACTGGCTGCGTCAATGGGCCTATGAAGGCCAGACCCGGTGGATTGAAACCCAGCGCATCACCGAATTCTATCCGCCCAATCCGGCGGGCAGCCTGGTGGCCGCCGGTTCGGCTGTCTGGTTGGCCGCGGCCACAGCCATCCAATGCGATTACAGGATTCAAGAAGGGCAGTCGCCCAACCACCTGCTGATCGACCTTTCCTGGGCGCAGCCCATGCCAGATGAGGTGAGTTTTTCCGTACAAGTGTTGGACGCGCAGCTTCAATTGCAGCAGCAGGTGGATCGTGTGCCTGTGGCCGGCAGTCGCGTAGGCTTATACCTGGCTGCGCCGGCGGCTCAGATCATTCTCAAGTTGTACAATCCAACAACCGGCCAGGTTTACCCGGTACAATTGGAAAATGGACAATCAAGTGAGTATATGACGCTTGTTGCGATTCCTTGAAACGAGAATGCAACGGCAGAGGTGATCGCCCACTCAAACCAGTCGCCGATTCAACGACGAAACCAGGTTTGAATGCGGCGCGCGATTCGCCGGCCTTGGTTAGCGTGCGGGTGATTATGCTGGGCCACGCCGGTAAAGTTTTGCTCCAGCGATGTTAGCGCCACCCGAAAGCCAAAATAATCCTCTCCTTCGTGGGGTACATGTTTTAGCCGGGACGCACTGCGGCACAAACCCGGTGTGTCGTGCCAGCAGCCGCCGCGCAAAACACGCCGCGAACCAGCGTCACCGGCCCAGGTACGGCCGTCAACAGGGGCGCCGACATAGTTGTCATACCAGGCATCGGCGCACCACTCCCAAACATTGCCGCTCATGTCATAGAGACCAAAGGCATTTGGGGGAAAGCTGCCGACTTCCGTGGTTACATGACGGTAGATGCCTTTGGGTTCGGAATGGTAAAGATGTTCGCCTACGTAGTTGGCCAGGTCGGTCGTTATTGTCTCCCCGCAGTAGAAGGGTGTCGTGGTTCCAGCCCGGCAAGCATATTCCCACTCGGCTTCGCTGAGTAAGCGGTAGCTGCGGCCCGTCTTTTCCGATAACTGCTGGCAAAATGCCTGGGCCTCGTCCCAGGAGACTCTGTCTACGGGTAGTTTGGCTCCCTGGCAGCGATACGGTGGAACCCGGTCCATGACTGCGGCCCACTGCTCCTGTGTGACCGGATATTTGCCCGCATAGAAGGAGGGGATTCGGACGCTGTGCTGCGGATATTCGTCCTCAAATCCAATGCCTGCTCGCGACCCCATCAGGAACGACCCACCCGGAATTGCAATCATTTCGAGTGGGATACGGCCGTTCAGTTCCTCCATGAACTGCCGGGCGGTATGTGTCTGGCGATTCGTTACCTCGCCAAAGACATTAATCGTCACCACCTCGAACGCGAATTCCTCAAATTCGATACTGTCTGCTTGGTTAGCCGAACTGTTGATCATCATCACGACTCCCTTGGCGGAAACAAGACCTCTTGCTCGCCTATCATTTAACCGGTAATTACTGCAGCCAGGTCTGCTTTTCCAAAAAATCCCCAAACTGCTGCGCTGCTTTTTCAATTAAGTCCACTGTGGTTTTATTGGGTTGGTTGAAATGTTTTAATTCCACAATGACTGTATCTTTTTTTATCGTCCGTTTCCACGTGCCTGTTACCTGTCCGTCAACCACGATAATCGGCCAGAACATGCCATTGTTAGAAACAGCCTTACTGTGATTTTCAAAAGGCAGCGAAGCGCTCCGGTCCTTGTAACTGATGATAAATTCGTCAAAAGCGGGCAGTAAATAAACAGATTCCTGGCCGATATTGGGAGGGGAAGAAGCGTTGGTAAACCAATAAGTTTGCGAATCAATGGTTTCTGAAACAAAATCCGATTGGACACTTTCCAACGCCTGCCGGGCATCGCCGGCTGACAGACCCGACCACCAGGCAAAATCTTGTAAAGCGGCCGGGCCGTGACTGGTAAAATACCGCCTGGCCAGCCTGGCCAATGCTTCTTCTTTAGGCAGGGGGCTTGTTTTGGGAACCCATTCTTCAAGCAGGGCATAGGTTTGTTTTTTCCCTTTGACTGCGCCGCTGCATAGGACGCCATCCAATTCGGCCCGTGAAAAAATGTGAGATGCCCGGTTATTGTCGGTGGCAATATTGGCATTTTGCAGCTCGGCGATTAATGCTTCACGGGTCAGATGCCGCCCGCCGCTCAATTCCTTTTCAATGACTGTCCTGCATTTCTTCATAACCGCTTCGGAAAGGCCCAGCTCGCGATGTCTTGTTTTTAACGACGCCTTAATTCGCGGCGCGGTTAATTCGAGCAGCCAATAAATGTCGGCGGCGGAAACAAGGTGCCAGGTGGGTCTTAACAAGTGGGTGCGGATGATTTCCCCCTTGTTGATGGCCGTTTCGATTACCTGGTCTGTTGAATGGGGTAGCCGGACGCCCACGGCCCATTTCACCATCGCATAATCCTGGGCCTGCATCGCGCCCATCCAGCCGACCAGGTCTTTTACGTTTTGGAATGTCGTTCCGGCGATTTGTTGATTGACAAGTCTGAGTTGGGCGATGTCTTGCAAATTCATGTTGATCCTTTGGTTTCATTGGCCTGACCAGGGCTTGCGGCGGGAAATCTGGCGGGGAATGAACCGTTCCCCAGCTTGAATCAATGGCCGGAATGTATCAAATGAAGAACGCCTGTCAAGTCAATAGCGGCCGGTTATATTTCTGCTATGATTGTCGCCAGAGGAGAGTTTTTAATGAAAACAGTCGATAATATCCCGACATTGTTTGTCTTTAATGGCACGCCGGTCAAGGCCAGGCCGATGTTTTGGCTGATGGTCGTGGGCCTGTGGGCGCTGCTGGCCTGGCTGGGCAGTTGGCGCTG
>JBNKZT010000385.1:0-5913 GCA_050301775.1 Promineifilaceae bacterium (SeqCode)
TTGCTGCGCACCTGAATGGGCTGCGGTGCTGCTTCGCCACCGGCGGCCAGGCCAAACGCCATATCCGCTGCCGCTTCAGTGGCCATTGGCGCCGCTGCGGGCATCTCCATTGCCATCTCTACTTCTTCCACAACCGTTTGTTCCGCCGCACGGGCCTTCACCACGGCATTTTGAACCTGATCGCTCAAGGCTTGCGGGTTGGCCAGGACGATGTTGGCCCGGCTGTAGTAGCTGTTGAGCCAGGCCGGGCGATTGCTGTAGAAGACCGCCAGCGGGTCAGCCAGTTGGTAGTTAGAGAGAGCCAAAATCGCTTCATCCACGACCACAACGGCTAATTCGGCATCGGGAACGGCCGTACCATTGGCATCAGTCACCGTCACATCAACCACCGTTTGACCGCCCGGTTCCAGCTTGCTCTCCTGGGGCACGGCCGTAACCGACAAGGTCCGGCTGTGCGGCGGGATACTGAGATTGAGCGTGCCGGTGGCGTAAGCCGGACGCGGCGGAATGCCTTCAATCGGTTCACCATCAGCGTCAGTGCGCGGCGATTCGCCGACCAAATCGACCTGGACGTTCAGATTGGGGATGTGGCCGTCTTCGATGGGGATGCGCAGCGTGTACGAGCTTTCCGTCATCTGGAAGCGTTCGGTGTACAAGATGCCGCTGCGGCTGACGGTTAACAGCCCTTCGGCCGGGCTAAAGGGAGCCAGGACCAGGATTTCGGCTGTGTCGCCGGGCTGGTAACTTTCTTCGCTGGGGATGAGTGTGACGCTTTCCTGCTCGACGTTACGCGCCGGAGGACGCTGGCCGCCGCTGACCCAGCGGGTGAACTGGCTCTGGTTTTGCCGGCCTTGATCGTCGGTGATAACGGCCGTTATCAAATAAGAACCACCCTTGTCCGTATTAAACGTGCAAGTCACCGGCTCGTTGGCCGAGGCAACGCTGCATTCCTGCACATCCACCGATTCTTCACCCCACGACCCTTGACGATATTTCCACTCCTGCCGCGCGGCCATTATCTGGATGGTTTTGCCGGTGATGGCATTACCGTCCAAATCGGTGACGATGGCTTCGATGTCCAGCGGTTTGCCCCGTTCGACAAAAGTGCGCTGGCTGCGAATGCCGACGTACAAATCGGCCGGATGGACGAGCAAAGTCGTGCCCGCCGTCCAGGCCTGCCGGTTGACGTCCATTACCGTTGCTTCGGCCAGCACACTGAACGGCCGTGGCGCGGTAATCTCGTCAAAATCCAGGCGCAGGAAATGCTCGCCGTTGGCGTCGGTTATGCCGCTGAACGTTTCGTAGATGGTTTCATCGCCATAACCGGGGCCGCCAAAGTAGCCGTCTTCCATCCCGTAGCCGTAATCAAACCACCACCAGGGCGTCCAGGTACCAAAGGTGAAGCCGGACCAATTAGGCGGTGCGTAACTGCTGGGTGACGAGGTCACGTTCCAGGTAACATCGGCGTTGGGCAGCGGGCCGCCGGCGTAGTAGTTGGCCGATGTGGCCACGACGGCATAATCGCTGACGAAGTAAGGGCCGGTCGTTTCGTTGCGAGCGGTCACTTCAAATTCGGGACGGCGAAACTCCTGGATTTGGAAGCTGTGGTAATAGTCACGGCCGTTCAGTCCGCTGCCTTGAACAAATAGTTGCAGCGATGCGTAACCTAGATTGGCGTTATCGGGCAGAGTAAACGCTAAATCGAAACCGCCGAGGGCGTTGATCTGCGCCTGCCCGGTCAGCAGTTCGTTACCTTGCGGTCCCATGACGGTGTAGGCAATGCTCGTTCCCGAACCGGCAAACAGCCCAACATCACCGCCTTGTTTGTTGCCAATCTGGCGAATCCAGCCCTTGACGTGGACTTCTTCGCCGGGGCGGTACATCTGGCGGTCATCGAAGACGTACCAGCGCAGTTCATCGCTGGGCGGATTGGCACTCCAGCCATAATCATCCCAGTAGTAGGGACTGTTGGGCAGCATGGCCACGTCATCACCCTGTTGGGCAACCAGATAAACCGCACCGCCGCCTAAATTGAGTCGGGTTGTGCCGTCGCTGCCGGTGGCAGCCTGGCCGCCGTTCGGTTCCAACTGGACAGTCAGACCAGAGAGGGGCGCGCCATCCTGCAAGGCGTTGGCCCAAACGACCATCTGGCTGTGGTCGGTAAAGGCATCGAGGCCGATTTGGGTAACCTGCACCCAGGCTTGCACCGGATACGGCCGATTCTGTTTGCTGCTCAGCAAGGAAGCGGGCGGTTCGATGATGACGATCAGGTGGCCGAATTGGCCATTTAATGCTTTGGTGAGGTCAACGGCCGTTTCCGTCAACACGTCATCCTGGGCATCCACAGCAATCGTTTCATCCATCACCTTTTCACCAGGAATTGCGGGCGGGGTTTCCTGCCAATAATTGTCCAGATAATCGCGGTAAGCCCGCCAATCGGACGGCTGCACGGCATAAGCCCGCACGTTCAGTTTGTCGTAATTAATCGAGTAGACGGTGAAAACCGGCTTGCTGGCTGATGGATCCAGGGTGATAAACTGGCTGTCGGGACCGGAGAGGAATTCCGGCGCGGAACCGACTTTGAAGGTCAACAGTTCTTCCTGGCCCAACGTCTGGCCGAACACGTCCTGAATGTCGCCGCTGACGCGCACGCGGTAGGTGGTCCGCCCCTGTGTCAACCCTTGAATCTGGACAGTGCTGCCCATAATGTTGACGCTGGCTCCGGCCAGTTCAGGCGTAATTTGCAGCATCCCTTCCTGGAAAGCCTCGGAGTCGATGGGATTGCTGAATTGGATGATGAATGGGGTCAACGGCGGGCAGTCGCCTTGATCATACCAGCCGCAGCTGTGGTCGGTGATGCGCAGCGGCGGGTAAGTTTGGAAGCTAAACGACTGCGCTTCTGTGGTCAGGCGCGGTCCTTCGGCGGAGGGTGTGCCGGGGCCGATGGTGACGTTAATGCTGGCGTCGGCGGGCAGTTCTTGCTGGGCGCGGAAGACGAGGGTACGGCCGTCCCCCGCATTCTTCACCAACCGGCTAACCGTCTCATCGGCGGCAATTTCCGCTTCACTGGCCAACTGCACGGTGACGGATTTATTATCGGCCGTAACTTGAATCGTGTTGAGGACGGCCTGGGGGTCAACCAATTGGTCAAAAGAAACGAAAAAGAGCGGATCCAACGCGACCGAGCCACCAGAAGGGTAACTGTTCTGCATTTGCACCGGCGGCGTGCTAAACGTCCAGGAGACGGTTTGGGCCAGCGTGCCACCCGTCGCTGATTCGGTGCCGGCCGGAATGGTGACGGTGTATTCAGTGGCCATGGGGAGGCGGTCAACGGCTTCCGAATCATACTCAAAACTCAGGGTTTTGGTTCCCAGCCACACCCAGGTTCCGGGCAGTTCCGGCGTGATTTTGACCGGAACGTCGGCGGAAGTTAAGGCTTCGACCGTTGTCAGGGGAACCATCGGTTGGTTGAAAGTAACATTAAGGAAAGGGGCCAGCGGAATCTCACCTTCCGGCGAGTAGCGCAGCACTTCCAGCGGGCCGGAGGGCACTTCTTCGGGAGCCATCTCCGGCGCCGGTGGCGGGAACGGCTCATCTACCGTTGCGCCAGGGCGCGGCGGCGGAATCAGTTCGTCAGGCAAATTGAAATCCACCTGATCGCCTTCTTCAGTTTCTAATGGCGGCAGGCGGTCGAGGATTTGCTGAATTTGTTCGGCGGTTAACGGGCTGCCGGTAACGATGGGGATGCTGGGGCCGATCTGCTGGACTTCCTGCCCCTGGCTGAGACGGAAGAGGAGTTGGGCACGGCCGTTACTCACGCCGCCGCCACCACCGACAAACCCCGCCTCAGTCACAACGCCCCCCTGCCCGGTATCGGTGGTCGGGAGGTAGCCGTCTGCGACGACCGGAATGTCGGTCATTACCCCCGGTTGGTTCAGTTTGTAGCGGGTGACGGCTTCGTTGATGCCGTAGCCGGCTCCGCCCAAAACGATGACGCCCAGCAGCGCTAAAAGCCAGTTGCGCGGCCGGGTTAGCATGTGTCGCCAATTTGATTTCATTTTGATACCCCTTTACTTCAGTTTTCATGGTTTACCGATGGTTGTGCCAACCATTCCTTTAATAGACGGCAAAGGGTTGTAGTTGGTTCCCGTTAAATCAAATTATACGGCATTTAAGGTAGTTTGGGATCGGGCGACGGGAACCAGGGCAGAAGATGAGGAAGGGGTAACGGCCGTAGCGAGGTGATTATCCGTTAAAAAACCATTAAACAAAGGTTGACCTCCCCTTAACATATTTATGCTTTAATGAGCATGGTCGATATGATTGTTTCAGAAAAGATTTCATGCGCCACAGCGCACTATTCGCAGAGAACAGGCAATAGGGAGGCTGATTTTTGTCCCCTCATCCGTTAATTCCCACTGCTTCAGAGGAAATTACAAAATGATGTCCAGAAAAAAATGGTTGCTTTTGTTCACAGGTATCTTCGCCCTCATTGGCTGCGCTGTGTTGGCTGTTGCCGGTTATGCTGTGGTTCAACTCAAGGAATTCGCCGGGGTTGTTTCCTGCGATGAGTTCCAATATGATTTTTTGCAGATCTCTTTACCACTCAGCGCAACTGTTTTAGATGAATCATGCACTGAGTCACTCAATACGGGGTACGACGTCACATTTTTGATGTCGCCGGATGATCTGAAAACCTTGCAACAACAAGACCCTCTATCCAACATAGTTGAATGGCAGACAGATATGTCCAATTCATTTTGGACGGAGGAAGGTAAGCAAACCTTGCAGGAGGATTTACGAAAGCAAGGTGCACAGCTGGATTCCATCCTGTATGGTCAGTTTAGTAACGGTTCTATTTTGCTGCACGTTTTAATCGATACCAGCGATCCTCAACAATACTTTGTGCAATATTCTGCCTCCTACGTTGATTGATGATTATGATGAGGATGGGGGTGGGTAACGGCCGTGATCAAAAAAAGACCCACATCACTGCGAGTCTTTTTATATTCATTTAAGCGATTCCCCGGTTAAGAGGCCTCGTCCTCAAATAAATGATTTAGATTTTACGTACTTCGGCTGCGGCTGGGCCTTTTTGACCCTGTTCGATTGAAAATTCAACACGGTCGCCTTCGGCCAATGTGCGGAAACCTTCGGAAACAATAGCTGAATGATGCACGAATACATCATCGCCACCTTCTTGCTCCAAAAATCCAAACCCTTTTTGATCACTAAACCACTTTACGGTTCCAGTTTTACGTTCACTCATCGTTGTACACTCCTTGTTTTTGGTACATGAAATATTATGGTTCACGATTTCAATGCGTATGGTTCTTTACAAGAAAGACAACAAAAAAAACGTTGTCCGGATTTGTTTGTCCAGACAACGTCTTAACATACTTTAAATCAGAACTTACAACATTTTGAATCTTGATCCAACAGTAACTATACCGGGAATATATCTTTCTGTCAACTTTTGGCAGATTTGCGAGTATAACCACGTTTTGTGGGGGATTAGTTGGTTGCCGCCCACGCCCACTCAAATCTACCGCTATGCAATTCGCCAAGTGCGGCTAACATTGGATTGACATTCTCTCGTTGCCAGCCCCGCCCTTGTCGTTTCATACGATGATGAACCACATTGTTGATGCCACTCTCGACTGAACCACTACCGATAGGGTAACCAGCAATGCGATAGCGATGATATTTCATCCGTTTCTTCTGTCGTTGAAAATACCCGATGCTCATTTCAACATCTTCCGGGTCTATCGCCCGTGCCAGATTTACCTGATCCAGGGCAGTATTGACTGATGTCAACCGTCCCCACCAGAGGTCATCCAACCGCTGGGTCACCCAAGTGGTGCGTTCTTCCTTATCGGCAATTGTCTGTTTGCCAATATGCCACATCTTCTC
>JBNKZT010000386.1:0-5906 GCA_050301775.1 Promineifilaceae bacterium (SeqCode)
CGCTGCCGCTGGCCCTTTTGTTCGGGCAGCTTTTTTCCTGGCTGCCACCTTACCGGATACTCATGGTGTGGGTATACGGCCGTACCGAAAGCCTGCTCCTCTCCATCCTCATGCACGCCAGCCTGATGGCCAGCCTGAATGCCCTTGTCCCTGCGGAGCTATCCGGAGCGACTCTGTTGACCTGGATACTCGCCTGGGCCGCTGCGCTATGGGTCATCGCTGCCGCAGTCGCCATATCCAACCGGGGTCAGCTTTCGGAACACCAGGCCCAGAGGCAAATGGCTTAAAGGAGATAAAAATGAAAACCGACCAAACCGCAACCACTGAAAAGAGTTTTGGTTGCGAAACCTGCCCGATGCGTCAGAAAGCTGAAACTAATCCCAAGTCCTTCATGGCCCGGCTGTGGCGCTGGCACACCAGTTGGTGCCCCGGCTGGAAAGAATACCAGGCTTATTTGGCCGAACAGGCCAGGCCAGAATCAGGAGATTGAAATGTCTGAAACACCATCTGTCCCCCCAATTCTCAACAAAACCATGAAATTCATTTTGCGCTCGCCCTTGCACGGGATGATCAGTAAATACCTGCTGCTGATCACCTTCACCGGACGTAAAAGCGGCAAGACTTACACGACGCCAGTTAGCTACTCTCGAGAAGATGGTCAGGTAACCATTTTTACTCATGCCAACTGGTGGAAAAACCTGCGGGGTGGGGCGCCGATCAGCTTGCGCCTCCGGGGCCGGGAGATTCAAGGCGTGGCCGAACCCATCGCCGAAGATAAACAAGCTGTTGCCGCTGCACTGACGGCACATCTACGGAAGTCGCCATTTGACGCCAAATTTTACGATGTGACCATGGATGAACATGGCAACCCCATTGCCAAAGATGTGGCGCAAGCTGTTCAGACGGTGGCGATGATCCGCGTCCGGCTATATGGTTAAAATAGGATTTTCTGGTCTAATCGGCAACCTATTGACTATAATGTCTCCATGTCTGGCGACTTGTTGCAAACAAAATTGTATATTCCACCATTACGGCCGTCCCTCGTCCCCCGCCCTCACCTCATCGAAAAACTTAATACAGGGCTGCGCCGCAAACTTACCCTTATTTCGGCCCCGGCCGGTTTTGGCAAGACGACCTTGGTCAGTGAATGGATTCAACAGTGTGAGCATGCCATCGCCTGGGTCTCTCTCGATAAAGGCGACAACGACCCGGCTCGCTTCCTCGCTTATTTTGTCGCGGCCCTGCACAAAATTGCGCCGGATATCGGCGAATTTGCTGACCGACGATCTTCTCTGCGACAATTATCAACCGAATCGGTGTTAACGGCCGTTATCAACACCATCACCGCCAATCCCAAGAACTTCATCCTCATCCTCGACGACTATCACCTGATCACCGCCGAGCCTATTCACGACGCCCTGACCTTCCTGCTCGACCATCAACCCCCACAGTTGCATCTGGTTATCACCACCCGCACCGATCCGCCTTTGCCGCTGGCCCGATGGCGCGTATGTCGCGAAATGAACGAGCTGCGCGCCAATGACTTGCGTTTTACAACGGATGAAACCGCAGCATTCCTGAACAGCATAGGCGGATTAGACCTTTTGCCGGATGATGTAAGGATATTAGAAAAGCGCACCGAGGGCTGGATTGCCGGTTTGCAGATGGCTGCCATCTCCATGCGGGGCAGCCGGGATAAATCAGGTTTCATTGAGGCCTTATCCGGCAGTCATCATTTCATCCTGGACTATCTGGTTGAGGAGGTTCTTGAACAGCAGCCGGCCAATGTTCAAGAATTCTTGCTAAAAACGGCCGTTTTGCAACGGATGACAGCCCCCCTATGTGATGCTGTTACGGGCGTCAATGACAGCCAGACAGTCCTGACCCGGTTGGAACAGGCTAATTTATTTCTGGTTCCTTTGGACGAGGAAAGGCGATGGTATCGCTATCACCACCTGTTCGCCGACCTGTTGCAGAGCATACTCAGACAGCGCAGCTCGGCCGAACAGATTCGTGAACTACACCGCCGCGCCAGCCGGTGGCACCAGCGCAATGGCTCCCTGGAAGAAGCAATGATCCATACGATGGCCGCCCAAGAGTTCGAGCAGGCCGCCTTGATGATCGAAAAAAATATTGCCAGCATGTTCATGCACAGCGAGGTTCCTGTCTTGCTCGGGTGGATCAACAAGCTGCCCCAAGCGATTGTGCGTGACCATCCCTGGATCGACATCTACCGCGCCACCACATTGGCTCTTGCCAGCCAACTGGATGAGGTCGCCCCCCTGCTGGCAGGTGTAGAAAAGCAGATTAAGCCGGATGCTCCCCAGAGCTTAGAGCTATTGGGACACATCGCGGCCATCCGCGCCTACGTCGCCAATTTGCGCGGGAATGCGGCGCAAGCCGTCGAGATGGCAGCGCTCACCGAGAAATATTTGCCGGAAGCATCCCTGACCGCACGAGGGATAGCTGATTATGCCCTGGCAGATACCTATTTCGCCCGCGACGACATGGACCGCGCCGGCCAGGCATTACTGAATATGCTCAAAGTCGGTCAAGAGACGGGGCAGCTAATGGTAATCGTACCGGCGTTATGCGATTTGGCGGCCATCAAGAAAGTACAAGGGCGGCTTCATCAAGCAATGGAACTTTATGACAGGGCGTATCGACAAATGGTGGCGCGAAAAGGTTTGGATTCGCGGGTACGCTGTGCCTACGAGTTCGGTCTGGCTGATTTGTTGCGCGAGTGGAATCAGCTCGATGCGGCCCATGCCCATGCAATGATTGGCATCGAGTACAGACAGCGGTTAGGTGGCTACTTGGTTGTTGGCGACATCGTCTTGATGCGCATCCTCCAGGCGCAAGGCGATGTGGCGGGCGCTATGGAAACCCTGCGTAACGCTGAAAAATATATGCAAACCTATCCTTTCCAAATGGCACCAACGACCGAGTTCAAAACAGCTTGGGTGGCCCAATGTCTGGCAGCAGGCGATGTGGAAATGGCAAGTCAGTGGGCTGAAGTGCGTAGCGGCGGCTCAGAACTGGAACAGATCGCGTTGGCGAGGTTGCGGCTGGCACAGGGGCATGTGGCCGACGCGCACCTTCTCCTGGACAGGCAGCGTGTGTTGGCAGAGGCGAGTGGGCGAAACGGCCGTTTAATCGAAATCCTGGGACTGCAAGCCATCGCCCAAAACGCGCAGGGTCAAACCAAAGAGGCTGCTGTAACGCTATCTCAGGCCCTCTCTCTGGCCAGACCCGAGGGGTATAGGCGCGTGTTTTTGGATATGGAACGGCCGTTGGGCGATCTACTAGAACAGACAATCATGCAGGACACAACGGCAAGAAGGTCACATATCGTTCAGGCGTATGTGCGCGACCTGCTGGATGCCTTTCAGCAGCAGAACCGAGCAAGGGAGACGGCTTTTCTATCGCCCTCGCTCGCCGAAGTGTTGAACAACCCTCTCACCGAACGCGAGCAGGACGTGTTACAACTGCTCGCTGAGGGTCTCTCGAATAAGGAAATTGCCGGCAGGCTGGTCGTCGCCCCAAGTACGGTCAAACAGCACTTGAAGAATATCTACAGCAAGCTCGACGTACACAGCCGGACGCAAGCTGTGGCCCGCGGCCGAGAATTGAACCTTCTCTGACAGCAATTCTCATTTTGCCTTCTTGCTATGAATGAATTCATAGGCTGACACATCAAAAACGTGTTGAAACACGTTAATTAGGGCGCTTTTAACCTGTTTTAACAGGTTTTACTGCTATAGCCGCCGATTTCAATCGGTGGCTAATGGCGACAAGGGTTTTAAATTGAGAATTACTGCTTCTCTGAGAACCTTTTGGCACAATTGACGCTGGTTGTCTGACAGTGCCCTGAGTCATCTCCTCCTTCTCCCTTATTCCAAAGCCCTTCTCCCAATATCCCCCACCGCATTCCCCAAATGGGGAATGACAAGTTGCTGTTTGAACCGTACCATGACATTACAAATAAGTGGAGGTATGCAGCATGTCAAAATCAAAACAAGTAGACTCATTCCGTTTCCTGGATCGCCTGACCAAGAAACTTGTTCAGACCTGGATCGGGCTTGAGTCGCCGCGGGAGATTCCCTGGACACCGCTGACTAAGCCACTGGCGGAAAGCACCGTTGCGTTGATCAGTTCGGCCGGTCTTGCGCTCAAGATCGATCAACCCTTTGATCAGGCGGGGGAGAAGCAGAACCCCTGGTGGGGCGATCCCTCATATCGCGTCCTGCCACGCACGGCAACGGCGGAGGGCGTCAAGCTCTATCACCTGCACATCCATCCCCGCGTTGTGGAGCAAGACCTGAACACGCTCTTCCCTTTGCAGCGGCTGCTGGAGCTAGAGTCTCACGGCGAAATCGGGCGTTCGGCAGCCAACCATTACTCTTTCATGGGCTACATTCTGCAGCCGCAGACACTGTTAGCAGAAAGTGTGCCGGCCATGATCCGGCACATGAAACGAGATGGGGTAAATGTTGTCATCCTCGTCCCTGGTTGACCGATTTGCTGCTGGTCCGTAGGACTGGTACAGAGGGAAATTGAGGCGGCGGGCATGAGTACGATCACGCTGTCGTGCATCCCTGACCTGACGGCCGCCGTAAGCGTGCCGCGCCTGGCAGCCATTGAGCATCCACTGGGTTACCTTTTGGGACAGCCAGGAGACCAGGCAGGGCAAACGGCCGTCCTGCGCTCAATACTAGATACGCTGGCCGAAATGGAAAAGCCGGGCACTGTCTTTCATCTCCCGTTCAAGTGGCCCACATTGGCGCAAAGATTGAACGGTAGTCCTCCGCAACCGCCGCCCATCAGCAGATATTTATTGCGTCATCCATGGCATATCCCCAACCTTTTCTCGCGTGACGTTCCTGCGGCCACCGGGTCGTTATCGGTCATGTCGGGAGAATAAAAAAAGGAGTCATTCGATGAAAAAAGAATTGGTAATCATCACCACCGCACTTATCTGGGGGATTGTTTCTATCGCGTGTTCGGTTGCCTTAAAAGGTACAGGAGCATTCCAACATATCCAACTAATTCTTGGTGAAGGAGCACTTGTTTCGCTGTTTGTTGTAGCGGCTGCCGGAGTGCGGGAAAAATCGTAGGGGTGCAATACTTAAATAGTCCGGGGCACTCAAAATAACGACCTTGTGAGGATTTGCCCCGGACTGTACCAGGTGTTTGGGGTTGTGAAAATAACGACGACAATTTGAGTATCTTGGAGAATCCTCATGTTTTATCAAAATTTACCATACGTTGAAAAAATTACCGGAGCTGCCTCAAGCGAAAAGTTACAGTATCTGGTCTTCGCTGGTTTATCTCTTGGGGTTTTAGGATTTACAGGGATTTTGTTTTTTTTCGACAAACTGCTTTTTCAACGATTTCTTGGCAGGATAAACCCCTTGATAGCATTTCTGATTGCCATTATTTTGGGATTTATTCTGCTATCTTTCCTGCTATCCCAAAAATGGTTTGCAATTTATGAAAAAGAAAGCCTAAACGGGCTGCTTCGCTCCTCCAGTTTAGCCGCGCTGCTTGCGATAATCATGATTTTGGTTGATACCAAAGTCATTTTCCCTGCTGATACGAACATCTTGTTCCCCCAATCTTTGTTGTTCTACCCGGCGATAGGTTTTTTTGTTGAAATTATTTTTCATGTTTTACCACTTACGATATTGTTGATTACGCTGAATTCAATGCTAAAGAACGTAAATTTTGAAACGATTGTTTGGGTTTGCATTCTCGTAGTCGCATTAATAGAGCCTTTTTATCATGCGGTGGATATGATTTCCTCACAGCAATTTCCTTTGTGGGCTGTCATAGTCGTTGGGATCCACATATTTTTAATCAGTATCTTCCAGTTGCTCATTTTTAGGAAATATGATTTCATCTCA
>JBNKZT010000387.1:0-5902 GCA_050301775.1 Promineifilaceae bacterium (SeqCode)
GTCTTCCACATCTTTGACCAGGGGACCGATTTGATCCAGCGAAGAGCCGTGGGCGATGGCCCCGTAGCGGCTGACCCGCCCGTAGGTCGGTTTAAGACCCACCACACTGCAAAAAGAAGCCGGCTGGCGGATGCTGCCGCCGGTATCGGTCCCCAGCGTGCCCAAAGCTTCATCTGCTGCCACCGCCGCCGCGCTGCCGCCGCTGCTGCCGCCGGGCACTCGCCTTAAATCCCAGGGGTTGTGCGTCGTGAAATAACCGGAGTTTTCCGTCGATGACCCCATGGCGAACTCGTCGGTGTTGGTTTTGCCCAGGATGACGGCCCCGGCTTCTTTCAACTTCTCGACGACGAAGGCGTCGTAGGGCGGGATGAAGCCCTCCAGGATTTTGCTGCCGGCAGTGGTGGGCACGCCTTTGGTGGCGATGATGTCCTTGACGGCGATGGGCACGCCCAACAGCGGCGACTCTTCGCCGTTGGCGATGCGCTTATCGGCAGCGGCGGCCTGTTCCAGCGCCATCTCGTCGGTAATGGTCAGGTAGCTTTTGATCGCATTGTCCTGCTCGACGATGCGATCCAGCATCGACTGCGTGGCGGCGACGCTGCTGGTTTCACCCTGACTCAGGGCAGTACGCAGTTCGGTTAATGTTAGTTCAAGTAGATTCATATTGCCTCATGTGATGGTGGTTACTGGTAAATCAGGGTCAACTGGAAAAATCACCCAGCCAACGAACCCAGGACAGATGGCCACTGACCGCATTGTACAGCCGCTTATCGGCCGTCCAAAACTCACAGCCTAAATGCTCGGCCAGCGCCAGGTAATGGGCGTCGTATGCTGCTGGACGATCAAAACGTGCCGCCAATTGCCAGGCTTGTTCATGTATGTTGTCGAACGATGTAAACTTTATTTGCAATGATAATATCTGGCGCAGCGCCGAGAGGCTGAATTTTTCACTAATGTCACCTCTGTAACTCCTTTTTCGCAGTGTAGATGTTACTTCAAAGGGAAATAAAAGGGGTGCAACGGGCTGCTGCCGGGAGGCAATGATTGACTGCCACAATGCTTTTGCCTGGTGGCTGTCGGCTTCAGGCAAGACGAACTTTAAGACGATTCCCGAATCAAGACAGACCCATGATGTCATTTAGCCGCTCCTCCCGTACTTCACGCAATACTTCCACAGAATCGGTCAGTTCGCCGTGCTCCTGGCGTATCTGTTCGCGCAAGGCGTCCATTTCGGCCAGTAAAGCTAACTGCTGCTGTACTTTATCTTCCTGAGGTTGGGATGCTTCATATTGCCGTAATCGTTCCAGGTCATCGATGCTCATGATGACAGCACGAGGAGTACCGCGAGAAAGCAAAATGATGCGCTCGTTGCCGTAGGCGGCGCGATTGACGACCTCGCCCAGGTTTTGTTTCAGTTCAGTTAAAGAAATTGCTGTTTCACTCATAATAATCCACCCTTAATGTGCTTTTCGTACGTTAAGGACATTATAGACGATTTGGGCACATGAGAAAAGCGTTATTTTACCAGGGTGTCAATTGATTGGTATGGGATCGCCTAATACTGGAGCCGGTAGCTGACGGATGGTGTCCCATAAGGCCACGGCCGTTGCCAATGTTTCTCTCACTTCATAAAAACGAGCGTCGCGGTACGGCCGTAAATCAGCCGCTACCCCCACCGCATCAATCCCCAACCGACGGCAAGTAAAAATAGCGCGTGGTAAATGGAATTCCTGCGTCACCAAAATGGCCGAGTCCAGTTGGAAAATCTCGCGCGCCCGGTAGCAGGTGTCGTAAGTGCGCCGCCCGCCAAAATCGGGCTGGATGTCGTCGGCAGCAACGCCTTGCTGGATGGCGTATTCCATCATCGCCCCTGGTTCGTCGTAATCTTCAAAGCGATTGTCGCCGCTGACGAGGATTTTCTCTACTTTGCCATCGAGGTAGAGGGTAACGGCCGTATCCATTCGATCGCGTAAAACTGGACTCAACCGCTCATTGCCATACACCGCCGCCCCAAACACGATAGCCACCCGGTCGGTTGGTGCGGTGGCTGTGGTGTAGATGGAACGGCCGTACACCCACTGCACCCCCTTCCGCCACACAAACGGCGAAACGGCGATAATCAGACAAATCGCTGAACCGTAAAAAAACAACTTTCGCTTCCTTGACAAATTGCGCTCTTATTTTGGAGAATAAATTTGTTGTTTTTATTGCACAACTGGTTGTACAACATCCCAAACCGCTTCGGGATGTTTGGCCGCAACTTGCAGCAAAATCCGGGCTGACCCGTGTGGGGTGCGACGCCCCTGCTCCCAGTTTTGTAAAGTCTTGACACTGATGCCTAACAATGCCGCGAATTCGCTTTGTGAAAGTTGATATTGTTCACGAATTTGCTTGACATCTGGTGCTTCAATTGTGAATGTGCGTGCTGGTTCTTTCTCGCCTCGCAAAATGGCGCCACCCTCGCGGACACTTTCCATCAATTCGTTAAATAATTCGTTGTTCATGAGAATTCAGCCTCGACAGCCTGTCGCAACATTTTTAGTTGAGCAGGCGTTAAATCAGTCTGTACGTTCTTTGGGTACATCAAAAGCATTAACAATCGGTCTTGTTCAACAGCCCAGAAGTAAATGACTCGTATGCCGCCACGTTTGCCTTGGCCGCGCAATCGCCAACGTACTTTGCGCAACCCGCCACCGCCACGAATGATCGCGCCCATATCAGGTCGAATGATCAGCGCAATTTGGAGTTGGCGGTATTCTTCATCGCTCAACAGTTTTTGGACATGACGCATGAATACAGTTGTTTCAACAATGACCATTTTTTCGTTACATGATTGAATTATACGCCAATGGCGTATGCACTGTCAATGCTTACGCTTGATTTGAGTCTACTCCCCGGCACGAAACAACCTTATTTTATTCGTCCAGCACAGACTGGATGAGAAACTGATTGTCGGCTTGCTGCGGGGCGTTGTAGAGGGTGTCTTCGATGGGCAAGGACGGCTCAATTACGTCGTCGCGCATGACGTTTTGCTGGGCAACGGCGTGGGGACTGGGCGGCACGCCTTCCAGGTTTAATTCATTAAGGACGGCGGCGTAATCGAGCACGGCCGTTAACTGTTCCAAATACTGCTGCTTCTCGGCCTCGGTCAGTTGGAGCCGGGCCAGATGGGCGATTTTTTCAACATCTTTCAGGGTTAAATTTGACACTCTGTGTTCCTTACTCTTCTTCTTCAAAACGCTTGTAATACGCCTCTTCCGTCCAGAAATTTTCCTCGCCGGTTAGCTTGTCAATGTATAATACGCCGTTCAGGTGGTCGATTTCGTGCTGGAAGATGCGTGCCGTCCAATCTTTGAGGCGCAGGCGAATCTTGTTACCGTACCGGTCCTGGCCGCGCACCCGAATCGACTCGGCTCGCTCAACTTCGCCCAGGTAGCCGGGAATCGAGAGACAGCCCTCGACGCCATCCACAACAATCCGCGATTCCCAGACGATTTCAGGATTGACGATAACATACAAATCGCGCGAATCGGGAATTTCATTGCCTTCGTCGTCTTCTTTGGGCAAATCTTCAATGACGGTCAGGCGCAGGGAACGGCCGATTTGCGGCGCTGCCAGCCCCACGCCATGGGCTTCCCGCATCGTTTCAATCATGTTATCAATTAATTCCTGCAATTCCGGGCCAAAATCGGTTACAGGACGCGTCTTTTGGCGCAAAATGGGTGCAGGCAGGGTTACAATTTCTAATTTACTCATAACTTTAGCTTATCAGCAGTTCAGCCTTCAGCATTCATCCTTCATAATTCTCTTCAATCGGTGTGCGGCGGGGGATGCGGCCTTGCTCTTCGGCTTGTTTGTACACATCCAGCAAAACGGCGTACTCCTTACGCCGCTGGTCGCCTTGTTTGATCGCTTGCTGGCGCCGGTATTGGTCGCGCCGTTTGAAAATATCACTCTGAACCTGGTTGGGATTGGATACTGTTTCAAAAACAATATCGGCCTGTGCCCCGGCCGTGTCGATGATGACGTTGCCGAAGTTAAAAATGGTAGCCCAAAAATTGGGGCGATCGGAGTTGATATTTTGCACGTTGCTTAATTCAGCCTGTTTACGGCTCTCGCCAAAGCCAAACGGCCGTCTATCAATATCAATGACATAGCGGTCGGTCACCTGAAATGTATCATTGCGCCAATCTTCCACTTGCCAGGTGAGCCAGGCGAATAATCCCAGGAATAAAACGACATCAATCAGGAGCAAATTGGCCAGGGTGAATTGGGAATAGGCTAATAAAATCCAGTTGATAATAAATAAGCTGAGCAAGGACACGACCGGCCAAAGGGTTACTTTGAACAGAACAAAGAAATGTTTGCGATAGGTAACGGTATTACCATCCTCAACCCGACCCTGGTAGCGGCGCTTGAAATTGCGCCAAATGTCAGCAAGTGTCGTGGGTTGGGACACGGCCGTTGCCACCTTACCATCCCCATCTTCATCTCCGGTCACCACTTCATACCCTGGCGGCACATGGAAATGGCCTTCCACCGAGCGGCGCATCGTCGTTTGGGCCAGCGCCGCATCCAACGTCTGCACCCGCTGCCGCAGCCGGTTCAATACCTCTTCAACCTGGCGCGGATCGTCGATGTTGTCAAAATAAATGGCGCTTTTTTGGGCCGCTGTCGTCACCCGTGCTGTGCCAAAATTGAACAAATTGGCGATAAAAGTCGGCCGTTCCACGGCCACGCTTTGAATCTGGTCGATAGGAATCTTGGTGACAGTCGTACGGAAAGTGCGTAGGCTGAACTCGCGGTGGATCAGATGTTTGCTGGTGATGACAAAATAATCATTGGACCAATCCAGCAGTTCAAAAGCCAGCCACAACCCAAAAATCAGAACAAACAGCAGCGGCACGCCCAGCCGGGGCAGCCCCTGCCAGAAGGATCCCGCTGGCTGCGCATTCAGCAGGGCAAACAGCCACAAGGGCAGCGCCAGCAGGCCAATAGCGGGTAATAAAACGCGCAGCAGCAAATACCAGTGGCTGCGGCGCAAATACAATTCAACCAGTTCTTCCGGCAGTAAACTGACGGCAGCACTGCGTTTGTCGGCTTTCATGCGGCTTTTTTGTGCTTCAGCCCACGCATCATTGCTCATGCCGCCGATGTGACTGTCGGTTTCGTCGTGTTCCGGTTCCAGCGCTTCCAGCACGCCGGGATGTTTCTCCAGGAATGGCAGAAAATCGCTGCCCCGAATAATGAGAAGACGGCCGTTACTGGTCGCTTTCACAGTAGCCGGATGGGCGCTGGGGACGAATAACCAGGAATCGCCAAACCATTGACCGGGCAGATACGGCCGTGTCTCCGGTGTTTCGCGTACAATTCCCCGTTCATCCACCGCCTGGGCATACAACCGGCCGCTTTTGACAATGTATAAACTGTCGGCCACATCCCGCTGGTAGGCAATCACCGCGCCTTTGTCGAACTCAAATTCTTCAGTGATGGCATCCAGCGCCGCCAGCTCATCATCGGTGAGGGCGTCAAACAGGCTCAATTGGGCTAAGAAATCATATTTATCAGTCACGGCCGTTCCTTCCTTCCTGCTGCTATTTTAACATAAGCCCAAATCTGTCACCATTTTAATTTGGCGCGTCCTTAACCCCATGTGATAATAACCTGATTAGAAGATTTTAGCGGGGATTAAGGGATTCGGAGGTTTTTTATGAAGTCTTATCCCCTAATCCCCCAATCCCCGCCCTCAATCAAATTAGGAGCATCCAGTGGCCAAAGCAGTCATGACTTTTCCAGCCGATTTTCGTTGGGGCGCGGCAACGGCCGCATATCAGGTCGAAGGCAATAATCGTAACAGCGATTGGTGGCCGTGGGAACACAGCGGCAATCATATCTTGCAGGG
>JBNKZT010000388.1:0-5876 GCA_050301775.1 Promineifilaceae bacterium (SeqCode)
CTGCATCCGATTTATGAGCAGAGTCAGCGATTGAATGGGTACATTAGCCTGCCCATTGACCCGGCGTTGGCTCATGATACGGTCGGCACTGTGGCCGCCGTGCGTCACCTGCTGGCCGAAATTAATTACCCCAACGTGATGATTGAGATTCCGGCGACTCCGGCCGGTATTGCCGCCATCAAAGCGCTGACACAGGACGGTGTCTGTACCAATGCCACGCTGATTTTTTCGCTGGAAACTTATGAAGCGGCGGCGAAGGCATATGTTGAAGGATTGGCCGATTATATGGAATCACATAGTGTTTGGCGGCGCTGGCCAACGGCCGTTGCTACCATAGCCGCCGGACCACTGGATAATTGGGTAAGCGGCTGGCTGACAAAGCTGCATTTCGTCGAGTGGCAAAGTGAAGCAGGCACTTCTCTGTCTCGACTGGTTTATGAATCCTACCAGGCAATATTTAGCAGCCCCGCCTGGCAAAAATTAGCCAAGAAGGGTGGGCTGGCCCAACGGCCGTTGTGGGCCAACCTGACCCCGCGCAGCTTCCAACTTCCTGACGATTACTACTTAAAAGCATTGGCCGCGCCGGGTACGGTTAGCAGCCTGGAGCCAATGTTATGGAACCGGTGGCGCGCTTCCCAATCAACCGTTAAATCGCCGGTAAAAGGCATTGCCGATGCCCGGGCCTATTTCAAGGCGTTGACGGTGCTGGGACTAGATTTGCCGGCTGTGGCCCAGCAGTTGCAGGCGGAAGGACTGGCCCGGTTGGAGCGAGCCTTCCACATGGTGCGGCAAAGCGTCCGCCAAAAACGAGAGCAGTTGGAGGATGATTGGCAGCAGTTGACCTGGCATTTGGGTGAGGGGGAAACGGCTCGACGTGAGACTTCAGCAAGCTCAGTCGAAACGTTGGCCGAAACGGCCGTACACAATCAGCTGTCCCAAATGGGCGACGACCGCCTCATGTGCCGCATCTGGAACTATGACCCTACTGTCTGGCAGAACCAGTCGGACGAAATCGGCCGCCAACTGGGCTGGATGCACCTGATGCCGGTAATGGGCGAGCAAATCAAACGGCTGCAAACGATGACCCGGACCCTGGTGCAAGAGGGTTACAGCCACGCTTTACTCCTGGGGATGGGCGGTTCCGGCCTGGCCCCGCAGTTGTTTGCCAACACCTTCACCCAGGCGGCGCTGCCGCCTCGTCCCGGTCTGCCACCGCCGCCCCAATTACACCTGGACGTGCTGGCTAACACCGATCCGGTTACGATTTTGAACCAGGCCAAACGGATCGATCCAGCCCGGACGCTGTTTGTGGTGGCCAGTAAAAGCGGCCGTACCGTGGAAACGATGGCTGCCTTCAATTACTTTTACAATCGAGTCCAGGTAGCGGTGGGCGAGGCCACCGCCGGCCGCCATTTCGTCGCCATTACTGACTCCGACAGCCCCTTGGCGGTGCTGGCCAATGAACTCAAATTCCGCGACACGTTTTACAATCCAGGCTACGTGCCGGGGCGCTACAGCGCCCTGACTTTCACAGGATTGGTTCCGGCGGCGTTGGCTGGCGTTAATCTGGAGACGCTGCTGGATCGGGCGCAGGGGATGGCCTGTAATGCCCACGGCTGCAACTGTCCGCTGGAAGGAGATAATGTGGCTGCTCGATTGGGGGCGGTCTTGGGCACGCTGGCTCAATCGGGCCGTGACAAGCTAACTTTTATCACCAATCCGGTGCTGGCCGGTTTTGCCGATTGGGCCGAGCAGCTCCTGGCCGAAAGTTTGGGCAAGGATGGGCGGGGGATTGTGCCGGTAGTCGGTGAACCTTTGGGCGAGCCGTTGGGGGAACCGGCGGTATACGGCCGTGATCGGGCCTTTGTCCATTTGCGGCTGGATGGGGATGATGGGCAAGATACGGCCGTACAAAGCCTGATCGACGCCGGGTTCCCGGTCATCACCCTGCATTGGCGTGATTTGCAGGATGTGGGCGGACAGTTCTTCTTGTGGCAGATGGCAACGACCGTTGCCGCCCAGATGATGGGCGTTAATCCGTTCAGTCAGCCCCAATTAGAAACCTACAAGACCGAAATGCAGAAAATCGTGGGTGATGCCCAGAAAGATGGCGAACTCTTTATCCCTGATGATGACCTCACCGCCGGGACAAAAGCCGTGCTGCAAAAATTCCTGGCCCAGGCCAAACCGGGCGACTACATCGCTATCCAGGCCTTTACCCCGCGCACGCCAGCCATCGACCGGGCTTTGCTGGCTTTGCGGACCGCGTTACGCGACCAGACCGGACTGGCTACGATGGTCGGTTATGGCCCGCGCTGCCTGCACACCACCGGCCAGATGCTCCTGGGCGATAGGGGCAATGGCCTGGTGATCCAACTACTGGCCAATGTGGTGCTGGATGTGTTGATTCCTGACAAGGTTGGGCAGGAGGCGGCCGGCCTGACGTTTGGCGTGTTGAAGGAACTGCAAGCGCTGATCATGGCCCGGCTGCTGCGGCACGGCCGTCGCCGACTGCTGCGCTGCCATTTGGGCGCGGACACGGAGAATGGTTTACAGGCCTTGGCGGATGAATGGGCAGGGGAGCCGGTTTAGGCAGCTAAAACAGGACGTAGAAAACGGTTTTCTGCGTCCTACTTTTCTGTGATTGGTAAGGTAATGGTGAAGGTAGTCCCCTGGTTGGCGTCGGATGCAGCGCCAATCCTGCCGCCGTGCGCTTCGACGATGGAGCGGGCGATGGCCAGCCCCAGACCAGATTCGCTGTTGTGCTGGCGGGAACTATCCCCTTTGTAAAAGCGGTTGAAGATGTGGGGTAGATCGGTGGGGGCGATGCCGGGGCCGGTGTCCTTGACGTTGAATTGGAGTTGAGCGGGAGTAGCAACGGCCGTTAACCGAATCTCACCATTTTCTGGGGTGAACCGGATAGCATTATTTACCAGATTGCCTAAAACCTGTACCATCCGATCCGGGTCTATATTGATTAAAGGCAAATTCTCTGCTGCTTCCATGACCAGGGAAATACCTTTTTGTTGGGCTTGTACCTGGTGGGATTCGGCAATCCGGCCCAAAAGTTCGCCGGGAGCCACCAGGCGGCGGGTTAGCGGCAGTTCACCGGCATCGGCCAGCGAGAGGGTACGCAAATCATCAATCAGTCGGTTGAGATGCTGCGTCTCCTTATGCATGATGCCGTAAATTTCCGGCGACCCTTTGAACTTACCATCGCTCAACGATTCGGTATAACCCATAATGACACTGAGCGGCGTGCGTAAATCGTGGGCAATATCGGCCGTCATCTGGCGGCGCTGCTGCACCGATTCGGCTAAATCGGCGCTCATTTGATTAAACGATTCGGCCAGCCGGCCGATTTCATCTTTCGTGCGAACCGGCACTTGATGGCCTAATTTACCCTGAGCGATGATTTGCGTAGCCTCGGTGAGTTCCTGTACCGGCCGGGCAATGGTGCGGCCTAACAAAGCGGCCAGTAGCAAGGCCAGCCCAACAGCGCCCAATGCGCCGTAGAGGGTGGCCCGGTTCATGTTTCTTAGAAAAATTGATTCCGGCGATTCCGGTTGATTAGGGTTGAAGTCGCGGAAGTTTTCAAATATGACCCAGCCGACGGTTTCCCCGTCAATCTCAATAGCCACGCTTTGGTCGCCAATCCGTTTGGCAACTTCTTCGCCCGCCTGGTGGCGGATGCCACCGTAAATGACGATTCGGTCGGCGTCGAGCAGCGTAACCGGCGCCCAGTCGGGTCTCATGTGCCGGTTGTCGGGCGTGCGTACCAGGACAGCCTGGATGTCGTTCCAACTGCCGTTGGTCTGGTAATATTCTTGCAGTTCGGTCAACAGTTCGTTCTGGTAACGATCCAGGACAAACTGATCAAACTCGCGCTGGGTTTGCAGGCGGACAACTGTGGCTACCAAAACGATGCCGATGACGCCGACGGCTAGAAAAGCGAGTGTGAGTTTCAGGGAAAGGGATCGCATTTTGTATTAGTTGCCGGGTGCAAATCGATAGCCGAAGCCGTAGACGGTTTCCACGTAGCGGGGATTTTTTGGGTCTGGCTCGATTTTGGTGCGTAAATTGCGGATGTGGACGTCGATGGTGCGTTCATACCCTTCAAAAGCGTCGCCTTGCAGTCTGTCCAGCAGGTCCAAACGGGAGAAAGCACGTCCGGGCGATGACATGAGGCTGGCCAGTAAGTCGAATTCGGATGGAGTGAGGTCGATGGTTTCACCATTGACAGTGACAAGACGGCCGTTTCTATCCAGCACAATGTCGGCCACCCGCAGCAGGTCTTGTTCGGTCTCCTCTTTGCTGGCCCGCCGCAGGACGGCGCGTACGCGGGCGGTCAGTTCGCGCATACTGAATGGTTTGGTGACGTAATCATCGGCGCCCAGTTCCAGCCCTAAAATCTTGTCGTTTTCTTCCAGCTTAGCGGTCAGGATGATGGTGGGCGTGTCGGCTTCCCGGCTGTGGGCGCGCATGAAGTCGTAGCCGCCCATTTCGGGCATCATCAAGTCCAGGATGATGAGATCGGGTTTTTCTTGCCGGGCCAGGAAGAGGGCGTCACGGCCGTTAACGGCCGTGACAATATGAAATCCTTCTTGCTCCAGATACGATTTCAATAAAACCCGTAATTCTTCTTTATCGTCTACGACCAAAATTGTCTTGGCCATGCTTTCCCTCTTTGCAATTGGGAGCGTGGACATCTTGTCGGCCCATTCTCTGCGTCCGCGCTCCATTGATTTATAGTTTACGGCCGTTCACCTAATACCAACGGCACAGTGATTTTAGTGCCATCCCGCAAAACCGTCATATCAATTGTTTGTCCGGCGGTGGTGTTAAACACCAGATACCCGTTCAAATCGGCGAAATCCTGAATAGATTGGCCATCAATGGCCACGATCAGGTCGCCATCGCGTCCCGTTTCAGGGTTAGCCGCCATCAGACCGGCTTCAGCGGCCGGGCTGTCTGGTTCAACATTCAACACGTAGGCCCCTTCCGTTTGGGTCAGGCCGTAAATTTCCAGGTCATCCAGCGAGACCTCGCTGTCAAAACCGGCGCCCATATAAGAATATTGATAAACGCCATCTTCGATCAGGCTGGGAACGACGCGATGGACAGCGGCAACTGGAATTGAAAATCCTACACCACTGCTGGTTCCGGTAGTCGTAGCAATGGCCGAGTTAATCCCCACAACTTCACCAGCCAGATTCAGTAGCGGACCGCCGGAATTGCCGGGATTTATGGGTGCGTCGGTTTGGATGACTTCGGGCAAGGTGTAGGAGCTGCCACTGGTTAACTGGCGCTGCGAGGGCAAACTGCGACCCAGTCCGCTGATGATGCCCAGCGACATCGAGCCTTGTTCGCCAAAAGGATTACCAATTGCGGCCACAAACTGACCCACTTGGAGGCTGTCGGCTTCGGCCAAGGGCAGGCCGGCCACGCCATCAGGCAGTTGTTCGACTTTGATGACGGCCAGGTCACTGTCCACGTCGGTGCCAATTAATTCCGCCGCCATTCGGCTGCCATTGGCAAAGACGACTTCAAAGTTCGTGCCGCCGTCAACGACGTGGTTGTTGGTGACGATGTAGCCTTCCTCACTGTAGACAAACCCGCTGCCGCTGCCCAAGGGCGGTACAAGGATGTAAACGACGGACGGGTTGGCCTGCTGGTACAGGTTGACGAGGGAATTTTGCAGGTCCGTGGTGACTGCCGCCTCATTGTAAATCACTGGGACTGTTTCCGCTTCTGCCTGGGCCTGCTCCAAATTAATCTGGGTCAGTACTTCCTGCGTGATGGCTGCCACATCCACTTCTACGGGGGCTGTGGCAGCGGCATCCTGCTGTAAGCTGCACGCCGACATTATGATAGTC
>JBNKZT010000389.1:0-5851 GCA_050301775.1 Promineifilaceae bacterium (SeqCode)
AAGTGGTTTTGCGGGCGCGTGATGAAAAGTTGTATACGGCCGTTACCGACTGCGGCGCGGGTGGTTTTTCCTCAGCCGTAGGCGAGATGGGCGAAAAATTGGGCGCACAGGTCCAACTGCAAAATGTGACGCTCAAATATCCCGGCCTGCGCCCCTGGGAAATCTGGCTCAGTGAGGCCCAGGAACGCATGGTGTTGGCTATACCACCGCAAAATTGGCCTCGTCTGCAAGAAATTTGCGCCGGGCAGGACGTGGAGGCGATTCAATTAGGTACGTTTACGGGCAACGGCCGTCTCCAAATCCACTACGGCGAACAATGCGTCGGCGATATGACGATGGCTTTCCTGCACGATGGCCTGCCCCGCCGCCAGTTGAAAGCGGAGTGGAAACCGGTGAACAATCAACCGTCATCCGTCATCCGTCATTCGTCATCCGTCATCAATCCGCAATCCGCCTTGCTGGCGCTGCTGGCCCATCCTGATATTCGCAGTAAGGAAGGGGTGATTCGGCAGTATGATCACGAGGTACAGGGAGGAACGGCCGTTAAACCCCTCACCGGCATCCACAATCACGGCCCATCCGATGCGGCCGTCCTCGTCCCGGCAAACAATTTGCTGGAGACTAGAGACTTGAGATTAGAGACTAACCATCAGTCTCCAGTCTCCAATCTCCAATCTCCAAAAGGTGTTGCTTTGAGCAACGGCATCTGCCCCAGCTACACCGATCTCGACCCCTACCGCATGGCCTGGGCGGCGGTGGATGAGGCGTTTAGGAATGCAACGGCCGTTGGTGCTGACCCGGATCAGGTGGCCATTCTCGATAATTTCTGCTGGGGCAACCCCAATCTGCCCGACCGGTTGGGATCGTTGGTGCGCTGTGCCCAGGGCTGCTACGATGCGGCCATCGCTTACGAGACGCCCTTCATCTCTGGCAAAGACAGTTTGAACAACGAATACACGGGAGGAGACGGCCGTAAACACGCCATCCCTGGCACCCTGCTCATCTCCGCCCTGGGCATCGTCCCCGACGTGGACAAGGCAGTCACGATGGATTTGAAGCAGCCGGGCAATCTGCTCTTCGTCGTCGGCGAGACCAGGGCCGAACTGGGCGGCAGTCATTACAAACAAATCAATGGATTTGTCCAAATCGGCGGATCAGTTAAAACTAAACATAACGTCATCCCCCGCCCCGTCCCCGATGCCTTGTCCCGCATGCGCGCTCTGCACCAGGCCATCCAGACCGGACTGGTGCAAGCCTGCCACGACTGCTCCGAAGGCGGGCTGGCCGTCACCCTGGCCGAAATGTGCCTGGCCGGTGGCCTGGGCGCTGAAATCCAGCTCCATGCCATCCCCAAAACCGAACCCATCACCGATGAAAGCCTCCTGTTCTCGGAAACCCTGTCCCGTTTTGTCGTTGAAGTACGACCCGAAGACGCCGCTCGTTTCCAGGAAATGTTAAACGGCCACCCCCAGGGCCACATCGGCGTCGTTGGCGGCCAGCGGCTGCAAATCACCCGGCAAACCTCCACCATCCAAGATGATTACCTGATCGATTTACCCATCACTGATTTAGAATACGCTTGGCGGGGACAGGACACAGTAATCGGTAATCGGTTATCGGTAATTAGTGAGCGGTCAAAAGTCTCCAATCTCCAATCTCCAGTCTCCAATCCTCAATCATCCCCACGAATCTTGATTCTCCACGCCAACGGCACAAACCGGGATCGAGATGCGGCGCTGGCCTGTGAACTGGCCGGCGGACAGCCGGAAATTGTACACGTCAACCAGTTGTTAGCCGGGGAACGGCGGCTGCGCGATTATCACATGCTGGTTATACCCGGCGGCTTTTCCTACGGCGATGACCTGGGGGCAGGCGTGTTGTGGTCGCTGGACTTGCAAGCCGGGTTGGGTGAGGCGATGCAGCGGTTTGTGGAGAACGGCCGTCCCGTCATTGGCATTTGTAACGGCTTCCAGGCGCTGGTCAAAGCGGGCATCTTACCCGGTTTTAACGGCGACACCCGCTCCGTCACCCTCACCTTCAACGAATCCGACCATTTTGAGTGCCGCTGGGTCTGGCTGGAACCCGATCCGCACAGCCCCAGCCTCTTCACTGTCGGGCTAGACGAACCGATTTTCTGCCCGGTGGCGCATGGCGAAGGCCGCCTGGCTATTGGCGATGAGGCAGCGTTGGATCGCCTGCAAAGGGAACATCTCATTCCTTTGACCTATGCCAACGACCCGGTAATGGATTCTGGACCGGTCGCTTATCCGGCCAATCCCAATGGCTCCATCCTCAATGCGGCGGCGTTGTGTAACCCGGCGGGCAATGTGTTGGGCCTGATGCCTCACCCGGAAAACCACATTTTCCCCTGGCAGCATCCCCACCACCATCGTGGTGAATGGGGTAATTTAGGATTACGATTGTTTGAAAATGGCATCAAGGCAGTCAAGTAGTCTTGTAGTCGAGTGGTCTTGTAGTCAGAATGTTTATGAAAAGGAAATAATGCATGCTTACTCATGATAAATTGTTAGAAGCAGTACCCCAGGCGTTAGGGTCGGTTGATTTGGCCGGTTGGGGCGAAAAAGAAGAAGGCAAGGTGCGGGATATTTACCGGGGGAACGGCCGTCGCTTGCTCGTCACCACCGACCGCGTATCGGCCTTTGACCGGGTGTTGGGCCTCATTCCCTACAAAGGGCAGGTGCTGAACCAGTTGAGCGCCTGGTGGTTTGAACAAACGGCCGACATCGTCAACAATCACGTCATTGCCGTGCCCGATCCCAACGTGACGCTGGCCCAGGAAGCTGAGCCGCTGCCGGTGGAAATCATTGTTCGCGGTTACATCACCGGCGTGACCAAGACGTCGCTCTGGTATTTGTATGATCAAGGCGACAGGAAACCCTACGGTATTTCCCTGCCCGATGGCTTGCAAAAGAATGATCGCTTGCCCCAGCCCATCATCACCCCGACCACCAAAGCCGAAAAGGGCCAGCACGATGAACGATTGACGCGGGATGAGATTCTGGAACGCGGTCTGGTTGCGCCTGATTTGTGGCAGAAAGTGGAAACGGCCGCACTCGCCCTGTTTGCCCGCGGCCAGGAAATCGCCGCCCGCGCCGGACTGATTCTAGTAGACACGAAGTACGAAATGGGGCTAATTAACGGCGAATTGACCCTGATCGATGAAATCCACACCCCCGATTCCAGCCGCTACTGGATTGCCGACACTTACCGGCCGGGCACGGAACCGGAAAACTTCGACAAGGAATTCCTGCGTAAATGGTTTGCCGAACAGGGGTATCGCGGTGACGGCCGTGCCCCCATCATGCCCCCCGACTTCATCGCCCGTGTCGCCGCCCGCTACATCGCCGCCTACGAACGGCTGACCGGGCAGGAATTTGTCCCCGGCGCCCAACCCGCCGCCGCTCGCATTGCACAGAACTTGAGACAAGCAAATCAAGATTTTTGACACGAATTGCACGAATAAACCATATCATTCGTGAGATTCGTGCTATTCGCGTCAGGTTTTCACTGAGACTGGAGAGTTATGACTAAACCAATTGTTCCTATTTTGATGGGATCCCACTCTGACCTGGAGCACGCCAAACAAATAGCGGCGGCGCTGGCCAAATTGGGCATTGAAAGCGAACTACGCATCGGGTCAGCCCACAAAACGCCGGCCCATGTGCTGGAAATGATCGCTGGCTACGAAGCCGATCCCCGGCCGAAGGTCTACGTTACCATTGCCGGGCGCTCGAACGCCTTGAGCGGCTTTTTCGATGCCCAGGTTACAGCGCCGGTCATCGCCTGCCCGCCACCTTCCAACTCGTTTGGCGGGGCAGACATTTATTCCTCGCTGCGGATGCCCGGCGGCGTGGCTCCGGCGGTGGTGCTGGAGCCATCCGGCGCGGCGCTGCTGGCGGCCAAAATCCTGGGCTTGTCCGATGCCGCGATTAAACAAAGCGTGGCCGATTTACAGCAGCAAAATGTCAACCGTATTTTGCGGGATGATGAAGAGATAAGATGAAATAAGAAGCGGGGATTTGAGGATTAGGGGATAAATTTTTAAGAAAAATCCCCTAATCCCCCAATCCCCGCCAATCATCAGAGGTGATTATGGATATTTGGTTGGATGATGACAAATTTCACGACGAATGTGGTGTGTTTGGCGTGTATGCCCCGGAGCGAGACGTGGCCCGGCTGGCGTTTTTTGCTCTGTATGCCTTGCAGCATCGCGGACAGGAAAGCGCCGGGATTGTGACCAGCGACGGCCGTTTAGCCTATCAACACAAAGGTATGGGGTTGGTGGCACAGGTGTTTGATGAGGAGAGTTTACGGCCGTTACTGGGCCATCTCGCCATCGGTCAAACCCGCTACTCGACCACCGGCTCGTCCAACCTGCGCAACGCCCAGCCTTACCTGATCGAGACCATTTACGGGCCGTTGGGCATCGCCCATAACGGCAACCTGACCAACGCCGAAGACCTGCGCCACCAACTACTAAAGCGCGGCGTCGGCCTCTCCTCGACCAGCGACAGCGAAATCATCACCCAGATGCTGGCCGCGCCGCCCGAAGTGTGGGGCCAATCGCTGCCCAATGGCAGCGGCGGTGACCAATGGATCACTCGCATCCGCGCCTTCATGCAAGCCGCCAAAGGAGCATACTCGCTGGCTCTGTTAACCCGCGAGGCTGTTTACGCCGTCCGCGATCCATTGGGCCTGCGACCGCTTTGTATCGGTAAGCTGGATAACGGCAGCGTTAACCACGTCGTCGCCTCGGAAACGTGTGCCCTGGGAACCATCGGCGCTGAGTTCTTGCGCGACGTTGAACCGGGTGAAATTGTCCGTCTGGATGCAGCCGGTCTGACTTCTTTCTCTGGCGCACAATCAGAAAAGCGAGCGATGTGTATCTTTGAATACGTCTATTTTGCCCGACCTGATTCGACGTTGAACGGGCAGACGACCCATCAGGTCCGCCAGCAGCTTGGTCGCCAATTGGCCCGCGAAGCACCCATCGCCGCCGACGTGGTCGTCGGTGTGCCCGATTCGGCGACGCCGCACGCCATTGGTTACAGCCTGGAATCGGGCATTCCTTACACCGAAGGCTTGACCAAAAATCGCTACATCGGCCGGACATTCATCCAGCCCGATGACCGCCTGCGCAAGGAAGGGGTACGCATCAAGTACAATCCGCTGACGGCCAATCTGCAAGGCAAACGGGTCGTGTTGGTGGACGATTCGATTGTGCGCGGTAACACGGCCGGACCGCTGGTACAGCTTATGCGCGATGCCGGGGCGACGGAAGTACACGTCCGCGTCGCCTCACCGCCGGTGCGCCATCCCTGCTTTATGGGCGTGGACATGGCCACTTACAGCGAATTGATCGCCCACCGATTGGATGAGTCTGAGATTTGCGCCCGCATTGGGGCCGATTCGTTGGCTTATTTGAGTCTGGTGGGGTTGGAAACGGCCGTCAACCACAACGGCCGTCCCACATCTTACTGCACCGCCTGTTTTTCCGGCCAATACCCTATCCCCATCCCGGAATGGCTGTTCCAGGAAGATCGGGAAAAGATGGTGTTTGAGAAGGTCTTAGGATGACGAAAAACCGCAAAGAACGCGAAGATCGCAAAGAAAACTTGAGGAAAGAATCTGCGCAATCTGCGTAATCTGTGGATGTTGAGAAAATCAGAGGAAGATGGAGGATATGAACCAACAAATTGAATTACGATATGGATGTAATCCCCACCAGGTTCCGGCCAGCGTGCACATGGCGGATGGCGACCTGCCCATCCAGGTACTCAACGGCACGCCCGGCTACATCAATCTGCTGGACGCGCTGAATGCCTGGCAG
>JBNKZT010000390.1:0-5815 GCA_050301775.1 Promineifilaceae bacterium (SeqCode)
AAGCTGGACGACAGCCCGCACCGTGGTGACGCCGTTGACAACACTCAACTGCGGGTCAATTTGCACCACATGGCCGGTAAATACGTCATCGGGCAAGGCGTCAAAAGAAACATCAACCTCGTAATCAAGCCCGATATTATCCAGGTCTGTTTCATCTAAATAGATTTCAAGTAAAGGTTGGGCCAGGTTGGCCAGCTCGATTAGAGTCGAACTGCCTACACTTTCACCCAGCGCAGATGAAATTGTCATCACCGTTCCATCTATCGACGCGGCCAATTCCATATTATCCAAAGTTTCCTGAGCCGATTGCACATTCAGCTCGGCCTGAGCGTAGCTAATTTCCGCCTGGGTATTGGTCTTGGTGCTTTCAAGGTTAAGTTTCGCCTGGCGCAAGGCAACATCAGCCTGATCAACGGCCAGTTGGGCAGTGGCCAATTCTTCAGACGTTGGTCCTGTTTTCGCGTCTTCCAACGCGATTTGGGCGTTGATTAATGAACTTTGCGCGCTAAGGGTGGCGTTGTAATTTAAACCAACCGTTGCCAAATCATAGTTGGCCTGAGCAACTTCCAGACTTTGCTCGGCGCTTGTCAACCGGCTGAGAGCCGATTCTCGTTCCCGTTCCAGAGCGGCCTTGGATTGAGCCGTATAATTTAATTCCCACTCTCGTCCGGGATCATAAGCCGAGGTATATCCTTCCTGAGCGCTGACCAGGTTGGCCTGGGCCTGCTCCAGGCTGATGCGCGAGGAGGCAATCGACTCATCTCCCAGCGCATCTCTATTAGCCGCTTCATAATAATTCCCCTGGGCCGCCTTGTAATTGGCTTCCGCCAACTGTACTTCCAGACTTTCGGACTCCCAGTTGAGGAGATCGTCTAAAGTGGCTTGCGCTTCGGCCAGGTCAATTTCGGCCTGGGATACCGTCACTTCTGCGGCAGCAACATTAGCGGCAATGGTGTCAGGATCAACGTCAATGGCGGCCTGTTCGAGTTGCAGTTGGGCCAGGGCCAGGCTTTGGCGGGCATCGGTATCGTCCAAGCGGGCCAAAACATCACCCGCTTTTACGGTATCACCAACCTGAACCAATAATTCGGCTAAAACCCCACTCGACTGGAAGCCGAGTTCGACTTCGTTATCGGCAATGATGGTTCCGGCTCCGGTGGCGGAGATGACGATACTACCTTGACGGACAACGGCCGTTTGCAATGGCGCTTCTGCCACAACCTGTGATGGGGCGTATACATTGGTGTAGTAATAGTAACCGCCCCCACCGGCAATCATCAGTATTAAAACAACGGTTATCCAAAATGATTTTCGACGAAACATGGCATCCCTCTTTTTGTCAATTTGCATGGTTCAATGGGTCGAAGTCTTCGGCAGGGAATTGGGCATCGATTTGCGACCAGGAGAGGTGGATTTCGGCCAGGCCGACGTCATCGTAATATTCCACCTTGATGGGAACGTCACCGCCAGACAGATCAATTTCGGCTGAAAATGTGGCCCCGGCGTGGGTTCCCCATTGATTGATGATCAATTGGTTGTCAACCCAAAGCCGGACTCCGTCGTCTACCGTCACCAGGAAGCGGTAACGGCCATCCGGCAAATTGACAGTCTGTGTCCATCGGGCGGAAAAATGCTCCCGGTCAAAAACGATGTATTGGGGATCGGGCGGATTGAGGCCCCAATCAAAGTCAATTTGGGCGTCATCGCGCACAAATACCGGCTCGCCAATCAGGTAGGCGTTATTGAAATATTCGCCATACCAATTGCTGACCGGGGTTTCATAGACAGGCACGTTGGAATTGGATGCGGGTACGGCCGTGTCCGCCAACAATGGTCCCGATCCCGATATTTTGGCCCAGGTCAGCTGCACGATTGCTTGATGCTGCTCATCGAAATACTCCACCTGGACATAAGCCGAACCACCGGTCACGTCAGCATAACCAACGTAGACCGTTTTGGGCTGCGCCTGCCAGCCGTCAATAATGAGCGTACCATCAACCCACACCCGAATGCCGTCATCGGCCGTAGCGATAAAACGATAACGGCCAGGGCTTAAATCCACAGTCCGCGTCCAGCGTGCCGAGAAATAATCTCCATTGACAATGCCCGGCGCTGGAGATTGAAGACCCCAATCATTATTCAAGACCATTTCCGGTCGTTGTAAAACCGGCACGCCGTCAAGCGTTGTGTTGTTCCAATAAACCGCCTGCCAACTCGCATCGGCATAAGCCAGATCGGTGCGAAAAAGTTGGTCGCCTACGGCAACAACCAGGCCCAAAATCACCAAATTTATCCAGAATCTTTTACCCTTCATCATGTCACTGTCTGCGCTCCAAAATTTACTTGAAAACCCATCTGTCCCTTATGGGTTTTACCTGGTTGAAATCTCTTCCAGTATATGAAACTGATTTATAGATAATATTGGGTAATTGTTTAGAAATTGTGAAGAATGGTAAGTTGTACAGATAGAATAAAATGCTATGATTGACGCGCTGCGACACAGCGGGAGTATCAAGACTCGACATAACTATGATAAAGATCGACAGCCAAGTCCAGTTTTCGTTTATGTTTCCGGCAGACATTGCCACAACATTCGCGTATTACAGCGACATGCAGCGATTGGCCCAACATCTAAAATATATCGAATTGGTCGATTCAGAACCGGAAGCCGAAAACGAATATCGCATCTATTACAACACGGTCGAATTAGGGTCCTACCACATTCATGTTTACTGTGACATTCGTATGGAATTGTATGGCGAGGAAATGATTCGTCTGGTGCCGGTTGAGAATTTCCCACCTATCGAAACCAAAGTCTCACTTAACTCAACAACCGCTCGCGGCTACTATGCCAGCGAAGCGCGCTTTTTCCCGGCCGACGACCATACCCGTGTTGAGTACTCATTATCCATGCATGCCAGCCCGCCCCGTCCTAAAGGAATGCGTTTTATGCCCAGCAAAATGGTTGATAAGATTGCCCAAAACATTACCAACCATCGCGTCAAAGAAATTGCCGATTCTTTTATTGATAGTTCAATTGATCAATTCCCAATCTGGTTGGCGGAAACGGCCGTGTAATCAACCAAGCTAACATCCTGTCAACAAATAGTAATCATTCTGTAAAAAAGACCCATCGTCAGGTATTCGTAAGTTATACTGTAAATTGATCTTGATAAGATTCAAATTGCCGTCCTAATCATTTAGGATAATTTTCTGTGGGAGAAGCCATTAACAACTAAATCCTGAACTTCTTTGAGGTTATTGAAGCCTGGATTTCAGGATTACCGTTACGTAATCCCATCAGTACTCGTTATTTTTGTACAAGTTTACTTAATTATGGAGGAAACATGAGTGAGAAAAGGAAAACAACACAAATGACCATTACCCGAAATATCAATCAAACCGGCAAACGTCTCATAAGATTGCTCACCCTTTTGTTCGTTGTGGCCGGAATTTTTTCTGGCACACAACCCGCACAGGCGATTTCGCCAGATATCGTCATTAGTCAGGTTTATGGGGGCGGAGGCAACTCAGGCGCCACCTACACAAACGATTTCATAGAATTATTCAATAGGGGTACCGCACCTGTTGATGTAGCTGGTTGGTCAGTACAATATGCGTCTTCAACTGGTACTACATGGCAAGTGACTGCACTATCTGGCACAATTCAGCCAGGGCAATATTACTTAGTGCAAGAAGCAGCCGGTACAGGCGGGACTACACCTTTGCCGACAGCAGATGCGGTAGGTTCCATTGCGATGAGCGGTTCAAGTGGAAAAACCTTGGTAGCGAATACGGCTACAGCATTTAGCGGCGCCGCTCCTTCTGATACCAGCATTATAGATGTGGTTGGATATGGTTCTGCCAATTTCTTTGAAGGCAGTGGCGCAGCTCCCACATTGAGCAACACAACAGCAGATTCCCGCGTGGCAAATGGCTGTACAGACACGGATGACAATGCCGCCGACTTTGCGGCAGGTGCGCCCAACCCACGCAACACGACATCTCCTTTGAATATATGTGGTGGCGCCGTAGATAATGCACCCGCTGTAGCCAGCACTAATCCGGCCAATGGCGATACAAATGTAGCCGTTGATGCCAATATCGCCGTCACGTTTAACGAAGATGTCGACGTTGCGGGAGATTGGGCTGAGGTTTCTTGCGCAGTGAGTGGTGTGCATACAACGGCCGTATCTGGTGGTCCTCAAAACTATACGCTAAACCCAGACACTGATTTCAATAACAACGAAAGTTGCACACTGACCATCTTTGCTGCACAGGTAACTGATGCAGACACAGATGATCCACCAGACAATATGGCTGCTGATTTCGTCAGCAGCTTCACAGTAGAAGATACAACCCCACCACCTACCAGTGGTCCCGATTTGGTCATCACAGGTGTCTTTGACGGCCCTCTCACTGGCGGAATACCCAAAGGGGTTGAGCTTTATGTTGTCAATGACATCGCGGATTTGAGTGGTTATGGTCTCGGCTCTGCAAACAACGGTGGCGGCACCGATGGCGAAGAGTTTACCTTCCCAGCCGATGCGGCAACAGCCGGTGAATTCATTTATGTTGCCTCTGAAGAGCCTGGATTCACCAGCTTCTTTGGTTTTGCACCCAATTACACCAGTGGTGCCATGGCTATCAATGGGGATGATGCCATTGAGCTGTTCCATAATAATGTTGTTGCAGATGTATTTGGCGATATCAATGTTGATGGCACTGGTCAGCCTTGGGATCATTTGGATGGTTGGGCTTACCGTGTCGATCGGACGGGTCCTGATGGCGCCACATTTGTATTAGAAAACTGGATGTTTAGCGGTACTGATGCACTTGATAATGAAACCACAAATGCAACGGCCGTTACCCCATTCCCCATTGGCAGTTATGTACCACCAGCACCACCACTGGTTATCACTGGTGTCGTTGATGGTCCGTTGACCGGTGGCATTCCGAAAGCTGTTGAGCTGTTTGTCGGTCAGAACATTGCCGATTTGAGCATTTATGGCATTGGTTCAGCCAACAATGGTGGTGGTACCGATGGTGAAGAATTCACATTCCCAGCCATAGCAGCAACTGCAGGCGACTACATCTATATTGCCTCTGAAGAGCCTGGGTTTACCAGCTTTTTCGGCTTTGCACCTAATTATACAAGCGGCGCTGCCAGTATCAATGGGGATGATGCGATTGAATTGTTTGAGAATGGTGCTGTGATCGATGTATTTGGAGACATTAATGTCGATGGAACCGGCACAGCTTGGGATTATTTAGATGGTTGGGCATATCGTGTTGATGGCACTGGCCCAGATGGCACGACATTCGTACTGGAAAACTGGACGTTTAGTGGTATCAATGCACTTGATAATGAGACCACAAATGCAACCGCAGCCACTCCATTCCCAATTGGCACCTACGCCCCACTTGGTGGAAAAATCGACAAAGCACCATCTGTAATAAGCACATTTCCAGCTAATGGTTTCTCAAATGCAAGTTTGACAACCGATATTGATATTACCTTTAGCGAAGATGTTACCGTAACTGGTGCATGGTTTGATTTGAACTGTACAACCAGCGGTGCAGTAACGGCCGTTGTCACCGGTGGCCCAACAACCTTTACACTTGATCCTGATATTGATCTCGTTAATGGTGAAACCTGTACAGTCAACGTCTTTGCTGCACAAGTAACAGATAATGACACGGATGATCCGCCGGACAACATGGTCGCTGATGAAAGCTTTAGCTTTACAACCACCAATCAAGTTTGTGGCGGCCCCATTACCCCAATCTTTGACATTCAAGGGAATGGAATGGC
>JBNKZT010000391.1:0-5805 GCA_050301775.1 Promineifilaceae bacterium (SeqCode)
TCGCAGCCGCATTAAATCGTTCACCCCAGGCCGTCATCGTCAAAATTGCCGACCGGCTGCACAATGCCCAATCTACTCATGTTCACGCGCCGGAACGCCAGATCGCCTTTGCTGCCGGAACGATGAACATTTTTGTGCCCTTTGCCGAGCGATTGGGGATGCGGGCAGCCAAACAGGAATTGGAAGATGGCGCCTTTAGCATTTTACAGCCAGATAAGTACCGGCAGATGGTCGAGGCGTATCCGTTGGCCGGTCGCCGCCAGGCCGCTGCTCCCATCATCGAAGAGATTCAGCAGGTGTTGGATCAAGCCGGCATCAAGGCTCAGGTGAGTGGCCGGGCGCGTAGTTTTTATGGCCTGTATCTGGTGGAGACGGCGCAGCGTAAACGACAGCCGCTTCATCTTTCCCATCCTATCGTCGTTATTACTGACGATATTCCCGGATGTTATCTGGTGCTGGGCATCGTTCATCAACTGTGGCCGCCCCAGCCGGATCAGATTCGTGACCATATTGCCGCCCCTAAGCCAAACGGTTATCGAGGTTTGCATACCTTCGTTCGCTATGCCCCCGGCGAAGAACTGCTGATTACGATTCGCCAGCGGCAAATGGACCTGGTCGCCGATTTGGGACTGACGGCGCAGTGGCAGGGCGCACCGGAGGAATACCTGCCATCATTTCCCAAGTGGCGCGATCCGCCGCCGGGTAAAATGCACGTGTTGACGCCGGATGGAGATGTGATCTTGCTGACGGTGGGGGCGACGCCGATTGATTTTGCCTATGCTATCCATGCCGGATTGGGTCATCAATGTACGGGAGCGGTGGTTAACGGCCGTATGGCTTCCCTGACCCAACCCTTAGAAAGTGGTGACGTGGTCAAAATATTAACCAGCAGTGCTAGTGTGGGGCCATCGCCGGAATGGTTGGAGATCATAAAAACCAGCAAGGCGCGCAATCATATCCGGCGCTGGTTTAAGGCTGAAAAACCGGGGGAGATGGCCGAAACCGGTTGGGCCGTTTTGGAGGTGGAACTGCGCCAATCGGGTGTGCTGCTGACTTCACCGCGCGCTGCCCGGCAGTTGGAACTGGTGGCCCGCAGTGAAGGGTTCGAAAATCGCCAGGAACTGCTCATGGAAATTGGATTGGGCAAACGCAAGGCAGTCGATATTGCTGCCAAAATGCAAGCGGCTATGAAATATGACGGGACAGCGCCGTCGATGCAGGCCACGATTGTCTCCCTGGCTCGATCCGATATGCCCCACCGTCTGGCCTCCTGCTGTAACCCGCTGCCACCTGATCTCATCGTCGGCTATGTGACCAATCGCAATGAAGTGACCATCCATCGGGTAGATTGCACCCGGGTGCAGCGCCTTGTGCCGTTGTTGGCCGCGGAATGGAATAATTTGGATGAAGAACTGCACTGGAACGAATTTCAGATCATGTCCCTGGACAGACCGGGACTGGTACACGACATTAGCAAAGTAGTGGTTGAAATGGGGCTGGGGATGAACAGTTTTCACGCCGACCGTATGCCTGATGGCTCGGCCCAGGTTAAGTTTGGGCTGGGAGGGATGCCCATCGTGCAGCGGGAGCATTTGATTGCCCGGCTGCGGCAGGTGCCGTCGGTGCGTAAAGTGGCGGTGAGCGTGCCCAGCCCCACGTCACAAATTATTGAGGATTCGGTTTTGGCACGGCGTTTGGCGCCCAATCCGTACACGCTGCGGCCGGTGAGTGGAGAGGGATTTTACGGCCGTAACGACGAACTGCGCGATCTGGTCAATAATTTACGGGATGTGCAGCCCGGCGAAGCGGTCCTGCTGTGGGGGCCGCGCCGCATTGGCAAGACCTCGCTGCTGCTGCAATTCCAGCAGCACGTGATGAGCAGCAAAGATTACCTGCTGGCTTTTGTCGATATGCAGAGTTTGAGCGGCCGTTCCACGACTATGTTTTTGCGTGACATCGTCAAGGCCATTGTCAAAGCGCTGCCCGATTCTTCCACGGCGCAAGCGCCAACCCTGGCCCGGATGAAGCGGGACCCGTTGGGCTATTTTCGCGGTTTTTTGGAAAACGTACCTGATTTGCGCAACAAACACATCGTCCTGATTCTGGATGAGTTCCAGCTTCTGTCGGAATTGTATGACGAGCAGGTGACACTGGCCGACATCAACCGCTATTTTCGCAGCATGATTCAGCACCGGCAGGGCTTGAGCGTGATTTTTTGCGGCGGCGGCGTGTTGGAGACGCTGCTGCGTCAGCCGGAAGCCGCCTTTTTGCTGGAATTGGTCCGCCATCAAGAAATTGGCTGTCTGGATGAAGCGGCGGCCCGGCAGTTAATTGTTCAACCAGCGCATCGGGTGCAGTATGATGATGCGGCCGTTGATTATTTGGTTGAGATTACAGCCGGCCACCCTTATTATTTGCAGTGGTTGTGCGGCGAGCTGCTGGCGCGGGCCGACCGGGAGCAGCGGACGTCGATCAATGCCCAGCTTTTGCATGACGCCCTTACCGATTGGCTGCCCTACCAGGGGGAACATTTTTTCAGCCATTTGTGGGGCAACGGGATTGGCTTTGATTTGGAGGCCCAGCAGCGGCATAAATTGGTGTTAACGGCCGTTACCGAAAACGCCATTGATGATCGCTGGATTTCTCTATCTCAGGTTTGCCGGGGCGAGATTGTGGGTTTGCTCGATGAGTCCCGGGTGTGGCGGGTGCTGCAAGATTTGGTGAAGATTGGCACATTGGATGCGGTTGACGGCCGTTACCGCATCAAAGTTGCCTTGTGTGAGGCCTGGCTGCGCAGTAACTACAACGTGGATCGGATGCTCCGGGAGATGACATGATAAAAACAGCCTTTTTAAGCCGTGAACCGGCACTGAAATCGACGGAATTTGTGGGACGGCAGACTGAAATTGATTGGCTGGCCGATAAGTTGGGCCGCCAGATACCCCAAAATTGCAATCTGGTCGGCGAACCACGCAGCGGAAAAACCTCCTTGTTGTACCAGGTTTACGAACGGCAAATCGGGCTGCCGCCAGGCGAAAATGGCCTGTACGTCTGGCTGCGGCTGGTCGAACTGCCCCAGCCGGATTCGCCGAGTTTTTGGCGGCTGTTTGCCAAACGCTTGTGTAAGGCGCAAGCGAAAAGCGGACTGCTGCCGGAGCTGGTGGCGAACCCGGTTCAAAACGCCGACGATTTGTTTGAGACGCTGAATGACTGTCTGGAAATGCTCCTGGAAGAGGCCGGATTGCAGCGACTAGTGATTATGATTGACGATTTTGATTTGTTGGTACGTGGGGGTGGGATTGGTAAACGAGATTTAGATTGGCTGCGGGCGTTGGCGACGCGGTACGGCCGTTCCCTGGCTTTTGTCATCTCCAGTACCGATTCTCTGGTTACGCTAACCGACCCGCTGACCGGCCCGGCTGATGTGTCCCCGTTTACCAATTTGTTTCATAACCTGCCGCTGGGCCTGTTGGAGAGAACCGAAGCCGAAACGTTGTGCCGTCGGGCGGCTGAGGTTGAGCAGGTTTCACTTGATGATGCTGATGTCGCTTTTTTGTTGGCTGAAGCAGGACGCCATCCTGACTTGTTGAAAATAGCTTGCGGCTGCTTGTTTGCGGCCCGGCGTGATGGCATTGGTGACGTGTATTTTCGGGCGGCCAGCGATGTGCGGCTGGATGATCGGGTTGGCTCGTTGAGCCGCCGGCTGCTCCAGCGGCGTTCGCGGGAGGAAATGGCTTTGTTAGGCCAGCTTGTTTCCGGTCAGCCGGTTGCGGATAGGATTTTGCTTAACCATCTGGTCAAATTGGGGCTGGTTGAACTACGTGATGGGCAGGCGGCATTATTTGCCGATGCTTTTGATTATTGGGTGCAGCGGGAAATGAATGGTGGGGGAGAGGAAACGGCCGTATCCTCCACGCCGATTCCCTTCACCCACTTACCCGAAAAGCGCCAGGTCAGCATAGAAGGACAAACCATCGACTTAACCAAGTTGGAAAACCGGTTACTGGTTTATTTGAGTGAACGGACGAATCAGGTTTGTACCACCCAGGATTTGCTGCAAAACGTGTGGGGATCGGGGAAAACGGAAGCAGTCGTCGAAAAAGGGATCAATCGCTTGCGAAAAAAGATAGAAAAAGATGCGCAGCGGCCGCGTTATATCCTTTCAGCCAGAGGTGAAGGCTACATATTACGCGATTAATCAATTCTGGTCTTTTGAGATTTGACCGTATTGCGTATGGCGTATTGGATTCTGGATACGCCATACGCAATATTTGTTTCCAAACCTGGCTAACGGCCAGGTTTTTGTTGACTTGACAACCATTTATTTTATATGCTAAAATGTCGCCATAGCGATAAAAAGATATTCGGAATATCGTTAAATCTATAAAATGGAGGTTGTGGATTGAAGTAGACGAATATCATTTTTGAGTGACAGGGGGTAAATGGTCGCGGCTGGTTATAGTGGCGCATAACCAGTAGCAAAGAGAGGATGAAATGTTGCAAATATGGGTAAGGGTTCCAGAAATGGAAGTATGGACAAAATATAATCGGGAAACAAAGGCATTTGTGGGGTACTTGCCTCCAAGACGCCATTGGATTTGGCCCTGGGAGCGGATTGGCGGCAAAATATCCACTCAGATGAAGGTGGTCGGCGGAAAATGCCTGAACACGCAAACAGAAGGCGGCATCACATCTAATGTGGATTGGTCGGCAACTTACGGGATTGAGCCTTCGCAGATTTCGTCCAATTTGTGGTCGGCAATGGCGCGAACTTTGCCGGAGAACAGTGAAAAAATGGTACGTTCGCATGGTAACAATTGCATTGCACGGGTAATCAGTGAACTGCCAGTTTCTGATTTAACAAACAACGGAAATCGCAGCCGTTTGGAGCGGGAGATTCGGGAACGATTGGTAAAACGATTGCGCCCATTCGGCATTCAGGTTTTTCGAGTGATGGTAACTGGCGTAGAACTCCCGCCCAAAGTAGAAGCAACGTACCAGGCAGCGCATGAAAGAATCGTCCATGCTTACAGCGAGGCAGAGGCGCTAGAACGGCTGCATCAAGCCATAAGCAAATTCTCAGATGCGGATATGGAGCGGTTGGTGGTTCTGAAACAGGTACATGCTCTAGGCCAAAACGGAGTCACCATGTACATGCCGCCGATTGTGACTTCTTTCCAATCTGGCAGTCGGTCAAATGGTGAAGCGCGTGACGGCCGTAAACCCAATGGACCTTCTCCCAGTACATCAGCCGGGGCAGACGGTGGTCACGGCGAGTGGCCGTCCATAACGCATTAGTTATTTAGGAATCGTTTACAAATAACTTTTCAAAAAGAAAACGATTCCTCTCAAGCAGGCGCAGTTTTTTCCGTTCAAAATTCACAAGTTAAAAACTGCGCTTGCCTTAATCCAAAATCGCACCAACTGGACAATCAGTCGGTGCGATTTTGACATTTACACGATTATTCAACCAGCGTGCCCGGTGTGGGGAACGCATTCTCGAAGAAATCTACTGTGCAGTCGTCGGTGTCGCGCCAGAACGGGTTCCTTTCCAGGCTGGCATTCATGATGGTGATCAAGGGGCAGGCGGTCACGCCAGGGTAGCTGCCGCTGCCATAGGTCACGACGTCAATGACCTGATTGTTGGCGTCGCGCAAAATGACCTCGTCGCCGGCATTGCCCAACTGCAAGTAGGTATTGGTGCTGCCCCAATTGGGGTCGTCGATCAGGCTGGGGACCGCTGCATCGGTGTTCAAAATCTCAAAATCAGGATTCTTACCGAATTCGGCAAAGAACCCGGTGGCG
>JBNKZT010000392.1:0-5804 GCA_050301775.1 Promineifilaceae bacterium (SeqCode)
CACCCGTCCGGTGACGTAAGCCGATAGGTCCGTGGTCAGGAATTCGACCACGCCGGCGCAATCGTCGATCGTGCCCTCCCGGCGCAGCGCCACCCGTTCCTCGGCCGGCCAGTCGGGAAAGAATTCGCGCAAACTGGAAAACGGTAACGGCTGTAGATGCCACTGGCCGGTAAAACGGCCGAACAGCGGCGATTGGTGCTGCATGATCGCTTCCATCGTCGTCACCTGCGAGCCGCACAGCACCAACACCACATTGGATTCTTGCAGATGGTGGTCCCAGGCGTGCTGTAGCGCCGAGAGCAAGGCTGGGTCAGCGGCCGAAGCGTAGGAGAGTTCATCCAGGATGAGGATCTGCTTTTCAGGTTTTTCCGCCAGGCGCGGCGCCAGCCAGCGCCACAAGGCCGGCCAGCTATCAAAGGCGGTGGCTTGCTCTTCCGGCATGTCCAGCATGGTAGCCATGAAGCTGCGCCGTTGCAAGGCGGCCGGTTCCTTGTCGGCCGCCCAATAAGTGTAGGCAACACCGCTCTGCTGGCACCAATGTTTCAAGAGTTCAGTCTTCCCCACCCGACGCCGGCCGTACAGAAGCAGCATCTGCGCCGGTCCTGGCTGCTTGCGTGTCAGCAGGCGGTTCAGGAAGGTAAGTTCTTCGTGCCGGTCAACGAACATGATTTCTTCTTGCCATAAACATAATTATAAATATCATTGTTATAACTATGATATATTAAACAATTAAATATGGCAAGATCGAAGCCAGGACTTAACAAAAATCGAGTTTTGAGTATGTGATTATTTGTCAAAATTCCGGCGAAAAAAACCGAAAAAATTCTTAGCGAGCCTCTGAGACGCGGGAATAATGGCTGAAGCCGTAGTTTTTCAATGGTTTGTGGTTGTTTGGCGTTGAGAATAGAGCAAGTCAGGGAAACGGTGTGCTACAATCGTGAAAGAAGTGAACGGGTAAATCAACATGGCTAAAAAGCGGAAACAAAATCAACCACCCCGGCGCAAGCGCATGAAACGGCCGCAACGGCTGGAATCGGCCAAAAGCTGGCTGGAAACCTATGAAGGTAACAAAGTTGTCAAAGCCTATCGAAAAAGGTACGGTATTGATTTCGAGTGTGTGTTCACGGAACTAGAGATGTTAGGCGTCCCGATTGATCCCGACTATAAAGAGCACGTCTTACAATCTGTGGCTGCCCAACGGCGCAAAAAGGCAGAGCGAAAAGCAGAACAAGAGAGGCTTTTGGATATTGAATCGGATGATCGCTTCGCCTTCATTGTTGGTTACACCAGCGGCGGCGCGCCTTACGGCCTGACGTGGGAAGAATGGGAAGCGATGGCAGAAGAAGAATAAGTTGCTGTCACGGTCACAGTCAGCTGGCAGAGTGGGTGAGAGAAAACAGGTTTTTGAGGTTGTCAAGTACTGTGCCGCAACGAAACGCTCGTTGCTTATGAACACCTGATACGAGGCAGCTTAAGAGCTAACGCCCCAAAAGGACGTAGGGCCAAAGCGGCCTCAAATTACTCTGTTACTCACTCACTATTTGAATTGCATAGATATGGCGGTATCGGCAACTAATTGAAGTCAAAATGAATGAAATTCCCCTCAGCGTCCATGTACGCAATTTTGGGCCTACTTGAAAGCACGACCAGAAAAAGACGAAAAGGATCTATTCATCGGCCAGCGTGGATCGCTAGCAGAGTAGGGAATTCACGCTATTGTGAAGAAGTACGCCCATCAGGTGTGGCAGGAAGCCGGACTCGGGCCATTTTCTCCACTAAAAAAGATAGCCAATCAAGTGGCAAATTGGTTAGTTATTCGATGTATACTGCGCGCGGCCACAAAGTAACAAAATGAGATCGAATAAGTTGAATCAAAGAATAATCGTTGTACTATAGTCGGCTCAAAACAAGACGAAATAGGTAGGTATCTATGATTCAAATCGCGTTTAGCAAAACTGAGGTCGATCAACTTTACGAGCAAAAAATGAACCATCCTCATCCCCGTGTACGCCAGATGATGGAAGTGCTTTACTTGAAAGCGTTGGGATTACCCCATCAAGAAATCTGTCGGATTACCCGTATTTCTGCTAAAACATTGCGCGGCTGCCTGCTGCGCTATCAAAATGGCGGCATAGAAGCGCTTAAGCAGTTGAATTTCTATCAGCCTCAGAGCGAACTCATGGCTTATGAAGCGCAAATCCGGCAAGCGTTCGAGGAAAAACCGCCGGCAACGGTGAAAGAAGCGCGGAGCAGAATTGAAGCGTTAACGAAGGTAAGCCGGAGCCTCAGTCAGATTCGCGTTTTCATGAAAAAGATAGGGCTGAAACTGCGTAAGGTGGGACAAATTCCAGCCAAAGTTGACGTTGGCCAACAAAAAGAGTTTCTGGAACAAGAATTGACACCGCGCTTAGAGGAAGCCAAAGCGGGAAAACGCCATCTCTTTTTCGTCGATGCGGCCCACTTTGTATTGGCCCCGTTCCTGGCTTTTGTCTGGTGTTTCACTCGTTTGTTTATCAAAGCGCCGGCAGGTCGGCAGCGGCACAACGTTCTAGGCGCTCTCCACGCTACGACGCGGCAGTTAGTCACCGTTACCAACGATAGTTACATCAACGCCCTCTCTGTCATTGAGTTGCTGAAAAAATTAGCCGCCCAATTTACTGATGCCCCAATCACGTTAGTCATGGATAACGCCCGTTATCAACGCTGCCAGGTGGTGATGACTGCGGCCGAGCAATTGGGGATTGAACTGCTTTTTCTCCCTGCTTATTCTCCCAATCTCAATTTGATCGAGCGTCTATGGAAATTTGTCAAGAAAAAAGCCCTCTATTCAGAATACTACAAAGAGTTTGAAGCGTTCAAGAAGGGCATCCACAATTGCTTTGCCAAGATGGGGACAGAGTACAAAGAAGAATTGAACAGCCTCCTTACCCTCAATTTTCAGACGTTTGAAAATGTTACTTTATGCCCGCGTTGAGTATATCGGTTACAGCGCCGAACTTGCCGGAATTGACTATGAGTTTGGAGGCTGTAGAATAGCATCAAGAATTATCACTTTTGCCGCTGGAGGCTGATTTACAATAACTTTGCAAATGAGATCTCGCGGTTCTTAACATAACAGCTAATTGTTAAAGGATTCTACCACGGTAGAATGACATCACGGGCGTGATTCCGGTTCTAAGGGTTCACATCCGTGAAGTCAGCGGTTCGAGTCCGTTCACGCCCATATATGGCACCCTGGTCCAGAAACCAGGGTGTTTTCGTTTATATGGACCTTGAAATAGATATTTTTGGCCCAAAATATAGTTTTCTGACCGCACGGATTGGGAATTAATCATCGCCCAAAATAAGGGTCGTTTTTCAGAAAGTACTCCAGGAAGCGAGGAGGGTGTACCAGTTAGCTAAAAACAGTGAGATTTCGTGAGGACCGCCGATTAATTCCTTGACGATTCGACTCAATGTAATCTATCTTGCATGAACAAAGTTCATTTACATTGCCCTATCGTTTTAATCCAAACTTTGATTAATAAGAAGGGTGAGACAATCAATAAACCTCAGATTGTCCTTTGGGGATAATCAGTTGGATTCGTGACTATCCCAACCAAGTTTTTTCAATTCTTTCAAAAATCTAGTTATTACATCTAACAAGTTTTGTGATTGGTTAACCCCTTTAATAGTTAAAGATTTTTCTGGCGAAAAGTTTATAGATTTTCCGGCTACACCTTGATCAAAAAGATCATTAATCAAATGTGAATTCTCCACAAACGGCTGACGAATCGCCAACGCATATGTTTCTGTTGCCAATTCCAATTCGCCAACATCCGCAAGCAAAAGCGATAAAAAAGGCAAGATGTATAAAGCAGGCTCCAATGCTCTTATAGCAACGGCCGTTTCAAACGCCTCCATAAGATACTTCTTTGCTTCTGCCTGATTTCCCAACCCATAAGCACTTCGACCTAATGCAGCCAATGAAATAGCAAGTGATTTACGATCCCATTTCACGATCTCTCGGTAAAAACCTGCGCTCTTTTGAAACAATTGATAAGCTTCTCTCTTTTTCCCTTTGACTAAGGCTACCCAGCCAAGAATCCGCCAAGACCAACCAGTTCCTACCTGAGATAATGTCAAAGTAGATTGCGCCAGATCATACGCTACATCGTAATATCCTTTGTCTAAATTGATGGCAGCTAAATATCGAATACCTCGGCTGGTCACGTCAGAGTATCCTATTTCTCTGTAAATTTTCACGCCTTCCTCAGCCAGCGAAAGACTCTCAGAAAACTCGCCAGATAATCGCAGCGCGTGGCTTAACGGCATCAGGCTGGCTGCAACGTCTAGTGGCTGGCCAATTTGCCGATTTATGGACAGGCTTTGCCTTAACTGGTCAATCGCAATATCAAAATGACCCTGAAATAAGGCTAATATCCCCTGTGATTCTAGTGCATTTGCGACCCCCTTCTGATATTCCTTGACCTGTGCGAGAATAAAACTGTCATTGTACAGTTTTTGTGCTTCGTCATAATTTAACAGCTGCTGCTGAATCCAACCCAGTTCATTTAAAACATCGACAACTTGCCAAGAATTATCTAACGATTGGGCAAGCACCAAACATTCTTCAAGATTTTGTTTTCCTTTTAGTAAGTTGTCGGTTCTAATACCAAGCGCCCAGAGTGCTTCAGCAATCGCTGTAGCATCATCCGCAGTCCGGGCTAAATCGAGACTTTGTTCATAATGAGCTAGCATTTTTTCATTATCAAGTGTGAAAAAGTAATGTCCCATTTTGAGATGTACAAAAGCCCCGTCAGCGCATGTGTCTTGGTCAGCTAATGGTCTGCGCGCATAAAGTTCCATACTTTTTTGTAAACAGTGATGAGCTATTTCATTTTGACCTAAACAACGATAAAACGATCCTTGCCAAGCCAAAGCTCTACCCAGAACGTCCTGCGCATCACACTGTAGATCACTTGGGGTTGTATTCGAAGAAGATGCTTGTATCGCTTGCATAACTATTTTACAGACGTTTACCCCTTCTTGATAAAAATTTCGCCCCTCATAGAATTGACACAACCCATCTAATGCTTGTTTCAAGTTGGTGATGTGCGGCCTGTCTACTGCCCATTTCCAGGCAGAACGAATATTTTCAATGTCAGCCGATATTAGATTGTTCGCGACCTGCCATTGTGGATGAGGCCTTCTCAAATAGCGGGCTTTTTCAGCCAGCATCGCGCAATAAAAGGTAGCGTGCTGGTCGTAAACGGCCGTTTTCTGTTCCTGTCCTTGCGCTAATTTCTCGGCCCCATACTGACGTAGCAGTTCATGCACCTCATACCGGTTGTGTGCTCGATTAAAAGATAGCAGCGATTTACCCACTAATACGGCTAAAGTCTGCATGGAAACGTCAACACCTTCTTGAGCCGCAACACGCGTAAACCCCCCTTGAAAAACAGACAGCCGCACAAACGCGTCTTGCTCTACACGTCTAAGCCGCTGCCAAGAGACATCGAAGGTAGCACGAACACTCTGATGGCGTGCCGGCATGTTTCGCCATTTCGTCTCCAGGCAATCGAGACCTCTTTGAATTTCTGTATCAAGGTCGGACAGAGAGAGTGTATCAACCCAGGTCGCCGCCAATTCAATCGCTAACGGCATCCCTTCCACACGGCGACAAATGGAGGCCAGTGTCTCATTTTCCTCCTGGCCGAGCATGAAATCCGGTTGTGCGCGACGAGCACTTTGCAGAAACAACAATTCTGCGTCACATGTTTCGTTTTTTTCTGGCGTCTCTTTGAAGTACTTCAATCCCTGGA
>JBNKZT010000393.1:0-5786 GCA_050301775.1 Promineifilaceae bacterium (SeqCode)
AGCAGTACGCGCCAATATGCGTTGACCGGCCTGACCAATTACACCTGGTACACGGTTACGTTGAACGCAATCGTAGATGGCGTGCCTATTTTGACCGACACCATAACGGTCATGCCGACGGATCGCCTGGTTTATTTACCGATTGTGAGGAAATAGCTATGTCGAAGTTAGCCGCTTTTTTCAGTTTAATTGTTTTGTTTCTGGTATTGGCAACGGCCGTGACCCCCACCCCATCCATTGCCAGCCCCAACGCTGACTCTTACGTCTATTTACCCATTGTGCAAGCACCGATCAGCGCCCCTGTCCTCAAATGGCAAAAAGGCGGTTGCCAGACAACCTGGTGTCGCACCGGCTGGTATTCGTCGCCGGCCGCAGCCGACCTGGATGGCGACAACAAACCGGAAGTGATTTGGACCGATTACCGGGTCGTCGTCGTCAACGGCGAGGACGGCAGCGACCAATGGGTGGTGGACAATCCCGGCGGCGGGCGCGGCTGGCCAGGCGTGGTCGTGGCCGATGTGGATAACAACAACAGCCTGGAAATCGTAACTGCCCACAGCGGCGGCTACGTCACAGTTCACACAGCCAACGGCGCAACTTACAGCGGCTGGCCAAAGCAGCCCACACCCGGCAATGAACTGCGCAGCCTGGCGGTCGATGATGTAGACGGCAACAATGATTTGGAAATCCTGATTTGTTCCACAAAATCGGATGATCAGTGGTTCCTATTCAACCATACCGGCACCAACTATCATCCAAACTGGCCCGTACATTATCCTGATGATGATACAAATGGGTATGCGGCGGGCTGTTTTAACGAAAATGTGGGATTGGCTGATTTGGATAAAGACGGCCGTTCCGAAATGATCGGTCCCAACGACACCCATTACGTCGTCGGCTACAACGATGATGCCACCCCCCTGTACGCCAATCCGATTTACGGGGCTAACAAACCGTGGGCGCGAGTCGGTTTCCACTTGAGCCATGAAGTCGATTTGCGTGGTTATGCGAATTGTAGTTCCGGCGGGGCGCTGGAACCTCGCCCCAATTTCGCCGACAGCGCGCCTACATTTGCCGATGTCAACAACGACGATACGCTGGAAATCATTATCGTCGGCAACCAGTACGACTGCCGCACCAGCCCTTACACCAGCCTGTACCACCTGCCCTATATCCTCAACGTCGACCGCACCCGCTGGTCGGGCAATGGCTTCAATTGGACCGTGTTACCCATCCCCGACGCCCAGGCTGGCCCGATTGCCGAAAATTACAACGTTATCGAGACGGTGCAGCCCAATCCGGTAGCGGCCGATTTGGATGGCGATGGTTTCTTGGAGATTTTGTATGCGTCGTATGACGGCCGTGTCCACGCTTACTGGCTGGACAAGACCGAACACGGCAGCTGGCCCTACCAAGTCACCCAGGCCAGTGAGGGCATCATCCGCTTTGCCTCCGAGCCAATCGTGACCGACCTGGACAACAACGGCAAAGCCGAAGTCATCTTCACCACCTGGACGCAAATAGGGAGCAATCGTGCTGGCGAATTGATTATCCTGAATTGGGACGGCTCACCCCTGCACCGGGTCACTTTGCCGCGCAGCAGCCAATCGTGGGATGGCGCCCTGCCTGCGCCAACCATCGCCAATATCGACAGCGACGCCGACTTTGAGATCGTTGTGGGAACGGCCCATACAGGACTGGTGGCTTATGATTTGTCAGGTACGGCCAATGCCCGCATCCTGTGGGGAACCGGACGGGGCAGCTATTTACGGTCCGGTCAGGCACTACCTTGAACCAGGTTTGCCCAATCCTTATTTGTGGATGAGAATTTCAACGGCCGTACACTAATTTATCCGGTTTCTTCCTGACGATCGTATACTTAAAACTAGAAAAGTTAGCAGGCTGTCGGAAAAGTTATGAACGAGAGGATTTGGGACGCGGAATAACACGGAAGACGCGGATTTTTATATCTTTTTCCGCGTCCTCCGCGTACTATCGTTCCTTTTCCGACAGGTTCCCAGTAAAACACCCATATTTTCAGGAGACACCATGAGCTACGCCCACCAACAAATGAATGAAAATAACCCTCATTTGTCATTCTCTCTGCGCTCTCTGCGTCTCTGCGGTTTATTTACAGAGGAGATTTGTCAAACATGCGAATAATTATTAGCGGTGGGACCGGGTTGATTGGCAGTAAATTAGTAGAAAGTCTGGCGGCCGACCAACATGAAGTTCTTGTTTTGAGTCGCAGCCCGGAGAAATATACGCTTCCGGCAGGTGCAACAGGTGTTCAGTGGAACGGCCGTACCGCTGAAGGATGGGGTCACCTGGTCAACGAAACCGACGCCATCATCAATCTGGCCGGGGAAAGCATCGCCGGAACCGGCATCCTGCCCAGCCGCTGGACGCCGGAACGCAAACAGCGCATCCGCGACAGCCGGGTGCAGGCCGGCCAAGCAATTGTGCAGGCGATTGAAGGAGCGGCTAACAAGCCCAGTGTTCTCATCCAATCATCGGCTGTTGGTTACTACGGCCCCTGCGGCGACGAAATCCTCACCGAGGACGCCCCAGCCGGACGTGATTTTTTGGCCGGCGTTTGCCTGGATTGGGAGCAGTCAACCCAGGCGGTCGAGGCCCTGGGCGTGCGCCGGGTCGTCATTCGCACCGGCGTTGTTTTGAGCATGGAAGGGGGCGCACTGCCCATTACCGTTTTGCCTTTCCGCCTCTTTGCCGGTGGACCGCTGGGCCGCGGGCAGCAGTGGTGGCCCTGGATTCATATCGATGATGAAGTTCGGGCCATCTGCTTTTTACTGGAAAACGAGGCTGCCGACGGGCTGTTTAACCTCAGCGCCCCCAATCCACTAACGAACAAAGCTTTTGGCAAGGTGATTGGACAGGTTTTGCAACGGCCGTCACTCATCCCCGCCCCCGCCTTTGCCCTCAAACTGGCCCTGGGTGAAGTCTCAACCATCGTACTCGATGGCCAGCGGGCTGTACCGCAGCAGTTAGAAGCCGCCGGTTTCACCTTCAGGTTTCCGGATGCCAAATCGGCCTTGAACCATTTGCTGCGATGAAAACGCCGTTTATCTGGCTCGGCTCAGGACGGGCTAAAAAGTGGGATGTCGCCGCAAAAGGGCGTCATCTGGATGAGGCCGCCAAAGCGGGTCTGCCCGTACCACCGGGAGCCATTTTGCTTGATGAATTATTCCAACTGCTGCTGGATGAGGGAGTGGTGGTGATGGATAACGGCCGTATCACCGCCCCCGCTCCCAACTGGTTACACGAAACCCTTTACCAAAGTGTTAGATTCCCCCATCTGGACAAGCTGGCAGCTGTTCGCAGCACCCACACCGCCGCCGCCAGACCGCAGCTAAATGTAGATTTCACCGATCCAGCCCAACTGTCGCACTCTCTATGCGAATTGTGGTCGCAGTTGACCGGGCGGCGCGATGTTTTGGTGATGGAAATGCGGGAAATGAAGGTGCTGGGAACGGCCGTTCCCAGCCACACAAACGAACACGACACCGTCCAAATCCCCAACAAGCCGCCGCTTTCCCTGCCCCAACTAAACCGCTGGCAGCGCCCGGCAGCCGACTTGCCCCCCCATTTGCAGCGTTTGCAGCAGCTTCTGCGCGGCGTGCGCCGCACTTTTGGTCAGGGAGAATGGCAAATTGATTGGCTGGATGACGGCCGTATCTGCTGGCTGATCCAAATTGATCAATGATCCAGGCTGCTGCCACCGATAAACTCACGCAGAACAGAGTCGGAGGGAACGGCCGTTTCATCATCTACCGGAATCACCGCCTCCAACATCTGCCTCACCCGCGTCGCCCGCGTGTAGGCATCTTCACGCAGCGGGTTACCCTCGTATTCCTGCTCCCATGTCTTAAACTGATCAAACAAACGGGCACGGTACAAAGCCAGCTCATAAGGCATCGCACTGTTAATGATAAAATCGGCCGTGCCATGATACGGGATAATATTGCGCATCTCGCTGGCCCGCACATAATGCCAATGTTCTAGCGTCTGCTGCGGCTTGTACGCCCGATGCACCGAATCACGCAGCATTCGCCGAATCAGGCGCAAATCGGTCCAACGAATATAACCGTTCGGCCCCCGCATTTGCAGCAGCGGCTCCAGATACAGCTTAAACTTCATCTCCGTCGGCACGCCCTCTGTCATCGGCGGGTACAAACCATGCAAGCTGTCAATCAACAAAATCTCATTGGGCGCCAACTTCATGGGCGTTTGGTCCGGAAATCGTTTGCCAGTCTTAAAATCGTAATAGGGAATGACGACTTCATCACCAGCCGCCAGCTTTTGCAAATGTTCATTAATCAGCGGCAAATCCAGCGCCTGGGGCGTCTCAAAATCATAGTCGCCAAACTCATCCTTGGGATGCATCTCCAAATCAAAGAAATAATTATCCACGTTGAGCGTAACAAACTTCAACCCTTCGCGCTGCAAACGCTGTTCCAGCTTGATCGTCGATGTCGTTTTACCCGATGAGGATGGCCCACTGACAATGACCATGCGCAAGGCATCGCGCCGTTTAATGACCATGGAAGCGGCCGTGTCCACATCATCCTCATAAGCCGCCTCCGCCTCGTGGACAATTTGCGGGAATTCGCCATTAGCGATGCGCTCATTCAGCCGCCAGATCGTCTGTAAATCATACCGGGCAGCCCAATCCAGTACCCGCCAGATTTTGGACCAGGGTATATTATCCGATGGCCGGGCCGCTCTATCGGCCTCGACCCGGCGACGGCGGTTGCGTTCATCCCGGTACAGGATGTATGCTTTGGCTACGGCCGCATGTCCATTTTCAATCAAAACCTTCTCAACTGTGTCCTGAATCTCTTCAATGTGGGGCACATGGCCTTCAGGGCAGTTTTCCTCGACAGCCGCCACAACTTGTTCGGTTAACCAGCGGGCGCGGTCCCGGTCGCGACCGCCCACCGCAACGGCGGCCCGGTAAATCGCATTCATGATTCGGTCTTGATTAAAAGGGACAGTAGCGCCGCTTCGTTTAATGATATGGGTAATCAGACTCATAATAAACCTCCGCACTTCAAAGTAGGGATTTTCAGTTTACGCTAAATCGATCACTATTGTCAAAAATATTCCGCCAAACTCGGATAGGGGGGCCCCACTCCACACCACCGGACATGTCAGGCGTACAAATAAAAATGACTTGGCATTCGTCAGGTCGTTTTTATTCGAGATGACTGTTCACATTTCGAACGTCTCATAAACCGTAATCTGGCCGTTGTAACCTTGCAAAATTGGGCACTTCTTGGCTATGGCAACGGCCGTTTCCATGGAATCAGCCTTAAGAATTGTGCTACAACTCGCTGTTGCCCCCTTCCCCGCCCCAATCCCCCAATTTCATGCTATCATATACTTCAAACAAGGAGGTGATGCGAACCAACTATGACCGCTGAACGATGAACGCGGAATTCATCATTCAACATTCCGCATTCCACATTTCCAAAGGGGGATTTCCTATGCAAACCGTGTATGCAATCGCCGGGGGAGTCAGCAAATTCACCAAAGCCCGTCCTGACAAGACCTTCCCGGCCCTCGTCAAAGAAGCCTACGATGATGCCCTGTCCGATTTAAGCCTGAGCCACCGCCAATTTTTAGAGTTGGTCGATGGCACAGTCGCCTCTTATTTCTCCGATCATTTTAGCCGACAATTGATGGCGGCCATCATGGCCCAGGATTACCTGGGTATGTGCCCCAAACCGAGCCACCGCGTCGAAGGTGGCGGCGCCACCGGCGGC
>JBNKZT010000394.1:0-5735 GCA_050301775.1 Promineifilaceae bacterium (SeqCode)
GGACGGCTTCAACTCACTGGTAAACGACCTCAACGCCGTGGCGGCCGCACACCGGCTGGCCGCGTATTCGCCGCCGCTGGATGGCCAGTCGACGGACGACGACATTGCGATCGCCGTGGCCAACGCCACCCAGACGCGGCGCATCAACCGCCGCTTGTGTGTTTCCGACCAAATCTGGCGCATGGTCTCGCTGCCGTAACGCCAGGTCAGCGGCGAAATATATGTTGAATGATCAAAGTTCATGCTGGCTTATTCTTACCCCAATGTGGAACAACTTATTTTCCCGGGGAATGCGCTGCCATTCACACCTGTTGAGGTCCTTTTCCCTCAACACAGGTCATGTGAACTTATTCCTCTTCATCTGATGCGTATCGCTTTCGTTTGCGACCTGGTTTTCTTTTCGTTTGCTGTTGTAGTGCACGCGTTTCTTCAATTAAACGTCTGCGTTCCGCTTCCAGCCTCTCTAAGATTTCAGCATTCTTCTGTTTTTGGTCCTGCGACAGCTGTACCTTACGTCTTGCCATCCTAAAGCTCTCCTACTATCTTGCCGGTATTCGCTGGCGATACATGCATATAAGTATTTTCTGGACACCTATTATACCCCACTTTGCCAACGATTTTGGGCCAATTTGGACAATTGTTCACAAATTCCCGGAAATCTATGGATTTTGCCATGCACCATCAGTCATGCGTGATGACGCATGACTGATGGCGCATGAAATAACGCTAACTCGTCTTGGGAATTGTTGTCTACCGGCGGGCCTGATAGTTGGGTGCTTCTTTGGTGATCAGAATGCCGTGCGGATGGCTTTCCAACAAACCGGCATTGGTAATGCGCACAAAGCGGGAATTTTCCTGTAATTCAGCCAGATTGGACGCGCCAACATAGCCCATACCCGAGCGCAGCCCGCCAACCATCTGGTAAATGATGTTGGTCAATTTGCCGCGATAGGGCACCTGCCCTTCAACCCCTTCCGGGACCAATTTGTCGCGCTCACCGCTGGACTTGACGCCACTTCCGTAACGGTCAGCACCGTGTCCCTGCATCGCGCCCATACTGCCCATGCCGCGGTACACTTTGTATCGGCGGCCTTCGTAGAGGATGATGTCGCCGGGGCTTTCTTCCAGGCCGGCCAGCATGGACCCGAGCATCACCACATCGGCTCCGGCGGCCAGTGCTTTGACGATGTCGCCGCTGTATTTGATACCGCCGTCGGCGATGATGGGGATGTTGTGTTTGTGGCTTTCGGCAGCGCATTCGAGCACGGCCGTTAACTGCGGCATCCCCGCCCCGGCCACAATGCGTGTGGTACAAATCGAACCCGCGCCAATGCCAACCTTCACCGCGTCGGCCCCGGCACTGATGAGATCGCGCGTCCCTTGGGCCGTGGCCGCATTCCCGGCGATGATGGGCAAATCGGGATACAGGTTTTTAGCCGCTTCGACTGTTTGCAGCACGAGCGCCGTATGTCCATGAGCCGTATCGATGACGGCGACGTCAATACCAGCATTGACCAGTTTTTCCAGCCGCGCCATCCCTTTGGCCCCCACCCCAATGGCCGCCGCACAGAGGAGACGGCCGTTCTCATCCGTTGCCGTGAGTGGGAAATCCAGTTTCTTGAGGATGTCTTTGACGGTGATGAGGCCCTTGAGACGGCCGTTGCCATCCACCAAAGGCAGCTTCTCAATACGGTGGCGGTGCAAAATCTCCTTGGCTTCCTCCGGCGTTGTGCCTACCGGCGCTGTCACCAGATTTTCATGGGTCATAAATTCCGCGACTAACTGAGGTCCCGGCGTCACAAAACGCACATCTCGATTGGTCAAAATACCAACCAGCACACCATCATTATCGGTGATGGGCACCCCGGAAATGTGGTAGCGGCTCATCAGCTCTTCAGCTTTGGCCAGGGTATCTGATGGATGCAGCGTAATGGGATCAACAATCATGCCCGCTTCGGAACGTTTGACCTTATCCGCTTCATCCGCCTGCTCTTCGGGGGACATATTGCGGTGCAGCACGCCAATTCCGCCTTGCCGGGCCAGGGCAATGGCCATCGGCGCTTCCGTCACCGTATCCATCGCCGCCGAGATAATGGGCACGTTCAACATCAAGTTTCCAGCCAAACGGGTGCGCAAATCCACCTCGGCCGGCAGTATCTGAGAATAGCTGGGGGCCAATAAAACATCGTCAAAGGTCAAAGCCAACTCACCAATCTTGTCTGTAATATCCATGTTTAACTCCTTAAAATTGGAGCACAGACATTCCACCTGTAACAGACGAAACGGCCGTGCTCCTTTTATTACAAGAGCGGGGATTAGGGAATTCGGGGATTAAAAATCCCTAAATCTCCTAATCCCCGCATATTAATGATTACTGCGTATTGTTAATTTAGTTGCGACGTGGCTTGGGCTTAACAACTCGTTTGCTGCGCCGACGGGCCGATTTGTCCGGAATTTTGTTGTAGCGTTGGAGCAGTAGATAAACGCCAACCAGGGCGATGACAAACGCAGCCAACATCGAATAGGTCAGGAACGAATTACCGATGGCCGGTTGGTCGGGCCGGAAAAATTCGATCCAGGTGCGGTTACCGCCCCACCAAATCAGGAAAATAGCAAACAAGGCACCTGGCTTCCACTGATCACGGTAGCGGTTGTTGAGCCAGATTAGCAAAATAAAGCCGATGAACAGAGCCAACGATTCGTACAGGAAAGTGGGATGGAAGCGGGTGGTGTCGGCCGGGTACAGGCTCAAATCACGGTACTGTGGCAGGCGGAAAGCCGGCTCAATGAGGATACCCCATGATGAGCCGGTGGGCGGGCCATATAATTCCTGATTGATGAAATTGCCCCAGCGGCCAATGGCCTGGGCAATGAGCAAGGCCGGGCCGGCGACATCGGCGTAATGCCAGAAGTGCAGCTTGCGCCAGCGAACAAACCACAAGCCAACCAGGACCGCACCGGCAAAACCGCCCAAAATATTTACCCCGCCAGAACGAATATTGATGACATCCAGGAAGGAATTGTATTGAGCGCCGTCAATGACATCTAACAAGACGTAAGTGAGCCGGGCAAACAAGTAACCGGAAAAAACAACGAGGATCAGCCCGTTGTATAAGTCATCAACGCTTTGGCCGCGCCGTTCGATTTCGCGGGCGGCCCACCAGGCGCCGATGGCAATGCCAAGCGTGATTAGGATGCCATACCAAAAGATAGGAAATCCGTCTCCGATGGGGATGGTGAAGGCCACCCTGTCAATTTGTAATCCGTCTAACATCAATTCTCCTCTACTGTTGATTTTTGGGATAAGCGGGGATTGGGGGATTAGGGGATTTTTTCAATCTATCCCCCAATCCCTTAATCCCCGCGCATCATTTTAATCCAGATAGCCTAAACTGCGTAACTGCTGCCGGAGCTGCTTGTCTTCCAGGTCTACGGCCGTTCCCTCACCTAAACTTGCCTGCTTCATTTTAGCCGTTTGAGTCATTCGTCTGATCTCGCGGTGGAGCACGGCCGTTTCTTCCGGGAACTGCGCCAACTCATCCTGTAATTCTAACGGATCAACCGCCAAATTAAAAAGTTCGTCCGGCTGCTCATCCACTTGAATCAATTTGCGGGCCGGATCGGGGCCGCTGCCCCGCACAGCCGCACGCCGCACGGCCAGACAGCGGAACGTTTCCAGCAGCTCCGGCTGGTTGTTTTCCAGGACACGAACAAAATTCAGCGGCGGATAAATTTCACTGTAGGCCGTGTTTTGTTCCGGGTCACGGCCGTTAATTGTGTGCAGCAGCGTTAACTCAGCCGCTTCATCCAAACCGGAGCCACCGGCAGCATCCAGCATCGTGTGAAAAACGCGCCGTGTACTCACCGGCGCGGCGACGCGATCTGATTTTGGCAAACGATCCGGCCACTGCATGAGCAGCGGCACGTGAACCAATTCCTGGTAGGCGACAAAGGCATGACCGAAGAAATTGTGCTCGCCCAACCCATCGCCGTGGTCGGCGACGATAACGGTGAGGGTGCTGTTGTGGTTGGAACGGCCGTTCACCACACCCAGCAATTCCCCCAAATAATCATCCTGGTAGGCCACTTCGGCATCGTACATATCGCTCAACACCCGGCTTTCCAGTTCACCCAACGGTTCGGCCAGCGGAGCCGCCCAGCGCGACGATTCCCGGTTCCACTCGGCCATGATGCGACGGGCTTCCTCATTTTCTGGCATGTAGGGCGCGACCTTGTCGATAAATTCGGCCGGCGGCCAGAAAGGAAGATGAGTTTCCATCAGATTCAGGAAGAGAAAGAGGGGTTTGGGTGACGGCCGTTTATCCCGCTGGCGCAAAAAGTGGCTGACATCGTGTACCGAGCGGGCATTTTGACCCTTAAAATTGGCATATTTCGACCACAGCGGCGTCAACCAGGCATTCAATGATAAGCGAAAAGCCAAATCTGATTGGCCAAAGAAGTTTTGAATCGGGTAAGAAATGCGCCGCAAAAATTGGGTATAGGCCGACGACAAACGCTTCAAGGGCCAGGGCAAACGCGAAGATTCAAAAGGCACAGTGGGAAAAGCACCGCCGTAATTGTAAAAGGTCTTGAAGCCACGCTTGAAACCGTTGTTCAAAATACCCACCAGCGGGTTGTTGCAAAAGCCAATCGTTTCGTAGCCCTGGTCGGCCAGCAGTTCGGCCAGATGGGGCGTGTCCGGGCTGAGACTTTGCGACGATTGAGTCACCTGATGTGTCGTCGGGTAGAAGCCGGTAAACATGGAGGCATGGCTGGGAATCGTCCACTGGGCCGGCGAGATGGCCTGCTCAAACAGGATGCCTTGTTGGGCGAATTGATCGAGGTTGGGGGTAACGGCCGTTTCATGCCCATAACAGCCCAATCGATCGGCGCGCTGGGTATCCAGCACAATAAAAATAATATCGGGTCTTTCTTGCATACTCACTCAACCGCCAACCGGTAACCGATGCCGCGCACGGTCAAAATCCAGCGCGGCGCAGCCGGGTCGGCTTCAATTTTTTTTCGTAGATAATGGATGTACGGCTTGATATTGTCCAGCGCATCCCGGTCGGTCAGGCTCCAGGCCTCTTTAACCAGTTCGGCCGTAGGCACGACTTGACCAGCTTTAGCCGCCAAAACCCGCAGCAAATCAAACTCGCGCGGCGTCAAATCGACCGTTTCGTCGTTGACGGTGACCATGTGTGCGGCCGTATCAATCACCAACGCACCATCCCTCAATGCAAACTTAGTTGCTGTGGGCACGGCTTGGGTACGGCGCAGATGCGCTTTGACGCGGGCCAGGAACTCGGCCTGAACAAACGGCTTAACCATATAATCGTCAGCGCCCATTTCCAACCCTTTTACGATGTTGTCCACATCGCCCAGCGCGGTCAGGAAGATGATGGGGGTTTGTGTAAATTGGCGTACGGTTTGGCAGACAGCCCAGCCGCCCATGTGGGGAATCATCACATCCAGCAGAATCAAGTCGGGCCGCTGTTCTTGCGCCAGGCGCACGCCATCCTCGGCTGTATAAGCAAAAAACGGTACGAATTTGGCATCTTTTAAGATGCGCTCGATGGTTTTGGTCAGCGCGACATCATCGTCAACGACCAAGATTGTGTTGGACAATAATCCTCTTCCTCCATAACTCAGGCTGCCTGCGTTATGTTTATTCGGCAAGGGTGACGGTCAGGGTGTAGTCGGCAGCCCGGAAGAAGAAATCACGGATAACGGCC
>JBNKZT010000395.1:0-5734 GCA_050301775.1 Promineifilaceae bacterium (SeqCode)
GTTGGTACACGGCCGTCTCGGAGCCTCAGAATTAAGCGGTGACACCTTACGCAATCCACGTGTCTTGCGCCTGTCGGATGGTGTCGAGTTGGTGGAGGATGAGGGGTATAACGGCCGTTTCCCCGCCGAACGTTTTGCCCGCGTAGTAATAGAATTAGCCGATGGTCGTCAGGTTTACGATTCTGGCCCCGTCCAACCCACCTGGGACGCCGACAGCCCGCCCACCGACGACGAACTACAGGCCAAATTCCGCTGGCTGGCCGGCGAAATGCTGCCTGAACCGCACGTAGCTGAACTGGAGAAAACTATTTGGCGCTGCTCTGAATTGACCGACAGCGCCGTAATCAATCATTTATTGAACCATTATGAACCCACCTGATACCAAAGTAATTGCCCTTTTGGAAGAAAACAACATCGCTTACCGGCTGCTGCCACATGATGAACCGGTTTTTACCGTGGAAACGGCCGCTGCCCAGCGCGGCGTCGTTAAAGAGGAAATGGTCAAATCTATCCTGCTCAAGGAGAAAAGCGGCGAACGCCGTTACGTCCTGGCTTGCGTACTGGGCGATGCCCGCCTTGATCCCCAGGCAGTCCGTGAACATCTACCCGACGATTGGCGGCGGCTCAGTTTTGCCTCGGCCGAGGAGATTCTGCGGGTGGGTGGATACGTCCAGGGAGCCGTCGCCCCGCTTTGTTGGCCGGACGATGTGCCGATCATTTTTGACGAGGCGGTTGCCGACTGCCAAAACGTCAACATCAGCAGCGGCGATCCAATGGCCGGGCTGGAGCTTGATGCCCAGGATTTAATCCGGCTGGCCGGGGCACAGTTGACGTCGATAGTGAAGGAGCGCCATGCGTGACAAACTGCCAACGGAAACGACCACGGCCGGAACGGTTGGTTATGTAGAGTTGGTGCGAGGTAATCGCGCCTTTCGCCTGCTGTGGTTCGGTCAGATCATCAGTTTGCTGGGTGACTGGTTTAACCTGATTGCCTCCGCCTCGCTGGTGGCCGAGCTGACCCAGTCGGGGCTGGCGGTGGGCGGCCTGTTTGTGGTGCGCATGCTGGCCCCGTTCCTGATGAGTCCCATCGCCGGGGTGGTGGCCGACCGCTATAACCGCAAGCGCATCCTCGTGGCGACGGATTTGAGCCGGGCGGTGGTGGTGCTGTTCTTTTTGCTGGTGCGGGAACCGGGTCAGGTGTGGTTGTTGTATGTGGTAACGGCCGTGCAGCTCGGCATCAGCGGCTTTTTCTTCCCCACCCGCAACGCCATCCTGCCCGACATTGTCAGCGACCGTGAACTGGGCGCGGCCAATGCCCTCAGTTCGGCTACCTGGTCGGTGATGCTGGCCTTTGGTGCGGCGCTGGGCGGCTTGGCCTCCGGAATCTGGGGCGCGCGCCCGGCCTTCGTCATTGATTCGATTACCTTCTTGCTTTCAGCCTTTTTCATCATCCAGATCGCCTACAAGACGCCGGACGTTTTAGCCCAATCAGACAAAACCATTGCCGCGGCGCTGCGGCAGTACGTGAATGGACTGCGTTACCTGAAAGCGCATCGTGACATCCTGGTCATCACCCTGCTGAAAGCGTCTGTAGCTTTGCTGGTATCCAGCGGCTTCCAGGTCGTCCAGGTGAACATTGCCGAAAACATTTTTGTGATCGGCAAGGGCGGCGGCATCAGCCTGGGGGCAATGTATGCTGTCGTGGGGGTAGGTACGGGTATCAGTCCGATCATCGCCCGCCGTTTTACGAAGGACAATGATCGCGCGCTGCGAACAGCGATTGGCGTGGGTTATAGCAGCGCGGCATTAGGTCTGTGGATTGTCTCGCTGCTGAGCAATTTCCCGCTGGTTTTGTTTGGGACGCTGTTCCGCGGGGTGGGTAATGGCCTGGTTTGGGTGTTTTCCACCCAGCTTTTATTGCAGCTTGTGCCCAATCGAGTACGGGGGCGGGTATTTGCCACGGAGTTTGCCTTTTTTACGTTAATGAGCGCCACAGGAGCGGGCGTTACCGGTCGTGTGCTTGATACGAGCCTGGGTGTGGCCGGCGCCCTGCGCTGGATGGCGGTGTTAACACTCATTCCGGCCGGATTGTGGATGCTGCGGTTGAGGTCAACCAAAGAAAGTGTAGTAGACATAAAGCATGAAGTGTAATTTTTTTTTCGTAGATTGGTAACTACTAAGCCAGAAGTTCAACTTTTTCTCTGGTTGACCAAACGATTTGCCGGCTAAAAGTTGAACTTCTTCTCGTGAGCCTGAGTAGTTACGTAGATTGCAAAATTTAGGAGAAGCGTATGTCTGAATCGCAGGTAGCTGACATCATTGTGATTGGTGGTGGGGTGGTAGGCTGCAGCACAGCGTACAACCTGGCCCGGTTGGGCGCGAAAAATGTCATCCTGTTGGAGCGGGGCGACATTTGCTCTGGCGGGACGGCCAAGTCGTGCGCCATTGTCCGTACCCATTATTCGATTGAATCGAACCTGATTCATGCCGTGGAAAGCCTGAAGATTTTTAGCAATTTTGATGATATTGTGGGCGGCGATGTGGGCTGGCGGCGGACTGGCTATCTGATTGTGGGACCGGCCGAACACCGGGAACCGATGGAAGCGGTGTTTCGGACCCAAAACGCGCAGGGTATTGACACGGCCGTTCTCACCCCCGCCGAAGCCCACGAAATCCATCCCCTGTTGCAATTCGATGACGTGGATGTGATTGGTTACGATTCCCAAGCTGGTTATGCCGACCCATATTTGACGACGACATCGTATGCCCGGCGGGCCAGAGAGTTGGGGGTGGATGTAAGGACGGATACGGCCGTGACCAATATCACCCTCAACGGCGACATCAAAACCATCACCACCACCAGCGGCACATTCGAAGCGCCGGTCGTCGTTATGGCTGCCGGGCCGTGGACGCACAATTTGGGTCGGATGATTGGCGTGGAATTCCCCTACGTCAACAGCCGCCACAAAGTGATTACGTTGAAGATTGAACGGCCGTATCACCTCGATTGGCCCGTCGTCAAAGATTTGACTACACCCGACAAAATTTACTTCCGCTCGGAGACGGGCGGCGTCGTTCTGGTTGGAACCGGTGACCACGGCGATCCTCTTGAAGACCCGGACAGCCTGCGCGATGACGTGGACGATGCCCATATTGAGCGCATCGCCGATCTTATTGGCAATCGGATGCCCGCTTTCGCCGATGCCCAATGCACTGCCGGTTGGACTGGACCATACGACATCACGCCCGATTGGAATCCTATTGTTGGCGAAGTGCCAAGTTACGAAGGGCTGTACGTGGCCGTCGGCTTTAGCGGGCACGGATTTAAGCTGGCTCCGACGATTGGCGAGGGTTTGGCCAGTGTTGTGTTGGGACAAGTAGCGCGGATTTCCATCGCCCCTTACCGCATGGAGCGGTTTGCCACCGGGCAGGTACTGCACGGGGCGTATGGGATTGGATCCATTTCTTAGACAACAGCGGATTGGGAAATAAACGGATAAAAATCCGTTTATTTCTTAATCTGTTGTTGCCATCCAAAAGGAAAAAATGACAGAAAACCAGATTTCAACTTATCTCTGGCCGGGACAGGTCCATTTTGGCTTTGGCGCGGCTGAATTGGTAGGGAAGGAAGCCAGGCAGCGGGGGGCGATGAATGTTTTTCTTATCACTGATCCCGGCGTAGCATCGGCCGGACTGTTGGAACCGATCACGATGGCTCTGGATAAAGCCGAGTTGGCATGGAGGGTCTATGCTGAAACAGAAGCCAATCCCAGTATAGATTCTGTTCACGCGGCGACGGTCGCTTTTCGCGAAAGTTGGGGGCAGATTATCATCGGCGTGGGCGGTGGCAGCGCGCTGGACACGGCTAAAGCAGTCAAACTGCACGTTGGCGGTCCGCCAGACGCCTCGGTTTGGGAGTATGCAGCATTGGCCGGAGATGAGAAACGGCCGTATCCTCCACCATTCGCCATGCCGCCTTACATTGCCATCCCCACCACCGCCGGAACCGGGGCCGAAGTGACGCCCTGGGCCGTCCTCACTCACACTGAAAAACATATCAAATTCGGCGTCGGCGATACCAGCACCACCCCCGACGTGGCCCTGGTGGACCCGGAACTGACGTTGACCCTGCCGACCCATTTGACAGCCGCCACCGGCATGGACGCGTTATCGCACCTCATTGAGGCTTACGTGTCTACCAATCATAATCCGATTCTCGACCCGATGATTTTGTTGGGGATTGAGCTGGTGGGGCGCAGTTTACGAACGGCCGTTGCCCGCGGCGACAATCGGCGGGCGCGCAGCGATATGCTGCAAGCGTCCATGATCGGTGGCATTGCCATCAGTTCCAAATGGCTGGGGGCCTGCCATTCGCTGGCTCACCCGCTTTCCAGTCTGGCCGGTGTCCATCATGGGCTGGCCTGCGGCATCATGCTGCCGCATCAGATGCGCTACAGTTTGATGGGGGCGTTGGAGCGGTACGCCGATGTGGCTGCGGCTCTGGGCTACGCTGGGAAGGGGTCTTTGCGGAAACGGGCGAAGGGGGCGGTAACGGCCGTACACGATCTTCTGATTGACACTGGACTGCCAACAACGCTTTGCGACGCTGGGGTCAACGAAAAATTGATTCCCGCACTGGCCAAAGCCGCCTACACCGATCTGAATTGGTGGACCAATCCCCGCGCTGTCAGCGAAGTAGTGATGGCTGATTTGTACCGGCAAGCATGGTAAAACGAATAATGGAGTGAGAAATGGCTCGACAAACACGCCGTAAACGGCAGCAGCGAGAAGTAAAAAAACCGGCAGCAATTCCGCCGGGATTGGATGGCGGCCAATACAAGCCGCTCAAAGATGCCGATGTGTCGCGCGTTCACGAAGCGGCTTTGTCCGTTCTGGAACGCACCGGCGTGGAAATCATGCCTTCGGAATGCCGTGACATCATGGCCAAAGCTGGGGCGCGGGTGGACGCAGCCCAAAATCGCGTCTTTATTCCGCGCCAGATGGTGGAAACGGCGCTGGAAACGGTCAATCGGGATGTGGTCTTGTACAGCCGGGATGGCAGCATGGATTTATACCTGTGCGGCAAGCGGGTGCATTTGGGTACGGGGGGAGCGGCCGTTACTGTACTCGATTTGGAAACGGGACGGCCGCGAGAATCCCGTTTGCGCGATTTGTACGACATCGGCCGGCTGGTGGATACGCTGGACAATATCCACTTTTTTCTGCGTCCGGTGGTGGCTCGTGAAGTGGGCAATGACGATATTGACGTCAATACCTTTTACGCCTGTCTGGCAGCGACGCGCAAGCACGTCATGGGCGGCTGCTATTTCCCGGATAAGGTAGCCGAGATTAAACGGATGGGGGTGATGATTGCCGGGAGTGAGGCAGATTTTCTGGCACGGCCGTTTCTCTCCTTCAATCTGGGCTGGATGGTCAGTCCATTACGTTTTGCCACGGAAACGACGGCCACCCTGACCGAAGCGGTGCGCGCCGGGATTCCGGTGGCGCTGGTTTCCGCGCCGCAGGCCGGGGCCACGTCACCGGCGTCGCTGGTTGGTTCGTTGGTGCAGGTTGTGGCCGAAGAGCTGGCCGGGATTGTCTACGTGCAGTTGCTAAAACCAGGTCATCCTTTGCTCATGGGCGGGATGCCACTGGTCTCTGATTTGCGCACCGGGGGGATGATTGGCGGCACAGCCGAATTGGCTCTAATGAACGCCGCTTCAGCCCAAATGAC
>JBNKZT010000396.1:0-5732 GCA_050301775.1 Promineifilaceae bacterium (SeqCode)
ACAATTACTTCCCTTTTTGGAAGGACGGTTACTCGAAGGTCATCCACCAATTCCGATAACTTATTTGTGGATGACCCTAATCCGGCATAGTTATGGCAAATTCGACCACGTTGTCCAGGCTGGACTGATAACCCTTTTTCTGAAATTCGGCCTGTTCCGCTTCGGTGAGCGATTGCCGGGCCGGGGCCAGCATTTGAGCCAACTTTTCCGCCTCAACCGCCGAATGAGGCGCGCCGATTTCTTCTCGTAGGCAGGCCGCAGCGCCTACCAGGAACAGAGAGCGATCTGGCAGTCCTCGCAGCGCCGCCAGCGCTCCCATATCTTCCAACAAATAAGCCAGCGCCCACTTGTCACCTAATTCATAACTGATGGCCAGGCTCTCTTTATACAACTCACAGGCCGTCTCGTAGTCACCCAGCGCCCGAACGACGTTGCCCAGGTTGTTAAGCGAATTGGCAATGTAGGACTTATCGCCCACTTCGCGCTGAAGGCCTAATGCCTCCTGCAACCAGGCGCGGGCTTCATCATAATTTTTCTGATCCAGGGCCACGTTGCCCAGGTTGTTGAGCGAGACGGCGATGGCCCGCTTGTCGCCCAGTTCGCGGCGGATTTCTAGGCTTTCTTCGTTGAGGAAGCGGGCGGCGGCGTAATTGCCCTGGTAGCGGGCGACGATGGCCAGATTACTCAGCAGGCTGGCCACCTGTGGTTTTTCGTCCAGGCTGCGGCGGATGGTCAGGCTGCGCTCGTAGCGGTCGCGGGCAGTGGCGTAATCGCCCTGCTGCGCCGCCAGGGAGCCGGAAAAGTGGAGCACCTGGCCCAGACCGGCTTCGTCGCCCAATGATTCGAAACCCCGCCGCGCCCGTTCCAGCCAGATAATGGCATCATCAAAATGGCCTTGTTTGCGGTGCAGTTCGCCGATGGTTGTCTGACATTGGGCCTGCATATGGAGGTTGTTGAGCTGTACGGCCGTGTCCAATGCCAGTTCATACCGGTCAAAAGCCTCATCCCAACGCCCCACCAGTTCCAAAACCTGACCCAGCTTGAGCAGCACATCAGCCTGCTCCAGGATGGAAATCAGCGGCAGCACCCGTTCGTAATAATCCATTGCAGCCCCATTGGCATAATTAGCCTGGGCCGCCTCTCCGGCTTTGAACAAATACAGCCGTTTTTTGGCATCATTTTCACTGCGTTCATAATGATGGGCCAGCAAATCGACGTATTGGTTTAACGAATCGGCATACTTGACTTCAATGTATTGACCAATCAATTCGTGCAGCATAGCCCGCGTGGCGTAAGGCAGGCTTTCGTAGGCAACCTCTTGCGTCACTATATTCTTGAATAGATAGATTAGCTCCGGTTCCGGCGTATCCAGCGGCGTCAGGTCCAGTCGGCTCAGGATTTCCAGGTCTACTTTGATTTGCTGCTCATCGCCCAGTTGAGGATACACACCCCACAACATAGCTGCCCGGAATAAACGGCCGATTACACTGGCCACCTTAATCGTGCTCTTCTGGCTCTCGGTTAGCTGATCCATACGACTTAAAATCAGGCTGTGCAGGCTGCTGGGTAAATCCAGTTTTTGCAGCGCCTGGGCGTTGTGCGGGTCAATCCCCCGGTCATGTAAATAATTGAGCAGCTCTTCAATATAAAACGGGTTGCCTTCCGCTCGTGTAGTGATGCGAGTAACCATTTCCCGCGGAATTTTCTCGGTTTGTTCAAAGAATTGGGCCAATTTCAAGTTGATAAGCTGTTCCGCTTCTTCCGGTGTAAATTCGGTCAGATTAATTTCCGCTGCGTGAGATTGTCGGGTAATTGTCAGCGCTGCGGCATCTTCCGGTCCGACTGTCGGGCCGCCGGCCAGTCGGGCGGCCATCACCAGTAAAACCGGCCGGTCGGTAACCGCATGGCCTATCGTATCGGCCAAATCTTGCGACAACGGGTCCAGCCAATGGCAGTCGTCCAGGATAAACAGCATCGGCTGGTCTTGACTGCGGGCGCGCAAACAATCAACCAGGATTGATTCCAATGACACTTTGCGCAGTTTGGCGTCGAAGGTACGGGTCAGGTCGTTGTCGGGAATGGGCAAATTGAGAACGGTTCCCAGCAGTGGCAGACGCGACACAAGCGTGGCGTCAATCTCCTCTAATTGGGCAGTCAATACTTGAATTTGCGTTTCCAGCGAGTCGGCCAGGTCAAGGCCGAAGAAGCCCTGCCAGATGCGCTGCCAGACCAGATAACTGGTGTGCGTGCCGTAGGATTGGCACTCGCCGCTAAAACCAACAAACTGCTTTGCTGTGGCCAGGCGGATGATTTCACTGATCAGCCGGGATTTGCCCATACCGGCCTCGCCGGTGATGGCCAGGATTTGCCCAAAGCCTTGCTGGACTTTGGTGATGGTCTGTTCGATGATTTCAAGTTCTGCCTTGCGGCCAACAATGGGCAGGGCATACTGTGGTTCTTGCAGGCGGATGGATTGCTGTTTTTTGACGCCTTCGACGCTAAAAATTGATAATGGCTGTGATTTGCCTTTGACCATTAAGGGAGGCAGCGGGTTCCAGTTAAAGGAATCCGCCGCCCCTCGCTGCACGACGACGCTGGCCAGGATTTCCCCCGGTTGGGCGGCCTGCATGAGACGGGCCGCTGTGTTGACTTCATCGCCCAATACGCCATAGGTGCGGCGCATCGTGCCACCGTAAGCGCCGGTGCGCAGCCGCCCCTGATTAATGCCAATCTGGATATCTTTGATGAAGGTCAAAGTATGTGGCAGATTACGCAGTTCTAAAGCGGTTGACACAGCGCGGACGGCGTCATCTTCGTGAGCCAGCGGTGCGCCAAAGGCCGCGTAAAGGTAGCTGCCTTTATCGCCGATAGTTAACTGTAACAAGTTGCTTTCGTAGTCGGCCAGAATCCCCTGAACGGCGCGGACAAATTGATCCAGTTTCTCACCCGCTTCCGGATCGGTATCGTATTTGATGCCGCCAAAACGCATGAAGAGGGCGACTGCCGGGCGTAATTCCGCTAAAAACTCGCCGCCGCCGCTGCGCAGCCGGTCATAAACGGCGGGCAGCAGCCAGGGCTGGCTCAGGCTTTCGTCAAAGGTGCCGACGGGAATGTCGGGCAAGGGCCGGGGAGAGGCGCTGCGATTGAGCGCTCCGGCGACGGCAAATCGCTGATGATTTTGGAGCTGGTCACGCCAGGCAATGAATTCGACCTGGCCGTTGAGTTGGTTGGCTGTGGCTTCGTCCAGAATGACTTCCCCTTTGCGGGCCAGGTGTTCGGCGGCAGCCAGGGACTCGAGGGTGGCGCCGGCCAGGACGTCGATGAGCTGAATGTCTGGATTGCCGACGAGGAAGCGGCGGGCGGGACCGGCGGCCACGGCCGTTTTCATAGCCAATTCAACTGTGCCGCCGGCTGGGGTGGACACGGCCGTAAACTGACCCATCGCCTGCTGCATGGCCATGGCACAGGTCGTCGCCCGCAGCCCATCATCGCCGTCAAACCAGCAGGTGATGGCGTCGCCGCTAAAACTGATGACACTGCCGCCAAAACGGTGCAGTTCGGTGATCAAGGCATCGTAAACACTGTTCAGATGGCGGGTCAGCTCTTCTGCGCCGCGTTGGGGACCAAGTTCTTGCAGCAAGCGTTCCGTGAGAGGGGTGAAACCGGATACGTCGGCAAACAGAGCAGCGCCGTTGGTTTCGCTGGGCAGCGTCTCGCCCCGCAAAATGGCCTGCCGTCGATCCATGGGAATGTAAGCGCTGGGTCGTTCCATTGCTCCTTCTTCTGTTTGCCTTTGAATCTTTATACGTTATTGTGTCATGAATGTGATGAATGAGTGATGCATGACTTATCAAGCATGACGTAATAATGCCTGAATTTTTCAAGTCTCGCCAATGCAAATCGTGTAAAAATGGAAGCGGGGCGGGCCAATTCATCTGACCCGCCCCGTTTCAAAACTACAGGTACGACACGGAATTTGTCGTCTGCATGATGCTATCCATTAATCTGGAATCGTCGAGTCATACAATGGCCCATCATCAATGGCTTCTACATCGCCGCTCTGGTCGTGGGGCACGATGGGGACCAGGACTTCGCCGTTGCACAATCCACCCATGCCGTCGTCGGCGGTGAAGTAGATGTGGTAGACACGGCCGTTGCCATTGCCATCTCGTTCTGCCCGGACGTAAGCGGTATCAGTGCCGACGCCAAAGCCATCGGGGCTGCTGCTGCCTTTGCCCACCCGCTCATCCTGGAAAATGCTGGTAATGGTGATGGTCAGCGGCTGGCCGTCGGCGTCGGTGACGCTCAGGATGGTTACCGGGTTAAGGTCCTTATTCGTCGGCCAGATAGAGTCCACGCTGGCATGGGCGCTGCCGCAAACAGGCGGCGTGTTGACGAAGTTCACCATCAGTGTCACCGTGGCGGTGTCTGAGTTTAAGCTGCCGTCGCTGGCCCGGTAGGTAAAGCTGTCCAGGCCGTAGAAGCCGGGGAAGGGGGTGTAAGTGAACGAGCCGTCGGGGTTCAGGGTTAGATTGCCATGATTGGGGGTGGTGTTGGGTACGGCCGTTAAGCCATCCCCATCCACATCACCATCATTCACCAACACACCGGGAGCCGATAGGGTGAGGCTCGTGTTTTGGTCCAGGCTGTAACTGTCATCAACCGCCGTGGGCGCGTCGTTGACCGCATTGACGACGATGGTGACGGTGGCCGGGCTGCTGTCATGACCATCACTGGCCGCGTAGCTGAAACTGTCGGTACCGTTGAAGTTAGCGTTGGGGACGTAGGTGAAGCTGCCGTCCGGATAGAGTGTCACCTGACCACTGCCGGCCGGCGTTGTCAGGCTGGCTGTCAGCGGGTCGTTGTCGCCATCACTGTCATTGTTCAAGACGCCGGAGGCGCTGCCCACGATGAGGGTGTTGTCCTCATCGACCATGTACAGGTCGTCCTGGGCCACCGGAGCATGATTCAACAGTTCCAATGTGCCGCTGGTTTGAGCCGGATGGTAACGTTCGTCGAAGTAGGTGGCCGTTTCCCCGGTATGCAAGGGCACGGAACCGCCGAAGTAGGTGTTGACGGTGTACGTGCCCGGCGGCAGCGTCGTCAAATTGCCCAACACAGCCTGACCGGTGTAATCGGTGATAACCGCTTCACTGACCGCGCCGCCAGGACCGCTGATGACGAAGAAGACGGTCTTTTCACCCAGGACACGGCCGTTGGCATCGCTCAAGTTAGCCGTGAGTAAGGCATCATCACCGGCGAAGCCGCTGGCCGGTTGTGTCAGCGTCAAAACAGTGTCTTGCCTGGCAATGGTGAAAGGCGCGCTGGCCGTGCTGGCGGCAAAATCAATGCTGCCGGCAAAAGAGGCTTTGGCGTTGTATTCCCCAGGTATACCGAGTAAAGACAGGGTAACGGTGGCCTCACCGCTGGCGTTGGTCAGCGCCAGGCGGGTTTGCGGCCCCAGGCCAATGGCGATGGGTTGATTGGCAATCGGTTGGCCGCCGCTGGTCAACACGGCCGTAAACGTGGCTTGCGAACCGTAAGCGCCAGTCGTGGGTGGGGCAGTGAAGGTTAGTTCCGTTGGCTGGCCGCCGGTGGCCGTGATGCCGGGGATGTAGTACGCGCCCAGATTGGTGGCCAGGCTGACCAGACCGACGCCGTTGACTGCCTGTACCATGTAGCGCAAATCGAACGGATTGGTTCCGGCCAGGTCCAGGCTGCCTTGCCACAGG
>JBNKZT010000397.1:0-5723 GCA_050301775.1 Promineifilaceae bacterium (SeqCode)
ATCTGCCGGCAAAGTGCCGCCATCACTGATAATGGCGATGGCCTCGTTGAACACCGACAGGGGCTGCGCGCCAACCAGTATTTGGTCATTGACGAAGAAACTGGGTGTGCTGCCAATGCCCCGGCTGCGAGCCAGATCGATGTCGTCTTGAATATGGGTTTCGTATTTGCCAGCAGATTGGCAGTTTTCGAATTGGACGGTATCCAGCCCCAATGATTCGGCGTAGCTTTTGAAAACGGTATCGGCTTTGTTATTTGACCATTCGGCAGGGTTGGCGAAGATTTTGTCGTGCATGTTCCAGTAGGCATCAGCCCCCTGGTCGCCGGCGCAGCGGGCGGCATGAGCGGCGGCGGCGGCCTGGTTGTGGATGCTGGTCAAGGGAAAATCATAAAATACGGTCATCACTTCGCCGTTGGCGATTTGGTTTTCCAGCAGCGAAGGCAGCGTTTCTGCGAAGTAGCGGGCGCAGAATGGGCATTGGTAATCGGAGAACTCTTCTAAAATGATGGGGGCGCTGCGGCTGCCCCGGTAAGGACGGCCATCTTCGGTAAAGCCGACTTCAATCCCATTGGCATCGTAGGCGGTGTCGCTGCTGGTCAAATCGGCGCTTGTTTCGAATGCATCTTCGAGGATGGGAACGGCCGTTCCTTCACTCTCTATCACGTCACTTTCTGCGGCTCCGTCAACGGCCGTGTCCGATACCAAAACCGGGCCGGTACTGGATGGATCACAAGCGGTGATGAACAAGGCTAAAATAAGGGTGAAAAGCATGAATAGCCATGTTTTCTTCTTCATAAAATAACTCCAGATTGAAATTTTTTGATCTACTTTACTATAACCCGAAGCCGGCAAAACGCGAATTAAGAAAACGTTAGATTCTTCTTCTGCCCGGTTCGTCAGGGGGGGTTGAATGTGATAGAATTCTAAGTTCGTCAGCCTTGCTTATCGAAAAAGGCATATGAACCATATGCTCAATAAATGAACAGGTCTTCGCTTGAAATTTATGATGTGGATCAACAAACTTTGGGGCAAATTTAGGAACCAAATCGTGAGTGACAAAGAGGCACGGCCGTTAACTGAATCAATGCCGTTGGCCAGCGACAAATTTTTAATTGTTGGGCTGGGCAATACGGGCCGCAAGTATCAACGTAACCGGCATAATGTAGGTTTTATGATTGTGGATCGGCTGGCGGAATTGCATGGAATTAGCGTAAACCGGGTGCAGAACAAGGCGTTGGTGGGTAACGGCCGTATCGCCAATCAATCCGTCATTCTGGCCAAACCGCAAACCATGATGAACCTCAGCGGCGATGCTGTTGGTCCAATTGCCAACTACTACAACATCCTGCCAGTCAATGTTCTTGTCATTTATGACGAACTGGATTTGCCATTTGGTACGATCCGTTTGCGTGAAAAAGGCGGGGCCGGTGGCCACAATGGCATGAAATCGATCATCAATCATTTTGGCAACGATTTTCCCCGTTTGCGCCTGGGAATTGGCCGCCCACCGGGCCGAATGCCGCCGGCCGCCTATGTTTTACAAGATTTTACCAAGGAAGATGCGCCGATTGTGGCTGAATTAATTGACACGGCCGTTCAAGCCGTTTCCACCTTTCTAACCGATGGCATCGACCTGGCCATGTCCCGACACAACAAAAACTTAAATGCAGAATAAATTCATTGTTCATTATTCCGCCTTCATCCTTTAATTATGTCCGTATCCGGAATCCTCGACATTTTTGACCAACTGCCGGCGTTTGACAAGTTGGTCGAAAGGCTCAGTCAGCCAGAGCCACTGCCGCCGCTGCTCCTGCCCAAATCGGCGCGGGCGGCTGTTTTGGCGCGCCTTTACCTGACCCGGCAGGTCCCAGTTGTCTTGCTAACCGGTCGTGTTGATGCGGTTTCGGCCTGGCAGCAGGCGCTGGAAATGTGGCTGCCTGAGGGCTGCGAAGCGCTGCGCTTTCCCGAACCAACGCCGTTGCCCTATGATCGGGGTCCGTGGAGCCAGCGGGCGCGATTGGGCCGGGTTCAGGTTTTGTCACAGTTGCTGGCCGGACAACAGCCGCAATTTCCACTGCTCGACAGGCCGCCGTTTATCATCAGTTCGGCGCGCGCTTTTTTGCAAAAAACATTACCGCAGCGCCATTTTGTGACCAGCACGCGGGCGCTGCGTGTCGGGCAAATCCTTGATTTGGAGAAAAGTCTGGCCAATTGGGCCGACATTGGCTACGAAGAATCCAGCGTTGTGGAAGCGGCCGGACAATTCAGTCGTCGCGGTGGCATTGTTGATATTTTCCCGGTCGATGCGCCTTATCCGGTGCGGGTTGAGTTGTTTGGTGATGAGATTGATACGCTGCGCTATTTTGACCCGGCTACCCAACGTTCGATTGCCTGGAACGGCCGTTCCGCCCCTGAGCGCTTGTTAGTTTCCCCGACACGCGAAGCCTTGCCCGGCGTGGCCCGCGCCTACGCCCACTCTCTGGCCGATGAAGCCCGCCCGGAAGAGTCCAGTTTACCTTCCTGGCGCGATGACATTCCTGACTTGGAAGCCGGCAAAGCGTTCCCCAATCTGGAATTTTATCTGCCGCTGCTCTACCCGCGACCGGCCAGTTTGCTCGATTATTTACCGGAAAACACGCTGTTGGTGGTGGATGATTGGCTGGCTTTGGAAACGGCCGTTAACGAACTCCAGGATCACGCCAATCAAATTCACGAAGAACAGCCCAGCCTGCCACCCGGCTACCCATCGCCATTGTTTGATTGGTCAGCCATGACCGCTGAACTGGAATGGTGGCAGCCGCTTATTTTGGGCGAAAGCAGCGATCCCAATCAATCGCCGTTTTTGGATGGTGAGTTAACAGAAGCGTTTGAAGCGGGGCCAAGATATGGGGGACAGGTACGGCCGTTAATGACCCATCTCAAATCCGCCCGACGTGAAGGTGATCGTATCATCATCGTTAGTCAGCAAGCGGCCCGCTTGTCTGAGTTGTGGCGAGAAGAAGGAAGAGGTGAAGGGGGAAAAGGTGAGTCTTTGTTCACCCCTTCACCCACTCACCCCTTCACCCCTTCAGAGAAGCTCGCAGCGCTTCCCCCCGATGGCAGCCTCACCTTCATTCGTGGCAGTCTGGCCGAAGGATTTAGCCTGATAGTGCGGGAAAACAATGAAATCCTGCTCAATTTGCTAACCGATGCCGAAATATTTGGCTGGAATCGGCCGGCACCACGCCGCTGGCGCAAACCGGCCCCCATTGCCCCCGAAGCCCGTTTTGCCGACATTACGGCCGGCGATATTGTTGTTCATCTGGAATATGGCATTGGCCAATTTAATGGATTAGTTACTCGCTCCATTGGCGGCGCGGATCGGGAATATTTGCTTGTCGAATACGCCAACAACGATGTCATCTACGTCCCTGTCCACCACGCCGACCGGATGAGCAAATGGATTGGTTCGAGTGAGCAGCCGCCATCTCTGAACCGGCTTAACGAAAAATCATGGGGCGCGACCAAAGCCAAAGCGCAAAAAGCGGCTGACGAATTGGCTGGTGAGTTATTGGAACTGTACGCGGCCCGTGAAACCGTCCCCGGTCACGCCTTTGCCCCCGGCGGCGAATGGCAGGCCGAATTGGAAGCCAGCTTCCCCTATCGTGAAACTGAAGACCAACTGCGGGTCATTGCCGAAGTGAAAGCGGATATGGAACGGCCGTTGCCCATGGACCGCCTGATTTGTGGTGATGTGGGCTATGGCAAAACTGAAGTTGCTTTGCGTGCGGCTTTTAAGGCAGTGTTGGATGGGAAGCAGGTGGCTATCCTGGTTCCCACAACGATTTTGGCGCAGCAGCATTACAACACCTTCTGCGACCGCCTGTCGCCTTTCCCGGTTGAGGTGCAAATGCTTTCCCGTTTTCGGACAGCCACCCAGCAGACAAGAATTGTCAAAGCGTTACGCGCTGGGAAGGTAGACATTATTATTGGAACGCATCGCCTGTTGTCCGACGATGTTTCCTTCAAAGATTTAGGACTGGTCATTATCGATGAGGAGCAGCGGTTTGGCGTTGCTCACAAAGAAAAGCTAAAACAGTGGCGGACCGAAGTGGACGTGTTGACCATGACGGCGACGCCCATTCCGCGCACGCTGCACATGAGTTTGACCGGTGTGCGTGACATCAGCATCATCGACACCGCTCCGGCGGAGCGGCTGCCGGTGCAAACTTACGTTGGTGAAGCGGATGAAACGCGCTTGCGCCGCGCCATCTTGCGCGAACTGGATCGCGGCGGGCAGATTTTCTTTGTCCACAACCGGGTTCAGTCTATTGGTCTCGTCAAAAAGATTATTCAGCGGCTGGTGCCGGAGGCTAGGATTGCTGTGGGGCATGGCCAGATGAGTGAGCGCCAGTTGGAGCAGATCATGATTGATTTTGCTGAGGGCAAGATTGATATTTTGCTCAGCACGACGATTATCGAAAGTGGCCTGGATTTCCCTAATGCGAATACACTCATCGTCGATCGGGCGGAGATGTTTGGTTTGGCCCAGTTGTATCAACTGCGCGGCCGGGTGGGGCGCGGTGTACGCCGCGCTTATGCCTACTTCTTCCATGGTTCCTGGCGTTCGCTAACGGCCGATGCCCAGGCCCGGCTGGAAACGATTGCCGAACAGACCCATTTGGGCGCCGGATACACGATTGCCATGCGCGACATGGAGATTCGCGGCGTAGGCGATTTGTTAGGCGGGCAGCAAAGCGGTCAAATCAGCGCGGTTGGCTTTGATTTGTACACGCGGCTGCTGACCAATGCGGTCAAGAAGCGCAAAGCGGAGATTGCCGGCGAGACGATTTCGTTTGATTTGCCGGAGGCAACGCTGATTGATTTGCCCCTGGCAGCCTATGTACCGACGGATTATGTGCCCGATCCGGCGCTGCGTTTGCGCCTGTACCGGCGGATGGCGCTGCTGGATTCGCTGCCCGATATTGACGAAATGGCCGAGGAGTTGGCCGACCGCTTTGGCCCAATTCCTGATCCTTTGCATAATTTGTTGTACCAGTTACGAATTAAGGCATTGGCCCAGCGGAGCAGGGTAACGGCCGTTACCACTGAAAATGGCCAGGTCAAAATCAAACTGGCCGACCTGGATGGCCTCAACCGCTTCCATTTGCAGCGCTACCTGGGCGACGCCGTCCGCGTCAGCCGCACCGCCGTCTGGATGAGCCGCGAGATGAGCACCCACGAATGGCAGATCGCTCTGGTGCAGGTGCTTGAGAAACTCGGTTCATTCGGCGGCGAAAAACTAAAAACCGAAACATAAAAATTCCCGGAGAGCGCAGGCGTCTTGGCCGCATTTGCGGCGGGACGTCGGCCCTCCAATTGGCGAGGAACTATAATGAACGATAAATCAATCCCCTTATACATGGGGCCTGAATCTGACAATGATAATCCCAATGGGCCGGACAAAACAGCCGGGACCCCGGTTCAATTCTTCGACTCCTCTTTTGCAATGCCCAAGGCGCGCGAAGATGTGAAATTTAATCAAGTGGGCTTATTTGTGTATGAAGACCGGCGACGGGTGGCGGTTGGTTTTGACATTACCCGGTTTTTGGAAGGACCATCCATTGAAGTGACGATCACCAACGACAATAACACTTGAACGTGGAGAGATGCCTTCGAAATTTTCGCACTTAGCGTCGAAGGAATTAATGTCCATTGCGCCAATGCGAACAAATAGTTCTTCG
>JBNKZT010000398.1:0-5686 GCA_050301775.1 Promineifilaceae bacterium (SeqCode)
ACGCCGGAGCAGGTCAGCAGCCAAAACATCGTCAACGTGCTGCCCCTTTTTACGCCGGGGAAGGAGTTCAAAAAGATATTGAAGAATGCCGAGTTTGTGAAGCAGTCAGAGTAGTGGTCTTCGTGGGGTGCGGGCGTTTGGAAAAACGCTCGTAGCTCTTTGGAAAAACGATCAGGATCGTTTTGTAAAATGATCCTGATCGTTTTGTAAAATGATCGGGATCGTTTTGGAAACGCGTCAAGATTGTGTTTAAGAACAAGGGGGAGCCAACGTTCATTCATAACGTTCGTTAAGATTTCTCTTTACAAATCCTCATAAATCATTTACATTATGCAAGAATAGATCTGTGCATGTATATTCTCTGTTTTTTGCGGGAAGCATGCAGTTCCTGTAGTGTTCGAAGTTGGGGGATATGAAATGCCACATTCCCATTTCCGTGAAAAACCGAGAACGTACCGGGTTAGTTATCAATTTATTGTTTATTTCAATGGAGTCATGCTATGTTTAATTTGCCCAAGCGAGAAGAGGGCCAGGGATTAGTCGAATATGCGCTGGTCCTGGTTCTGATCGCCGTTGCCGTTATCATTATCCTTACAGTTTTGGGTTCGGCAGTGGCTTTGGTATATGTACGCGTCGTTGGTGGTCTAAATGGCCAATTTATCACCTCCTCTGGTGTTGAATATATGGTGTTGGGTGCGGATATTTCGGTTAGCGGTGGTGGCGGCTCATGCAGCGTTACCATCAGCGATGCCACTGTGGCGGTTATAAAAGATGGTGAAATGCTGAAAAACAGTGCTACTGGCAGCATTCCTATTTCCTCAGATACCGGTTCCAGTTCCATGTCGGGATCAACCAACAACCTCGGTTTGGCCTCAGGTTTGAGTGGGTCGGTTGGCGCTCCATGTGGTGGCCAGTTTACCATAGGCAATACCGGCTATAGTGCTGCTGCCAATCCGTAAGAGGTCCACAATTTACCCGGGGAAGTCGTCTGACAGCCCTGGTTTTTTGTGACCTAATACAGTGTGCCTGAAGTGTTGGGCTGTTTAGTGGATAAAGCCATTTTGAATGGGATGGCAACTGATATAGAAAGTCCTTGATTTAGAGGTTTTATCTATGTTTGTTGTTATCCCATGCTTTCTCTGTCAACTGGTTCCCAGCGCGAATTTATCTAATTTACGTGAAAGTTTTCAATAGAAAAGGGTAGGGTCTTATGTCAAATCCCCGCTTTCTCATTTCCGTCTGGTCATTAGTTAATTTTGGACTTGATAAAAAACGACTACCTCAGTTAGGTTTTGCGTCATTTCTTGCTTTCAGCAGCCTGGTTTTACTGTTCTGGTTGATGGGGGCGGCCGAATCTTTTGCCCAGCCCACTGCGACTACCTATTATGTTACCAAGGATGGTTCGGGCACAGATTGTTCGGATACGAGTCCCTGTGATTTGCAAACGGCCGTTTCCCTAGCCACAACAAATGGGGATGAAATCCACGTCGCCAGTGGGACCTATACCAATACCGGCAGTGCCGTCATCACGCTCACTGCTTCCATCAGCCTGACGGGCGGTTACGATGCGGGTAATTGGACCACTTCCCCTGATCCCCTGGTGTACCCGACGATTCTGGACGGCGAAGCAGCCCGCCGGGTTGTTGGTATTTCCGGTGATATTAGTCCGCTTATTCAGAATTTTATTATTGAAAACGGCCGTTCTCCCCGAGGAGCCGGCATTCATAATGAGAGCGGAACGCCGATTATCCGGCGCAACATCATCCGCAATAACCAAACCGACGTTCCCCATCTAGGGGGTGGTATTTATGATGCCGGAGCTGCGGTTATCGTAGAGAACGAGATTCATAACAATAGTGCGCCGGGCGGGTATGGCGGCGGCGTTTATATAGAAAATAATGGCGTAAGCGACTCTATTCTTCGCTTGAACGACATTCATGATAATATAACACAATTGGGTGGTGGAGTTTATGTAGCGGCTGGTGGGGCCGTGATTGAAGCCAATACAATTTACAACAATACAGCCGGTTGGGGCGGCGGTCTTTATGCTTTTAGCGGCGCCTCCTCTGTGATGCTTCTCAGCAACTTGTTTCATCACAACACTGCCCAGGGTAACAGCGGTGGCGCTGTTGCTTTGTTGACTGATGCTGTGCTGTGGAATAACACGATTGCCGACAATCAAGCCAGCATAAATGGCGGTGGCATTTATGTGTACGGTGCGACAGTAACCGTAAACATTAGCAACACAATCATTGCCTTCAACACGGGCGGGACATATGATGGCATTTATAACGACGGTGACAGTGGCACAGTTAATGGTGGCTATAACAATGTGCATGATGATGCGGTAAGTACCAGCGTTAATTTTGCCAGTCCCATCACTGGCGATCCAACCTTTGTGAAGCGCGACACGTCACCTTACAATTACCACCTGTACGACAACGGCTCTAACCCTAATATTGATACCGGCGATCCTGATACGCCGGCTGAAGTAGGTGTGGACATGGACGGGCAAGCACGGCCGTTCAACACCCGCTGGGACGTCGGCGCTGACGAATACGGCGACCTGATCGAAATGACGATTGAGCCGGTCACTTCCCTGGAATACGTTGATCGGGGGACAACTGCCACATTCAGTCACGTCGTTCGCAACACTGGCAACTTGTCAGACACTTATAACTTCCAATGCAACCATTCGTTAGGTTGGAGCTTCGTTACCTGTCCTTCTTCTGTTTCATTGAATCCTCAGGAAACGGCCGTCGTTAATACCTTACTGGACGTTCCGGCAGGGGCCACTGCCTTGCAGCAGAGCCAGACGACGATCCGGGTGATTTCTAATTTATCAAACACGATTTCGACAACGGCCGTTGTCCAAACCATTGTCAACGCTGAGCCTGGCATTGCCTTTACCCCCAACTATTCGGATACAGTCCTGCCCGGTGACGTGATCACCTTCACCCACAGCCTGACCAACACGGGTGATGCCTTCGACAACATCACTGTCCAGCTGTTACCGGGCAGCAGTTGGGCCGAATTATTGCCGGCCGACACGTCTCTGGCCAGCGGCGAAAGTGCCCTGGTGCGGGTGCGGGTGACTGTGCCGCCGGAAGCGCCGGCCGGTTTGTTGGACATTGCTCGCATTCAAGCCGTTTCGGAGCATGATGTGACCGTCACCGACATGGTCACCGATACCGTAATGGCTAAACCTACATCCGGCACACGCTACGTGGCCACGAATGGAACCAACACGAATAACAACTGCACTCAGGTCGGTAAACCCTGCCAGACTGTGGCCCATGCCGTCGGCCAGGCCTCCCGTGGTGACCAGGTTCAAGTCGCCACCGGCACGTACAACGAGTCAAACATTCCGTTGAACGGCACGATTTATATTTCCGGCGGCTGGATCAACGGGTTTAAGGACCAGGTTGGGCCAGGTGAAACCATCATCGATGCTGCTGGGCTAAACACTTTGATTTTCAATATCGCGGCGAATAACGCCGTGAAGCCCAGTATCAGTAATCTGACCCTGCGTAATGGCAGGAATGATGCCGGATTTGGGGGGGCGGTATTGGTTGGCTCAAACGCTCAGCCGGTGTTTGAAAAAGTGATTTTCGAAAACAATCACGCTGGCATTCACGGCGGGGCGATTTACGCCAACAGCAATGCCCTGGTGACGATACGGCAAAGCGCTTTCTACACCAACACGGCAATCCAGGACGGCGGCGCTGTCTACATTACCAGCGGGGTGGCTCAAATCCAAAACGATTTGTTCAAAGGCAATAGTGCTGATCGCAATGGCGGCGCTGTTTACCTGGGTGGAGGAACCGTCACGTTAGGCAATAATACCTACGTCGAGAATCAGGCCAGCGGCAGTGGTGGCGGCGTTTACAACGCTAACGCTAACGCTACAGTTGTCAGCAGCATTTTCGCCAATAACAGCGCGGCCAGCGGCGAGGCCATTTATCATCTGGCCGGTTCCATCAGCCTGAACTACAGTGACCTATGGCAAAATGGCACGGTCAACGTGCCCGCTGGTACGGGCAACATCTTCGTTGACCCGATGTTTGTGGATGACCAATATCGCCTGGGGCGCAATTCAGTTGGTGTGTTAGACACGGCCGATCCGGCAACCACGCTGGCGGTGGATTTTGAAGATGATTTCCGGCCGTCCGATGCCGGCTATGACATGGGCTATGACGAATTGGCCGGCTGCCACGCCCAGCGCGAAGGCATTTTGGAACCTTTTGGCAGCATCCAGGAAGCGATCGCCGCCGATGCCAGCAGCCGGCTGGTGCGCGTCACCGGCATTTGCCGGGGCGTGTCCCCGGTTGATATTGGCGGCCAGATCATCAGCCAGACGGTTTACCTGACGCAGACGTTCACTATTCAGGGCGGCTGGAACACGAATTTCACCGAGCGGTCCGGTCTGCCCACTTACGTGGACCCGGAAGAGCGGGGACGCGGCTTTTACATTACGGGCACTATTGCCCCCATCATTGAGGATTTGTACATCGTCAATGGTGATGCCACGGGTTTGGGCGGCGGTCCGGCCGGTGAGGACGCCGGCGGCGGTATTTATAATCTGAACAGCAGCACTATTTTTACGGACGTGCGGATTTTGACGAGCACGGCCGTTCTCGGCGGCGGTTTCTACAATCACAATGGTACAGTCAGCTTTGGCTCCACACCCATTTCGGAAATAGATGACGTCAATAAACAAGTTGAGTCGCCTTACAGCCACGTGGCCGCTAACACGGCCGTTTCCGGCGGCGGCATCTACAACCACACGGGCACAATGCAGGTGGCGGGGACGCGCATTTACGGCAATACGGCCGTTTCCGGCGGCGGCCTCTTCAACAGCCAGGGCGCGATCAGCGTCACCAACGTCATCCTTTACAACAACGATGCCAGCGACAATGGCGGCGGCGTCTACAACAATGCCGCTGCTGATTATCTGCATCTGACTTTTTATGAGAATACAGCCGCTGCCAACGGCGGCGGTTTCTACAATGCGGCCGGTAATATTGCCCTGCGCGACAGCATCTTCCAGAGCAACCAGGCTGACGACGTAGACGGCCCGGCGATTTACATCGCTGGCGGCACGGCTGACATTGATTACAACTACTACCATGCCCACGCCAGCACACCGGTTGCCGGTAGTGCCACAATGGGAACGAATGACATCAACGACAACGTCACTCCGCCTGGCTTGACCGATCCTGCGATAGGCGACTTCCATTTGCTGGACGAGGCCGCAGCCGTGGACCAGGGTGATCCTGACTCGCTCATTGCGTCCGACATGGACGGCGAACCGCGCCCCAGCAACCAGGCCCCAGACATGGGCGCCGACGAGTTGGTCGGCTGTCTGGTGCGGTTGAATGACGTGATTTACGGCAGCATCCAGGAAGCATTGTTGGTGGCCCAGCCGGGCGACACGTTGGATGTGGCCGGGACGTGCAGCGGCGTGCATCTACATAACACAACGCCCAGCGCCTGCACCGATAGCAGCGGCGACATGCTGACCACCGTTCACCTGGACAAAAATGTCAACCTGGTGGGCGGCTGGCAGATCGATTTCTCCAGTCAAACCCTAACGACCACCCTGGACGCCGAGCAGATGGGCCGCGTTATTTACGTTGCCCCTGACGTGACGGCGACGGTGGAAGGCTTTGACATTATCAACGGC
>JBNKZT010000399.1:0-5674 GCA_050301775.1 Promineifilaceae bacterium (SeqCode)
GACGTATTTACCGCCGCCGCATTGGGCGGGGCAAAATTGGCGGCAAGTCGGCAGGCATGGCGTTGGCCTGGAAAATCTTACAGGAAGCAGCTCCGGAGGCGGGTTGGGATGCGGGCAATCAGGTCAGTATTCCAGAATCTTTTTTTATTGGCAGTGAAGTAATCTATGACTTTCGGTTGATGAATAATCTGGATCATTTGATGAATCAAAAATATCGGCCGCTGGATGAGATTCGCGCGGATCACGACTCTGTGGTTGAAGCGCATCTTCAGGGTAAATTCCCGGGAGAAATTGTAGAACGGTTGCGGCAAGTTTTGGTGAAGATGGGTGACAGCCCATTGATTGTGCGCTCGTCCAGCTTGTTGGAAGATAATTTTGGGTATTCTTTTGCCGGTAAATATCAGAGTTTTTTCTGTCCGAATCAGGGAACATCTGAGGAGAATTTGCACGGTTTGTTGAATGCCATTCGCCGGGTGTATGCCAGTTCGCTGAACCCGGATGCGATATTGTACCGGCAGCGGAACGGGTTGATTGATTATGATGAGCGGATGGGGGTTTTGCTGCAAGAGGTGAAAGGAGAGAGACACGGCCGTTACTACTTTCCCACATTAGCCGGTGTCGCTTTTAGCCAAAATCCATTCCGCTGGCACGAAAAAATTCGGCGTGAAGACGGCTTTTTACGGTTAGTGTCCGGTATTGGCACCCGGGCGGTAGACCGGGTGGGGCGCGATTATCCACGCATGATTGCCCTGAGCCATCCCCAGCTGCGTCCGGAAACAACCGCGAAAGCGATCCGGCAATATTCCCAGGAATTTATCGACGTGATCGATTTAGAGGATAATGAATTCAAAACATTGCCCTTTCGCGAGGTGTTGGGACCGGAATTTCCCAATTTGCGTCTGATCGCTGCGGTTGACAAACAGGATTACTTGCCCGACATTTTGTCCACTGCTTCATTAGGCCCATCAGACCGACTGGTGTTAACGTTTAATAAGCTGACCAAAGAGAAGAAGTTTGTTGATCTGATGCGGTCGGCGCTCATGCGGTTGGAAGCAGTATACGAGAGGCCGGTCGATGTTGAGTTCACAGTAGAAATTATCCCTGATTATCCCTATCCCAATTACAAATTGAACTTGCTGCAATGCCGGCCGTTGAGCACTCGTGTCGAAACCGGCCGGGTCACAATTCCCGATGATATTCCTGATGAAGATATTTTGTTTACGGCCCGCAAACTCATTCCAGATGGTCAGGCCAAAGGGATTCGCTATATCATTTTTGTGGATCCGCAAAGCTACTACCGTTTGTCTAATCAGACAACCAAACTGGAATTGGGCCGGGCGATTGGCCGTTTGAATAAACGGTTGGAGCAGGAAACGTTCATATTAATTGGGCCGGGCCGCTGGGGTAGTGCCAATCTGGAATTGGGCGTTCGCGTGACGTATGCCGACATTTTTAATACGAAGGTGTTGGTAGAAATGGCGGTAGCCCAGGATGGCCACATGCCGGAACTGTCGTATGGCACGCATTTTTTCCAAGATTTGGTGGAATCGGGGATCCATTCGCTGGCGCTGCATCTGGGGGAGGGTGACGGCCGTTTCCAATGGTCCTTCTTCCACCAATCACCCAACATGCTGGCCTCCCTCTCACCGCAGGACGCGCCGCTCAGCGATTACATCAAAGTCATCGACATCGCCAATATCGCGGCCAATTTACGCCTCAACGTTCTGATGGATGGGGCAGCAGAAAAAGCGATTGGTTATTTAGAAAGGGGTAATTGGGCGGTTGTTGATTCCGGCGAAGGGACGTTGTCCACATTTTAGAAGGCCGAGTGGCAAAAGAAAACTGGCTCTATAGCTTGGCTAGCACAAATTTGCGCACAGCAAGCGCGATTTGAATGCTGGATTCCGCTTCTTCACGGGTGGGCATGTAAAAATCATCCGGATAACGAATTTCAACACCATAGATCGTTAGAGAATCAGCTTGACTTTCATAAAGCGTGTCAAATGTGGTGTCGAACTTTTTACATTGTTCAATGAGTTCGGCAATGTCATGTGTGTGACGGAAAGAGCTTTGGTTAAGCACAAGGTATGCTTTTAGATACTTTTCTACACATTGCTGCATGTGGTAGCAAACCATATCCGTAGTCGGTTCAGCCGTTTGCATTTCGTCCTGGCCAATTTTCAGGTCATTTTCCGCTTTCAGCAGCCAATTTTGTATCAACTGTTTTAGCGAGTCTTTCATACCGGGATACCTTCTTGCGCTACAGTGTAAGCCAGGTGACCGGAAAGATCTTTTGTGTCATGAAATTTCTGGCTGGATTTGAGAAGCACATCATTAGGAATGTGTAGTTTGGCTAAATTCCGTTTGATCTTTGTTGTCAGGCGTCGACGGTCGGTAAATGTCAATTCACGGTCCGTCAGAACATACAAATCCCAATCACTGTCAGAATGACCTGTGCCTCTGGCACGACTACCAAACAGGAAGATTTGTTCCACATGAATATCTTCTTGTTGCAAAACCTTGCGAATAACGGTCGTTGCTTTCTTAACTGTGTTCATATTAGTTATTGTATACCAAAAAACGCCAAGTAATCCTAGCTCATTGGAGGGGGGCGCTGCTTGCCCACTGGTTACTCGTCAAAATTTGCTCCAGCAGGGCTTGCTCTTCTGCCACGCTGCTGATTTGACCGTCCAGCCGGGCGGCCAGCAGTTGGTTGAGGATGATGCCATAGGCGGGGCCAGGTTTTAATCCCATTGCCCGTAAATCGTCGCCGGAAACGGCCGTTTTCACCCCTCTCCACTCAGCATAATACCGCTCTACCCAGGCCGCACCGGGAGCATCGCCCAACGCAATTCGGGCCGCCAGCAGCACACGGGGATGATACGGCCGTAACGCCTTTTCAACCTGACTGGGACGTGGTTTAGCCGGCAGGTCGTCAATCGCTTCCAGGCAGCGCACCAGCAACACCACATCATCTCGCGTTGCTTTACGCACCCGCAGCCGGTCCATTACTTCGTCTTGTTCGCCGGTGGACAGCGGGACGAGCCATTGGGCAAAATAGAGGAAAGATCGCCAGCGGTACGGCCGTTCCTCCTGCCAAATCTCGCGCTCCAATTCCGCATCAACCCGATCAAACGTGGCCGTCATCCTCTCTGACCAGTGCAGGGCCGGGTGAATTTGGGCCAGGATGCCGGTTTCGGCCAGCCGGGTCATTACCGCTGCCGGAGCCGGTTCGCGTAGCGCCAGCTCAATCTCGTGCCGAATGCGGTCGCCTGTGACACGATCCAGCATCGGTAAGGCTGAAACCATCAATTCTGCGGTACGCGTTTCGATGCGGAAGCCCAGTCGCTGGGCCAGCCGTACAGCTCGTAACATGCGCGTCGGATCATCGACAAAGCTCAAACTGTGCAGCACCCGTACCAGTCCTTGCTCCAAATCGCGCCGTCCGGCGTAAAAATCGAGCAGTTCGCCCAGATGTGCCCCATCCAGCCGTACGGCCAGCGTGTTGATTGTGAAGTCGCGCCGGTGTAAATCCAGTTTAATCGAGCCGCGCGTTACTTCCGGCAGCGCCGATGGCTGGGTATAAAATTCGGAGCGGGCGGTGACGAAGTCGATGGTCTCAGGCAGAGAGGGATGCCGGGGGGCAGGGGTGCGGGAGTGCGGGGATGAGTAATTTTCCTCTTCTCCTCTTCCCCCCTGCTCCCCTGCTTCTTTTGCAACCGTGGTCCAAATCTTCCGCGTCACAAACCATTTGGCTGTGCCGAAACGACGGTGGGTGTGAACTTCGCCGCCGTAGGTTTCTTGAAGTTGGTGCACCAGTTTGATGGCATCGCCTTCGACGACCATGTCCAGGTCAACGGCCGTATTCCCCAACAGCAAATCGCGCACCAGCCCGCCGACAAAATAGAGCGGCATTTGCAGGGCGGCCGCTGCCTGGCTGACAGCCAGCACCATTCCCCACATGGCTGGCGGCAGTGATTGGGTGAGCAAGGGGCGTAGATTGGATACGGCCGTTTCCGGTGACGGCTTAAACAAAAAATTCAACACATCGGTACGGGTCACAACGCCGATGGGGCGTGTTGATTGTGTCGGATCGCCGACGTCCCCGTCGCCAACGACCGGAATCTGGCCCCAGCCCTCGTCCAGCATCAACTGCTGCACCCGTTCGATGGAATCGGACGGCCGTACCGTAAACGACCCCGCCTTCATCACCCGGCTGATGGGTAACTGCTGGAGCTGGTGGCTCATCGCCCGATCTACGCCGCGCCGGGTGAGCAGCCCCACCAGACAGCCCGCTTCTTCATCAAAAACCGGGTAGCCCTCGTAGCCGAAGCGCTGCATTTGCCGCTCCGCCTCGGCCACTGTGACTGTTGGCGATAAGGTTTGGACACCGTGAGACATGATTTCGGCCACGGTGGCCAGTGGCTGCACCGACTGCGGCAGCAAATCGCGCAGCTGCGCTTCTACATCAGCCAACTGCCGCCCGATGATGATGGCGGCCGCGGCCCGCGGATGGCCGCCGCCGCCTAATGCCTGGGCGATGACGGCCACGTTGACGCTGTCATGGGTGCTGCGGGCGACCAGTTGTACGTCCTGCCCTAGCTGCACCAAAACAAATAAGGCCACTGGAGCCAACGTTTCTCGCAGCCGGTGGACGACAGGGGAGATTTCGTCGTCAAAATCATCGGGGGCGGTAACGGCCGTGACCACCAATGATTGACCGGCGATTTCGACCCAGGAAACGGCCGTTTGCAGCTGCTCATACAACTGCCACTGGGCTGGGGTCAGCGGAATATTCAAGAATTGGCGCACGACAGCCAACTGCGCCCCTTGTTCCAGCAGCCAGCCCGCCGCCCGAATGTCCTGGGCCGTCGTCGTGTCATACGTCAGTGAGCCGGTATCTTCGTAGATTCCCAGCAGCAGCAGTGTCGCTTCTTCCGGCAGCAGAGCGAGGCCGGCCGTTTGCAGTTTGTCCACCAACAGCGTCGTGGTAGCCCCCACATCGCCTAATTGATACGTCCAGTTTTCCTGTTCTGTTTGGGTGTGGTGATGGTCGATGACGTGAACCTGGGGGCGGCGCACCATGCCGCGCACGCTGCTCATCGAATGGGTGTCCACCAACACGACCTGATCGACCCGCCGCCGTTTCCAATCTTCCGGCCGGGTAAACGGCAGCACGTCCCAGTACAGTGTCAGGAACTGCTGCACGTTACGGTTGACGCGCCGCGGCAGCAAGGGCAACCCTTCCGGGTACAATTTGCTGGCCGCCAACTGCGAGGCAATCGCATCAAAATCGGCGTTTTCGTGGGTCAGGATGAGCTGCATGGCACCATTATAACCGGAATTGAATAGATCGAAACGGAGCGCGGGCGTCCCGTCCGCAGTGGGCGGGTAAGATGCCCGCACTCCCAGCCGGATTGATCCGGCGTTATTTTTTAGCCAGGGGCATTTATGCTCTGGAGGTGTTCAAACGGTGTGAACGATGTCGGCCAATTCCCGGCGCGGGGTCATGCGAGGCGCGCCAGCGGCATAACCAATTGGCAGGATAGCAATTTCCATATCTTTTTGGGCGATGTAGCTTCTACCATAACCCACGCTTTCACCTGCTTTTATTCGTTTTACCTGTGAAACAACGGTCTTGAGTGTGCCCACGGGTTGGAGCGATGTGATCCTG
>JBNKZT010000400.1:0-5641 GCA_050301775.1 Promineifilaceae bacterium (SeqCode)
TATGCTTCTCCCGCCTCCCGCATCTCTCGGTTTGGTTCCACGCCGTAGACCATGTTGCCATGCTCTAAAAACAGTTGTGCCAGCAGCCCTGTCCCAGAGCCAATGTCGGCAATAAACAAGTCTGGGGTCAGATTGCAGTGAGTTTGAAGGTGGGCGAGAACGGCCGTTGGATACATTGGCCGGTAACGCGCATAATACGCTGCACGGCTGGAAAATCGATTTTTCGGTGCGTCGTTTTCGTTTATCATGCTGATTCCTTAACTGCTCTCACAATTATTACGCTGAACAGGTACCGACATAAACCCCTGGCTGTGACCAGTGTCTCACCTTTGTTTTGCAGTAATATCAACTAATCTCGTCAAGATTTTTTTCAATGAGTTCAGTTCTGAATTGTCAAAAATCATCAGATTTTCCGGTGCTGCAACGTGGATTTTTGATTTGAGTATATCGAGTCGGGTATTCTCCCTGGCATAAATAAAATAAACCATTGGCAAATTAAGTTGTTCCGTTTTGACAACATTTCTTTCAACATATCCGTCAGGAATATCCATATCCTCTGAATAATTTCCTAGATCATACAAAATGCATTGGGATGGTTTGATTTGCTTTGGCTGAAGTTCATAAGGATAGCCAGCTACTGTATACCTAAATACAATTGGGGTGGTGAGAAAATCAAAGCGTAACGGTGCTGTATGTTCATATTCAGCAATGACACTGTCATGTACATAAAATTCCGAGTTTTTGCTTAAATCAACAATTGCTCGTAGAAGATCGTCAGTCTCCTGGTCTAGCACCCATGTGATCAAAAGCGCATGTAGCGCATTCGGGAATATTTTGCTATTTGATGATATTGTACGCGGAACGAACGGTGGCGGTTGGACGGCGGAATTTATTACAGTAACGGCTGAACTGGCGTAATAAAATCTGCCATCCTAATCGTATTCTTGTTACACAAGTTTTCATCTTGTGGCCTGTTATAGAGACTAACCTTTTTGCAATTTACTCACTTAATGGACGAAGAAAACATATGGTTTGATTTGCCAAACGATAGATAAAACTAAGACGTTGAATGTGTTGGTAAACAAGCAAGTTTAAGAATATTAAGTTCAAGAATACCATAAATTTGCTTTTGTAATTGCAACTAACTTGCTCAGCATTACCCCCTCCAACTCCAGCCAATTATACCCGGTACTGGCATCCACTTTAAGCGGCACATCCAGCTTAAAGGCGTTGGACATAACGTCAATCATCAGCGGTTTGACCTGGGTCAGTTCCGCTTCCGGCACTTCCAGGAGCAGTTCGTCGTGGACTTGCAGGATCATCCGCGCTTTGTAGTTGGCCAGCCGTTCGTTATGAAGGCGGATCATGGCGATTTTGATGATGTTAGCGGCCGTTCCCGCTGTTTGTTTCCAGAAAGGTTAGGCAGTTTCACCTGGCAAACTGTACGCGTTGGCGTTAAAGGGTGTAAGGCAGTCGAATCCCTTCCCAATCAGGATGGAAATCTCTTGTATTGCGCGTTACCAATATGGCGTTGTTGGTGCGCGCCGTGGCCCAGATAATCGCGTCGGGCAGGCGAATGCGCTGCGCCCGGCGAATCTGAACAGCGCTTTCGGCCACGATCAGGTCGAGCGGAACGATTTCGAAATAGACCGCCAAAAAATCACGCAGGTCAGAGTCATCCTCCTTCGCGCCAATCAAAACTTCCATCCACGTCACCCGGCTAATCAAGACGCGCTCGTAACGGCCGTATTCAACATCAGCTTCAGCCACGCCGTTGAGGGCGTCAATGACGATATTGGTGTCAAAGACGGCAATCATTCCTCACCCCACTCGGCGCGCAAGTTTTTTTGATAAGCAATCGCATCAATGTTGCGATTCTGCCACGAGCCGAATACCGGGTGCTTTTTTAACGAACGCTGTTTTGCTTGTTGTGAAGCAGGCACACGCTGCCGCAAAAAAGCGATGAAATCTAACACTTCATTTTGTTTTTCCAAAGGCAGGTCGTTTAATTGTTTTTCAATTTCCTCTAAAAGAGCCATATCAACCTCCAAATCCATCCTCTGATTATAAGCAATTATTCAGCCAGATACATAGATAAGGCATTTTCGGAAATATAAATAAGCATTCAATCCGAAAATGCCTCAAGCGACTTCCGAAAAATGATAAAATTTCCCTCAATCATTTTTCGGAAGTCGCCATAAGATATTTCCCCGTTTACTGACCGCTCGCGGAATACCCTCCGGCATCATTCTTTCAACTCCAACCAGTTATACCCGGTGCTGGCATCCACTTTGAGGGGCACATCCAGCTTGAAGGCGTTGGACATGACGTCGATCATCAGCGGTTTGACCTGGGCCAGTTCTTCCTCCGGCACTTCCAGGAGCAGTTCATCGTGGACTTGCAGGATCATCCGGGCTTTGTATTGGGCCATCAGCTCGTCGTGCAGGCGGATCATGGCGATTTTGATGATGTCAGCGGCCGTTCCCTGAATAGGATGATTGACCGCTTCCCGCTCGGCACGGAGTTCCAACTGCTTGTTGCTGCCGCCGCCGCCCATTTTGAAAATGGGGAAGTAGCGGCGGCGGCCGAACAGCGTTTCCACGTAGCCATCTTTCTTGGCCTTTTGTTTCGTCTCGTCCAGGTAGCGCTGGATGCCGGGGAAGCGGGCAAAATACTCTTTGATGTAATTCTCGGCTTCGGACAGCGTCAGCTCAGAATCGCGGGCCAACCGGTAAGCGCCCATACCGTATATCAGGCCAAAGTTGACCGCCTTAGCGAAGCGGCGCTGATTGTAGGTCACTTCTTCCAGCGGGATGCTGTAAACGGCCGCAGCGGTAGTCCGGTGAATATCCTGATCTTGCCGGAAGGCGTTGAGCAGCGCTTCATCCTGGCTGATGTGGGCCAGCACCCGCAGTTCCACCTGCGAATAATCGGCGGTGAGGAATATCCAGCCGGGGCGGGCCACAAAGCCGCGCCGAATTTGCATTCCTACTTCGCTGCGGATGGGGATGTTTTGCAAATTGGGGTTGCTGCTGGCCAACCGGCCGGTGACGGCTCCGGTCTGGTTGAAGCTGGTGTGGATGCGTTTGGTTTGGGGGTTGACCATCTGCGGCAGCGCATCGACGTAGGTGCTTTTGAGCTTGCCCAGTTCGCGGTATTCCAGAATAGCGTTAATGATGCCGCTGGGATCGGCCGTTTTTAAATCTTCCAGGACGTTGGCGGCGGTGGAAAAATGGCCGCTCTTCGTCTTTTTCAACCCTTCGTGGGGCAGTTGCAGTTTTTTGAAGAGGATGTCGCTCATTTGCTGGGTGGAGTTGATGTTGAACGGCGTCCCGGCAATCTCGTGGATTTCGCGTTCAAGCTGAATGAGGCGGGCGTCTAAATCCTGCGACATCTGCTTGAGGAAAGCCACATCCACGCCCACGCATTCATCCTCCATCCCGGCCAGAACAGCGATGAGCGCCATCTCGATTTCAACCAGATTCTCCAGCCCTTTTTCTTTGAGTTCTTTCTTCAAAGGTTTGACCAGGCGCAGCGTCATATCGGCATCGGCGGCGCCGTAGGGAGCGGCATCTTCGATGGGTACTTCGGCAAACGTTTTCTGATTTTTGCCTTTGCCGATTAGGCTTTGGATATTGGTCATTTCCATCCCCAGGCGGTGGAAGGCTAAGTCCTTCAAGCCCAGATGTTTGCTCGACGGGTCGGTAAGCCATTCGCCAATCATCGTGTCGAAGCCGATGGGGGTGACGGTCAGGCCGTGGTGGGCCAGGACGCGGTAATCGTACTTGGCGTTGTGGGCGATTTTGGGGATGCTGCGGTTGGTAAGCGCCGGGCGCAGGGCGTCGAGGACTTTGGCCAGCGGCAGTTGGCCGTCGGCCAGGGTCGGTTCGCCGGCGAAGAGGCCCATCTGGCCGCTGGTGGCCTGCGCCGCGTTGGCCAGGTGGCCGACGGGGATGTAATAGCTGGTGGGCGATTCTACGGCTAAACAGATACCGACGAGGTCGGCGGTCATTTCGTCCAGACTGGTTGTTTCGACATCGAAGCTGATGGTTTGGGCGTTGTTAAGCTCTTTAACCAGGTCATTCAATTGTTTCTGGGTGTGGACGGTGATGGTTTCGGTCGGTGGTTCGCTGGGGGAAAGGGTAACGGCCGTATCCCCAGCCACATCAACTTTCTCCAACAACATGGCCGTCAACGACCGAAACTCCAAATCGCGGAACATTTCCAAGACCGGTTCTGGCGCAAAATCCTGAGTCAGGCACGCTTCCAAATCAAGCTGGATGGGCGCGTCGGTCACGATTTGGGCTAATTTCTGACTGAGATAGGCGCTTTCTTTACCTTCGACCAGTTTCTTGCCCATTGCCCCTTTCACTTCGTCGATGTGGGCGTAGAGGTTGTCCAGGGTGTCGTAATCGGTGAGCAGTTTAACGGCCGTTTTCTGTCCCACCCCCTTCACTCCTGGAATATTGTCACTGGAATCTCCCATCATCGCCTTCAAATCGACCACCTGATCGGGACGTACCCCCATCTTGGCTACAACGCCGGGTGCATCATACACCTCTGGCGGTTGGCTGCCCCGTGAGGGCAGTTCAACCCGTGTGTTTTCATCAACCAATTGCAGCAAATCCCGGTCGCCGGTGATGATGTGAACCGGCACGCCGTGCGGTTTAGCTTGCTGGGCAACAGTCCCCAGCACGTCGTCGGCTTCGTATCCCTCCAGTTCCAGGATAGGGATATTTAGCGCGGCCACGACCTCCTTGATGCGCTCGATTTGCAGCCGCAGTTCGTCAGGCATCTTTTCCCGCGTCCCCTTGTATTCGGTGAAAATATCGTCGCGGAACGTCTTGCCCACGTCAAAACTGACCGCTAGATACTGCGGCGGCTGATCGGCCAGAATCAATTCCAGCAGCGTGCGGGTGAAGCCGTAGGTGGCGTTGGTCGGTTCGCCTTCTTTGGTGGTGAAGGCTTGCAGCGGCAGGGCAAAAAACATGCGGTAGGCCAGGGCGTGGCCGTCAATTAAAACGAGTTTGTGAGTGGTCATATGTCTCCATTAGCATCTCAGCTTATCAACTGTATTTATGGAACAAATGGGCGAATCTTGGTGGAAATTGTACCACAAGGAGGTCAGATGGGGGATGGGAAACGGCCGTTTCTTCCAAAACCTGACAGGTTCATTACTGTTAACTTAAGACCTCGCAGGTTCACCGCCTGACACTCATATGCGAAAAACAGGCAGGTCGTTCTCATAGTTTAACTTAGGTTAAATTGGCTCATGGAGACAAATCTGCTATTTTGCTTCATAAAAAGGCAAAGTGGTGACCAAAATGAGCATTTCGCACCTTGAAAATACAATATTTAAGCTGTTCTGTCGCTATTTACCGCACAATCACAGACAATTGCGTCGGTTAGCCAGTGTTTGTAGTGCGGTGCAGTTGGCAAAAAGTACACACTTGTCGCATATCGCGCGTTGGTTGCCACAACCGACACAACAAGCAAGTCGCACGCGCTTTTTGAGCCGCTTTTTCATGTCTGAGCAGTTTGGCGACGATACCATCTATCAGCTATTGCTTCAGCAAGCGCTACGAACCTATCGCACCTCAATATGGCATCTGACAATTGATCGTAGCAACTGGATACCCAA
>JBNKZT010000401.1:0-5596 GCA_050301775.1 Promineifilaceae bacterium (SeqCode)
AGGTGGGGATTGTGTTCCAATTTTTCCAGCTTTTGCCAACGCTGACGTTGTTGGAAAACACCATCCTGCCGATGGATTATTGCAATGTGTATGCGTATCAGGAACGGCCGTCCCGCGCCCTGGAACTGCTCAAAATGGTCGGCCTGGAAGAACACGCTTACGATTTACCGGCTAATGTTTCCAATGGCCAGCAGCAGGCGGCGGCGATTGCCCGTTCGCTGGCCACCGATCCGCCCATCATCGTCGCCGACGAGCCAACCGGCAACCTGGACACCCGCTCGGCTGATGTGGTGGTTGAGGTATTTCAAGAGCTGGCCAATCGGGGCAAAACGATTCTCATCGTCACCCATGACCCATCCCTGACCAGCCGCACCGACCGCAACATTATCATCGCCGATGGCGAATTTATTGACCCAACGATTGCTACCGTTCTGCCGGCGTTGGAACATCACCTAATGTTGCAAGCGACACACACGATGGAAAAGCGGGTGTATGAGCCGGGCCAAACGATTATTCGTCATAATGAACGGGTTGATTATTTTTACATGGTGGTGAATGGGCAGGTAGACGTGGTGGATGGCGTTGTAGGGGGAACGGCCGTTGCCCAGTTAACGACCCATCAATTCTTTGGCGAGGTTGAGTTGATGAATGGCCAACATGCCCTCGCCACCGTTCGTGCCGGAAACAACCCTGTTGAGCTGGCACTGCTGCCCAAAGAACAATTCTTCACAATCATCGACGAATCACCGCCAACCATTTCTTACCTTAAACAGGTGGCGCAAGAACGACAGCAAGAAAATCTAGCCCGCCGCCACATCCAGGAGGCGGCATAATGTTGCAAAATATACGGCCGCGTGTCCGCAAAGTATTGGCCGATTTATGGGCCAATCGCACCCGATCTATCCTGGTCATTGCTTCAATTGCCGTCGGCGTCTTTGCCATCGGGTCCATCATGACCACTTACGCCCTCTCCAACGCCGATATGTCCGCCAGCTATGCCTCAGCGCAGCCGGCCAACATCGAAATCATCACCGACTCCTTTGATGATGCCATGGTAAAGTCTATTGAAACGATTCCCGGTGTGAAAACAGCCGAAGGCCGCCATATGGTCTCCGTGCGCGTCAGCAAAGACGGCATCATCTGGAAACGATTAGATGTCGTCGCCAACAAAGATTATGTCGCCTCCGAAATCAATTTATTGACTCCGGTTGATGGCGTGATTTATCCCCTTGATCGGGAACTGATTGTGCGTAAAGATCCGATGAACGATACCGGCTTGCACGTCGGCGATGAAGCCCTGATAGACATTGGTGATGGCACCATTCGCAAAATGCCGGTTGTGGGTGTTGTCGGCGACCAATATGCCGCCGGGGATTTTGCCGCGCCGCCGCGCGGCTATACCACGCTGGACACGGCCGACTGGCTGGGCAGCCGGGAAGATTACAATCGACTCTATGTCCAGGTAGAAGATGGCAATGACGAGGCGGCAATTGCGGCCGTCGCCGCACTGATCGAAGATAAATTGGAGCGTACCGGCCATCCCATTTTCCGTACAAACAGCAGTAAAACGACGGAACATCCAATGGCCAAAACCGCTTTGGCGATGCTGGGCGTGTTGGGCGCTTTGGGCGCGTTGGTCACCATCTTGAGCAGTTCGCTGATTGTGAACACACTGAATGCACTGTTTACGCAGCAGCGGCGGCAAATTGGGGTGATGAAACTGGTCGGCGCACGCAGTTTTCAAATTTCGGTCATGTATATCGCCCTCATCATCGCTTATGGCATCATCGCGCTGATCATTGCAGTGCCGTTGAGCATGGTGGCCGGTTATGGGTTAGCCGCTTTTATGGCCGATATGATGAGCGTTGAGCTGCGTGATTTTCGCCTGATTCCGGCTGTTGTCATTTTTCAGGCGATTGTGGCCCTGGCTGTGCCGCTTTTTGCCGGTTACTTTCCGGTGAATAAAGGGACGAAAACAACGGTAAGACGGGCCATCAGCGAAGAGGGGCCGGGTGAACAATCAGGCGGGATGGGATTGTTGGATAAGCTGGGCGCGTGGTTGAAATGGTTGTCACGGCCGTTACTCCTCTCCATCCGCAACACCTTCCGCCGTAAAGGGCGGCTGGCGCTGACCTTATTCACACTCATCATTGCCGGATCCATTTTTATTGCCGTTTTTAATGTACGCGATTCCTTGCACAGTTTCATGGATTTGTTGGGGCAGCATTTCATGGCCGACGTGACTCTTACTTTTAGCCAGCCTTACCGCGTGGCCCAGATAGAGCGAGCCGCGTACCAAATTCCCGGCGTTGAAGCAGTGGAAGGCTGGGGTTTTACCAGTGCCGAAGTTGTGGATGAAAATGACGATCTGGTAACCAATCTTCTCTTCTCAGCGCCGCCAGCCGGTTCGACGCTGCTGGAAGCCGACATGTTGGCCGGGCGTTGGCTGCTGCCGGAAGATGACAAGGCGTTGACAATATCGGATGCTATCTGGAATAAATACCCGAATTTGCAGCCGGGGGATACGTTACGCGTTTCAATCCCTGGTCATCCGGTAGAGGCCTGGCAGGTAGTTGGTATTTTCCGATTTACGGACATGATTGGCGATTCATTAGCCTATGCCAATAATGAAACGATTTCCCGGCTGCTGAATACGCCTGGTCAGGCAGCATTGTTCAAAGTTGTCACCGATGCGGAAACATTGGAACGGCAGGTTGAGGTGAGCAAAGCGTTAGACCAATCTTTACGTGACCAGGGTTTCAAGGTGAGCAATGTAGAAGCAGGATTGGTGACGCGGCAGCAGCAAGTGCAGCCGATGAATATTTTGGTGATATTTTTGTTGACGATGGCGTTGTTAACGGCCGTAGTCGGCAGCATCGGTCTCACCGGCACAATGGGTATGAATGTGCTGGAACGGACCCGTGAAATCGGCGTCATGCGGGCTATCGGCGCAGTGGACGGCGAAATCATCAAGTCGGTGGTTATCGAAGGGATGATGATTGGGCTGATCAGCTGGGCGGTGGGTGCGGTACTCTCGTTCCCCATCAGTTACGCGCTTTTAACCATTATCGGCAGCGCCATGATTGATGGCGTTATCCCGATGCAAATTACGATGGACGGGTTCCTGATTTGGTTGGGGGTAGTGGTTTTGCTGTCAGTTGCGGCCAGCATTCTGCCCGCCCGCAGCGCCGCCCGCCTCACGATTCGGGAAGTGCTGGCGTATGAATAAAAAAAGCCTTGCCCGGTAAAACTGGGGCAAGGCTTTTGGTTATATCAGGCAGGTTATATTATTCGTTTTCTTCGGCAGCGGTCACATCTTCAGGTGATTTTTCGGCCGGGGCAAACTGTTCAGCCAGTTTTCCCAACTCTTCACTAAGCCATTGCAGCCCCTGCACCAATCCGTCACGTGTTTTTTTACCGAGATCGCCCGTTTCAAGCTTGGTCTTAATTTCAACCGCTTCTTCTTTAACTTTAGCGGCAGCCGGGCTTTCCTTGGCCTCATGTATCGCTTTATCCACTTCTGAAACAAAGGATTTAACGCCGTTGCGAATCTCGTTTTCGACGCGGACACGTTCTTCACTGTTCCAGGCAGATTGGACTGTATCGGCAAATTGTTTACCTAAATTTTTTAGCTCTTCACCGAAATCACGCGTTTTGTCGGCCTTTGCGGCTTCTTCTTCCTCAACCGGAATTTCAACTTTCAGCCGTTCTTTGATTTCTTCGACACTGGGTACTTGTTCGTCATTCATGGTTTTTGATTAACTCCTTCATTTTATCGCTTATCTGCTCAACATACAGATACCTTTACGTGTTTCATAAAATAAGGTTGCAAACTACCCTTCTACTTTTTTCAATGTCCAGGCATCAATAAAAAAGCCGCTGTTTGTGATCGCGAAACGAGCGCGCAGACCAGCCCCCAGGCGAATGGTCTGGGTTTCAGCAACGGTAAATGTATGGGTAAAGGTGTTGCGTGTTCCAAAGGCCGGCCGGAGCCAGTCAGTTCCACCATTGGTCACGATGAAGCGAACTTCACCCGCCGTTGAATCGTCAGCCCAGACTTTTTGTCCGTTTTCGTATCCCATGACCATGTCAGGAAAAGCGCTTATTTCAAAAACATAGGTTCCCGGCTCCAACACAACATCTCTCATCAACCGCACACTAAAAGCGCCAAATCCTTTGAATATTTTGACGGTATGGTTGCCATCCCAGATGTACAAAGGGTGTTCAAATGCTGGCAAAAAATCCTTAGACAGGACGCGGGTTTCGGGCCGCACATACACATCCCATGAATTGCTGCCAAATCCGGTAGAGCCTTCATCCCACTCTAAAAACCAACCATTAGGCAGTTGCAGTTCAGAGATGCCATTTTGGAGGTAATCTCCTTCTTCAAAGGAGCCGTTGGGCAAAATATTGCTGCCTAAGACGGGATTGGCTGAAATGGTGGGCGGAGCGGCCGGCGGTACAGTGGCTGGGGGTGAGGTTGGCGGCACGGCCGTATTCGTTGGCACGGCCGTATCTATTGGGCGAGGTGTGTTGGTGGGGATGGGAACCGGCGTGTCTGTAGGTGGCCGGGGCGTTGAAGTGGGTACGGCCGTGCTCGTTGGCGGCGGTGGCAGTGGTGTGTTGGTCGGAGGGATAACTTCCGGCGTCCACGTCGGCGACACTTGAGCGACCGCTTCAGCCGAGGCCGTCGCCGGTGGAACCGCAGCTTCCACAGCCCGTGTCGGTATTAACACGGTTTGTTGGCAAGCAGCCAACAATGCGATCAGAATAAGTAGGACAAGCACCATCCGGCGGCTTGTTGATTGAACCTTTAAGGTAAACAATTCATTTTCCTCCAGTAGCTTAGGCGAGCGCAGTTTTTAACTTATGCATTTTGAGCGTAAAAAAACTGCGCTTGCTTGAGAGGAATCGTTTTCTTTTTGAAAAGTTATTTGTAAACGATTCCTTATTGTTGAAATTGTATGCGGCCAAACGACAACCGGCAACCGGCGAACCCACCGTTTCATCTGTTTTTTGGCAACGGAGGATATAAACCATTTGCCGAACCAGATCATTGATAAAAACGATGATTGAGACTAATGTCCTGGCAAATTTAAGGTTGAGAGGATTGACGGCCGTTTCCTTTTCCGATTATAATGCAAGCAACCATATGACCCCGGATATACAATTAACGGGTTAGAAAACGTTAGACGGACCTTGAAATCTCCCATAGTGTGCCCCCCCGCTTTCGACTGATTTTACCGTGTCGAAGCCAACATCTGTCCGTGGCCACAACGAGATTCGCCTACATATTACCGTCCTGACATCTGACCATTCCAACGTTATTTGTATTCATCCGGGGCTTTTTTATGGAGATTTGCGGGGATTTGCGGATGAAGGGATTTATTGATTGAATCCCCCAATCTTCTAATCCCCGCTTTTTACTTTCTGATACACACAAGGTCTAAGCAATCTCATCCTCGATGCGGTACTCGGTTCGCACCACAACCCCCGCTTGCTTAAACATAATACTAGCCGAGCAATATTTGGTCTGTGACAATTCAATCGCCTGTTCAACAGCGCCGGCCGACACATTTTTCCCGCGTATGACATA
>JBNKZT010000402.1:0-5521 GCA_050301775.1 Promineifilaceae bacterium (SeqCode)
ATCTTTTGTTCAGCAATCAAGAAGCGTGGGCACAAATCTCTTTACCTGACCACGTGGCCGTACTCAAATCGTTAGCCGGAGAAGCAAGACTGCCGCAAGCGGAGTTCGATGCCTGCTTGGACAGCGGCAAGTATTACGATGCGGTCAACGCCGAAGTAAAGGAAGGCGTTCAACTCGGTGTACGCGGGACGCCAACCTTTTTTATCAATGGCCAGCTTTTATCTGGAGCACAACCGTTTTCGGTTTTCCAACAGGCCATCGAATCTTTTTTGAATCAGCAGTGAGAATTAAGGTAAACCAAACACGGAAAAGCCATAACTCTGACCGTTGTCTGGCCCATTTCATGTTTTGATACTTTGGAGGAACGATGTCATCTCAATCCAAGCCGAAAGTCAGTCGCAAAGAACAGCGCCGTCGTGAACTGGCCGCCCAAAAGCGAAAACGTATTTTATTTACCTGGGTTCCTATTGGGATAATCACCATTGTCCTTGTTGGCCTGATCCTGTTCCATATCTTTGAACCCGATCTGGAGGGCATTGTAACCTTTGGTACGCTCGCACGCGATCACGATGTAGAAGCTACTTTTGAGAATACAGGATTGCCACCCACCGGCGGCAGCCACAACCCACGTTGGCAAAATTGCGGTATCTACGACACGCCGGTTGAGTCATCGTTGGCTGTCCATTCCCTGGAACATGGCGCTGTATGGCTGACGTACCGGCCTGATTTGCCGGATGAACAAGTCGCCGAACTGCGCAATCTCGTGCGTGCTCAAGGCTCTGTTTTGATGAGCCCGTTCCCGGAACAGGAAGCAGATGTAGTGATGAGCGCCTGGAGCACACAGTTAGTGATTGATTCTCTGCCCAACGAACAAATCGGACAGTTCATTGACCGTTACCAGGGCCAGGGGCCGGAATCGGGAGCCAGTTGTACTGGTGGCGTTGGCACGCCTATTGGATAAAAATGGGCGCGGCTACATTAAGAAGGCGAGGATGACGGCACGAGACATCAATCCGAACGCTTCCTCAACAATGAGCGGGACAACCGCGCACTCCAACCCCGACGTCGCCCACAAAGGCATTGATCGTGAATGAAAACAGGCCATTTGGCCTGGCACTGATCAAGCAATATGGCTGTCGCTCAACCTGGCAAGAATGCCTACAATAATCGTACGGTTGGGGAGGGCCGTCTAATATCCACTTCTAATTGTTCTTCGGAGGTCGAAATGAAAAAAAAGTTACTCATTGTCCTGTTGGTAGCATTTATCCTCGCGCTGGGAACCGTAACACTGGTCGCAGCCAGTGATGGCCAGCCTCAAGGAGGGTGTCCAGATGGTTTCCAATTACACAGCGTGATGGACCACAATCATGATCATGAGGGACAACATCATCACGTAGGTAATGATCGAGATTTGAACGGAGATGGCTGGATTTGTGGCAAACATGTCGGCAATGGTGGCAGGGTTCACGTCCACATCGATAACAACGTACCCCTGCCCTAAACTCAAAGTGATCTGGTCAATTGACTTGTCCTGACAGAAAGCGCTCCGGTGAAGACAAAAACTCATCCCGGCAGCCACGCGCACAGAAGTAGAGGGTACGGCCGTCAACTACCGTCTGTGCTGGAGCGCTTTCCCTGTCTACTGACATACCGCACACCGGATCCAGCGCCATCTCCACCATATCTTTAAATTCACCATCCTCCAGCCACAATACCCGGTCGGCAATATCCTTGATGCGCTGGTCATGGCTGACGATGACGACACTGCGGTTTTCTTCTTTGGCGATGTGGCGCAGCAAGCGCATCGTTTCGTACCCATGATGGCTATCCAGGTTGGCCGTCGGTTCGTCGGCCAGGATGATGTCCGGCTGGTTAACCAGGGCGCGGGCGATGGCCACTCGCTGCTTCTCGCCGCCGGAGAGTTTTTCCGGCAGGAAGTTGAGCCGGTGGCCCAGACCCAATTGTTCCAGCAGCCCTTTGGCCCGTTGGCGCGACTCTTTACGCGATAGTCCGGCCAGTTGGGCCACCAAAGCGACGTTATCCAAGCAGGTCAGGGCCGACAACAGGTTAAAGTCTTGGAAGATGAAACCGATGTGTCGCAAACGTACATCGGGCAGGCGGCTTTCATCCAGTTGGGTTAAATCGTCATCGCTAATGCGAATACGGCCGTTAGACGGCTTCAACAATCCTCCCAACATCGACAGCAGGGTCGTCTTGCCGCTGCCCGATGGCCCCATAATGAGGATCACCTCTCCCTGAGCCACGCCGAGGGAAATATCCCGCACCGCCACCACTTCTGTCACCCCGCTGCCAAAACGGCGGCTCACCTGTTCCACTTGCATAATTGCGTCCATCATAGTCTCCAGTCTCTAGTCTCGTAGTCTTGTAGTCTTGTAGTCGCTCTAGCCCCTAAACACCTGCGCTGGGTCGAGGCGCGATAACTGCCAGGCCGGAGTCAGTGCGGCGGCGACGCCAATAATCAGCGCCGCGACCAGCACACGCACCACGCCCGTTGGCGTCAGCGTCAGGCCCATGCCGGGCACGATAAGAGGCAGCGCCAACCCCAGCAGCCAGACCAGGCCAATAGCCGATATAAAGCCTAGTATCAGACTCAAGGCGGCCTGGGCCATCACCACCAAATACAAATGCCTGTTTTTGGCTCCAATCGCTTTCAGGACGCCATACTCCTGCCGTTTGCGCAGCGTGCTTGTGTAAAGCGTCAGCGCCGTCACCGCCAGTCCGATGAGAAAGCCAGACAGGTTCATGATGTTAAGAATTTCTACGCTCATATCTTTGATTATTTGCCGTTCTTCGCGGGAAAACTCAGTCGTGGGCAGGGCCAACACGTCCTTATCGCGGGCGTTGATGGCGGCGGCTACCTGCGCCGGATTGGCATCCGGGGTTACAGTCAACAGGCCGTAGCTAATGGCTTCACCGGTGCGCAGCACCTGAAAATCGCGCAAATGGATGAAGCTGATGCTGTTAACGATGTTGGTCAGCCCTCTGGTCAGGCCGGCAATGGTGAAGGATTGGCCCATAATCTCCACTTCGTCCCCCAGCGACAGGCCCTGGCTTCGGGCTATTGCTTCATCAATGATCACTTCTTTGGGTTGCAAACTGTTCGTCCCGGCGATGAGGCCTTGCGGTCCGCCCAGTGGTTCGTCGGGGTCAAAACCGATGATATAGGAAAGGATGTCGGCGCCGCCTGTCTTGACGACGCCGGTGGTATAGAGGATAGGGCTGGCCTGGGCCACGCCGGCGACGTGGGAAGCTAGGACCAGGTTGCGATAGGTGATGGCTGACGAGGCCATGTGCATGTTTTTGACCCCTTCCTGGGAGACAAAAATATCGGCGCCTGACTGTTCGATGTAGGCCACCAGGTCTTCTTCGGAACCGGCCAACAAGGCGTCGAGGGCCAGCATGAGCAGCAAGGCCAGGGCCACGCCGCCCACACCCAAAATGAATTGGGTGCGGCTTTGGGATAGATTGCGCCAGGCGAGTTGTAGCATTGGAATTCTTTTTTTAGGACACGGATGAACGCGGATAAACACGGATTGGGATAATAATCTGCGTAATCGGCGTTAATCCACGTGCCATTTGTTTATTTCCGAAATACGCGCGCCGGGTCGAGGCGGGCGACGTGGTGGGCGGGCAGCAGGGCGGCCAGGATGCCCATGGCCAGGCCGCTGAATGACGTGAGCAGGACGGCGTTGGGATCGAGGACGATGAGGAACTTGGGCGAGTTGTTCATGATGGCCTGCGCGGCCAGCCAGGCTAGCCCGATACCCAAAAGCACGCCGAGAACGGCCGTTATCACCCCCTGCTGTGTCACCAACCAGTACAAATGACCGTTCCTGGCGCCCACCGCTTTAAGGACGCCGTATTCCCGTGCCCGCTCAGCCGTCGCCGTGTAAATGACCATGCCCAGGATGGCCGTGCCCACGGCAAAGGCGATGGTGACCATCATTTGCAGGGGAGCGGCAAAGACTTTGACCAACAAATCCAGGTCGTTCTGTTTCATAGCAGCCACCGGCAGGATTTCCACGTCGCGTAGACGGCGGTGCAGGCGGTCGGTGACGGCTGTTCTATCAGCGTCCGGCTCCAGCTTCAGCAGCAAGAAACTGGTCGCGCCGGGCGCCAGCAGCAGCCGTTCAGCCGCCCGTTTATCGACAAAGAAGAAGCTGGCCATCCAGGAATTGGTGCCGTCGCTCAGGCCAACAACCGTAAACGTTTCATCCAGGATTTTGATGGTGTCGCCCAGCGCGAAGCCGTGATTGGCGGCCATGACCCAATCCAGCACCACTTCATCGTCGGCGGTTGGGAAACGGCCGTTTTGCAACTGCCATGGTCCGCCACCCTGCTCCAGATCATAGCCCACCATATAGGCTACGATTTTTTCCTCGTGCAAATCAAAAATGATGAATTGGGACACGATGGGCATCACCTGTTCCACATCGGGCACGCCCCGCACCTGGTCTTCGGCGCTAGCCGGCAGCAGCGACGTCGCACTGAGCAGGTTGGTGACGCCATCCTGGGCGATGATTAGATCGGCCGGCGTGTTGCCCAGGTAAGCTGTCACCTGCACGTAGATGCCCGTCAGAAAACCATTGAGCAGGATGATGAGCATCATGGCCAGGGCCACACCACCGATGCTGAGCGCCAGGCGGAATTTTTGCTGCCAGAGGTTGCGAAAGGCCAGATAGGTCATGCAAATGCTCCATCAGGATGGGCACGCTGGTGAAATTGCAGACCCTCTTCCACCAGCGTATTGATAAATGGTAATGGTTCAAATAACTGTTCGATGTGGAAAACACCAGGCGATCGGCTACCTGGGCCGCCACCAGGCCGGTGAAGCGGGCCTCTTGCTCGCCGGTCACCGCCATAGATACAGTCTCCGACTGTCCATTCACGAGACCCCGCGCATCTACCTGGATCACGAACGTTTCAGAACCAAATTGGAATGACGTGAACAGTTTTACCAGGGCGTTTTGCACCCACCGGTAACGAAGAAGCGTGAACAGGCCAATTTTCCGGCCAAAAGCTATCAGATTGGTCACCAACGCCGAATCAAAGGCCAGCCGCGTCGAAACCGAGTCGACGCCTACCGTTCGGGGCAGGACGTGCTGTTCTGGAAAGTCGAAGCGATAGGCGGTTCGTTGGCCCAGATTTCCCGGGAAAGTAGTCCGTTGGCCATCGGTAAAGTTCTTGACCTGTTTGGGTGTTCCATCTTCTTGCACCGTAAACGTTGCGTTCAGGTTTTCCACCAGCCAGCGTATGGCCGCTTCCCCATGCGCTTCCCCCAACCCCAACAGGACGTAAAGATCCAGGGATTGCAGCTCGTCAAAATGGGTTTGGCTGCGGCGGGCCAGTAAACTGGTTATGCCGGGGCCAGACCGACACTGAGAACGACCGTACTGCCTCCCACCTTGGCCATCTTGTCCAACGCCTCCACTTGAGCCATAAAATCATACGTGGCGGTCACATCCACATAATCCACCCCGTTGTTCAGGCACAATTCTAC
>JBNKZT010000403.1:0-5507 GCA_050301775.1 Promineifilaceae bacterium (SeqCode)
GTCATTAATGCGGCGGTTTCGCTGAGCTGGCCCAATCAGGTGTTGATTGAGGTGCAGGAGGATTCGCCGGTAGCGGTGTGGCAGGAAGGAGAACACCAATTTTGGGTGACGGATAACGGCCGTCTCATTCCCATTCGGGCCACCGTGCCAGGATTGCTGCTAATTGAGTCGGAGATGCCGCTGGTAGAAGCACCGGTTATGCCAGAAGGTGAGGTTGATGAGGGAGAAGATACGGCCGTACCCACCGTCCCCCAGACCAATCTGGCTTTCATCCCTCAGGATATTTTGGCTGGCGCTGAGCAGTTGCGCAAGCTGCGGCCTAACATTGAAAAGCTATATTATCGCGGCGACAGCGGCTTGAGCTACCAGGACGGCCGCGGCTGGCGTGTCTATTTTGGCACTGGCGCTGACATGAATCAAAAACTGGCCATCTACGAGACCATTGTGGACGATTTATTGGCGCGTGGACTGACGCCGCAATATATCAGCGTCAGTAATCAGGAGAAACCGTACTATCGAGCGAATTAGTAGGCAAGGATGCGAGGAGGCAAGTGACTCGCAAACTTGCCTACCCGCAAACTCGCAAATTGGAAACTGTAATGGAAGATATTATTTTTGGACTGGATGTTGGAACGACAAAAATCTGTGCTGTTGTCGGCGCCGTGCGTGAAGGGCGGCTGCAAATCATTGGCCTGGGTGTTGAACCGTCACGAGGGATGAAAAAGGGTATGGTTGTTGACGTATCTGAAGCGGCCGTTGCCATTTCTAATGCCATCGAAAAGGCGGAACAAACATCAGGCTATGCCTTGTCACAGGCATTGGTTAGCATGGCTGGCGAACACATCAGTTCAACCAATAACCAGGGCGTCGTGGCTATTAACCGCTCTGATGCCGGCGTGACAGTGGCCGACATTGAGCGGGCATTGGATGTGGCCCAGGCTATCCCCATCCCGCAAAACCGGCAGATTGTCCATCTCATTCCGCGTGAATTTACGATTGACGGCCAAACCGGGGTGCGCAGTCCCATCGGGATGCACGGGGCGCGGCTGGAGGTGGAAACACACATCGTGACAGCGGCTACCCCGGCCCTGCTTAATTTGACCCAGTGCGCCGAAAACGTGGGTATTCGAGCGGAAGAGTTTGTACTGAATGCGTTGGCCTCGGCCGAAGCGGTGCTGGACCCATCGGAACGGGATATGGGGGTGATGATTGCCGATATTGGCGGCGGCACGACTGATTTGGCTCTGTACACGCATGGTAATGTCTGGCACACGAAAGTTTTTCCGGTGGGCGGTTATCACATTACCAATGATATTGCCATCGGCCTGCGTGCGCCGTTTGATGTGGCCGAGCAGGTCAAAATTCAGTATGGTGACTGCCGGCCGGATGAGATTGATCCCGACAATATTTTTACAGTCGAGCCGTTTGGCGGCGAAAAGATTCAAGTGGGCCGCCAGGATTTGGCCCATGTGATTGAAGCCCGCGTAGAGGAGATTTTCCAGCTTATTCTGCAAGAGATCAGTCAGTCGGGTTATGATGGTTTGCTGCCGGCTGGTATTGTGTTGACGGGTGGTACGGCGCAGTTACGGGGGATAACGACCGTTGCCGAACGAGTCCTCAATGTGCCCGCCCGCGTGGCAGAACCCAAGAATTTACACGGCATGGTGGACAGCTTGCACAGTCCGGCCTATGCCACCAGTGTTGGTTTATTGCGCTGGGCGATGAGCGAGAATCATGCCTACCGGCCGCGTCCGCCCCAGCACGGGATTTGGGGACGGCGGTTGGGTAATTTTTTGAAGGCGTTGTTGCCGGGGTGAATGAGTGTCATGTATCACGTATCACGTATCACGTAACGCGTATTGCGTATCACGTATCAAGTTTTGTAGAGGGGTAATGTTATGAACACAAACAATGGAAAAGATGTACAACGTATGCCACAGAAAGAAGGAACGGCCGTTATCCGGGTCGTTGGCGTCGGCGGCGGCGGCAACAATGCCGTCAACCGGATGATCGATGAAAATATCGCCGGCGTTGATTTTATCGCCATTAACACCGACCAGCAGGCGCTCAATGGCAGCAAAGCCGCCCACACCTTGCTCATTGGCGAGCGCAGCCGGCGCGGATTGGGTTCCGGCGGTGATCCGGAAGTTGGCCTTAAAGCGGCCGAAGAATCAGAAGACCAGATTCACCAGGCGCTGCACGGCTCTGACATGGTGTTTGTGACGGCCGGTATGGGCGGCGGTACCGGGACCGGCGCATCGGCACTGGTGGCCAAGGCAGCCCGTGATCAGGGGGCGCTGTCGATTGGGGTGGTGACACGGCCGTTTTCATTTGAAGGCAATCACGCCGCCCGCAAAGCCGAAGAAGGCATTGAGCGGCTCAAGGAGCACGTCGATACGCTGATCGTTATTCCCAACGATCGGCTGCTGGAAATGGGCGACAAACGGATGACCTTGCTCGACTCCTTCCGTATGGCCGACGAAGTGCTGCATCAAGGCATTCGCGGCATCAGTGAACTCATTACCGTGCCCGGCCTCATCAATCTGGACTTTGCTGATGTGAAAACCATTATGTCTCTGGGCGGCGCGGCTTTAATGGCTGTGGGTCATGGCAAAGGAGAAGATCGGGCGCAGATGGCGGCGGAACAGGCGCTCTCCAGTCGTCTGCTGGATGTGACTATCGATGGCGCACGCGGCATCCTCTTCAACGTCACCGGTGGCGTAGACTTGAGCCTTTATGAGATTAATCAGGCCGCATCTATCATTCGCCAGACAGCCCATGCCGATGTCAACCTCATCTTCGGTGCGGTCATTGACGAGGCGATGCAGGACGAGATTCGTATCACGGTTATTGCCACCGGGTTTGACCACAGCACACCTGTTATGCGGACCATGCGACCGATGACACAATCGGTTCGGGAGCCGGTTCGGGTAGCGGCACAGGGTGCGGAACGGGGGACGGATCGTCCCTCGGAAAAACCCGTATCTGCCCCTCAACGCGAAACACCATCCTTCCGGGTGAATGACCTGGACATCCCCGCTTTTTTACGCAAACGGCCGGACAACAAGTAATCGTTTAGAGAGAGGGCGGCATTTTTGTCTGATGCCGCCCCCATTTTTCATCCTTGTTCCCCTGCAACACGCCCTTACCAGACTGTTAACAGATTGTAAAAAATTTAAGGTTTTCTTTGTTAAATCGCCTTGTCAGCCAGGGTTCGGTATGTTATAATGCCGCTTCATTTACCGGCAAATATGGGGGTATAGAAGTCAGTTAATCCCATATTTAGCGGCCCCATCACTGTAATTGAGGTTTGTACCGTTATTTGGGTATTGTTGACCGAATGGGAGAAGTACGACATGAAATGTCCATATTGCGATCATGAAAAAACACAAGTAATTGATACCAGTCACGATGCGCGTGGGGGGACCCGACGGCGGCGGACTTGCCATAATTGTGGCCAGCGGTTTAGTTCATACGAACGGCCGATTTTGGCGACACCACTTATCATTAAACGGGATGGAACGCGGGAAGAGTTCTCGCGCGAGAAGCTCAATGCGGGTATTCGGATTGCCTGTGAAAAACGGCCGGTAGCTGCTTCTGACATTGATCGCATTATCGGTGAAATTGAGGCGGAATTGCAGCAAATGGGCCGGGCCGAGGTTAAAAGCCGTCTGGTTGGCGACCGGGTGATTAATAAGCTCAAAGAGTTGGATGAAGTGGCTTATATCCGGTATGCCATCGTTTATTTGGGATTGGATGATCTTGATTCCATCCGTGGGGAGATCGACCGGTTGTTGGTAGGGAAGTAGAAAACTGGCAGATGCCGGTGATTGGTCGTTAACAATCAAAAAAACAGAATTAGTAACACGATAGGAGATTGAGTTATGTCGAGTGAACAGGCGAACGTTGAACAAATCCATACCATAGTCAATTCACAGAAACAAAAGAATGGGAATGGCAACGGGAAGAATGGGGCTAAACATTTAGAGGCATCGAGTGTTTATTTTAAGGTAGCGATGCCGAAGCAGATTGTGAAACGGGACGGCCGTATCGTTCCCTTCCAAATTGAACTAATCGAAAATGCGCTTCGTCGTTGTTTCGCCAGCATTGACCAGGAACCAGCTACTCCTGTTACTGAAATTGCCCATCGGGTAGGTAATGTGGTCGCTGCTAAATATGATTTCCCGTCGGTTGAAAACATTCAGGACATTGTGGAAATGGTTTTGCAAGCGGCCGGTGAATATGAGGCGGCCAAACATTACATTCTTTATCGTGCCGAACATGCCAAAATGCGAACCGAGCGTCCTGTCCCGGTCGAAGTGCGCGATGCATTTGCTGAATCGGATCAATATTTCCCAACCCAACTGCAAAAATTCCAATTTTATGATAAGTATTCCCGGTTCAATTATGATTTGGGCCGCCGCGAAACCTGGGTGGAAACTGTTAACCGTGCTGTCGATTTTTTGAAGGAATTATCTGATTTTCGTTTGCCGGCGGGAACATATGAACGGATACGCCAGGGTATTCTGACCATGAAGGTCATGCCGTCGATGCGTTTGCTGGCGATGGCCGGTCCGGCGGCGCGGCGAAACAATATTGCGATTTATAACTGCTCCTATATGCCCGTGGACAGTGTTGATTCTTTTGTGGAAGCGTTGATTATCTCCATGAGCGGTTGTGGTGTGGGCTATTCGGTGGAGCGCCGGTACGTGGAGCAGTTCCCGCGCATTGCCCGCCAGTCGGGCAAACCAGGGACTACGCATGTGGTTGTTGATTCTTCGGAGGGTTGGGCCGATGCGGTTCGTACTGGCCTGGAAACCTGGTTTGCCGGGGAGGATGTGGTTTTTGATTATTCGGAAGTTCGGCCGGCAGGTGCGCCGCTGCGGGTGAAGGGGGGTCGGGCTTCAGGGCCGGAACCGCTGCGTAAGATGTTGGATTTTGCCCGTACCCGTATTTTGTCGCGTCAGGGTGGCTTTTTACGGCCGTTAGATGCCCATGATATTATGTGTGCGGTGGGGGATGCGGCCGTTTCCGGCGGTGTGCGCCGTACAGCGATGATTTCCCTCTTCGATTATGATGATCGTGAGATGCTGCATTGTAAGGATGGCGATTTTGGCCGTGCGAACAGCCAGCGTTGGAATGCTAATAATTCGGCTGTGTGGCCCAAACGGGAGTTGACGCAGGCCGAAATCACGCGTTTTGTGTTGGATATGGTGGAATCGGGCCGGGGCGAGCCGGGTATTTTCAATCGCAAGGCAGCGATGGAGAATCAACCAGCACGCCGTAAAGTGGCTGAGTTTGGCACGAATCCGTGTGTAACGGCCGATACCTGGGTGATGACGCAAGAAGGACCGCGCCAGGCTCAGGAATTGATTGATCAACCGTTTATGGCTTTGGTAGACGGCCGTCCCTACGCTTCTTCCAAAGACGGTTTTTTCCGTACCGGGCATAAGCCAGTTTACCTGGTAGAAACCGAAGAAGGATACACACTTAGAGCAACTGCCGAC
>JBNKZT010000404.1:0-5505 GCA_050301775.1 Promineifilaceae bacterium (SeqCode)
GTAGGCCGCCTGAGCAGCAGCCCTAACATATCTTCAAGGAATGCATGCCGACGAGCGATATTAAAGTTTCTCTCCGCTTCCACAATCCAACGCGTGTAATCGTAATCATTCATAATATCACCTCTTGTACCTGCCGCTTGAGTTCGTTTCTAATTTCGAGACGATTCGGTATTTCAATGTCTACGAATGAATTCGCAGCCTGATCCAAGAAACGTGTTACAAACACGTTAGTGATAAACAACCTAACCTGTTTTTACAGGTTTGCCGTAGCAGCGACCGAATTCATTCGGTTGCCATAGACCAAAATAGAAACTCTGTACGAATTACCGTATCCTCTAAATTCAGCATAACCCAGAGGCGGCACAAGATGGTTTCAAAAGGCGTTACAAAAGGCGTTACAAAACGGTATATTGCCTCGCTCCATTTTAGAAAAGTTCAATAAAAGGGGCTGTTGTCTATAACTCGCCTTTATAGTACACTTTCTGCTGGAGGTGCTGATGTGTCCCGTCTGGAGTCCCATTCCGGCCTCAGATTATTGCTACTGGGTCCGCCGCAGCTAGAACGAGATGGCAGGTTGGTCGAAATCGATCGACGTAAAGCCATCGCGCTTTTTGCCTACCTGGCTGTCACCAAACAAGTGCATAGCCGTGAGGCGCTGGCAACACTGCTCTGGCCGGACTACGGTCAGGATCGGGCTTATGCCAACTTGCGCCTGACGCTCTGGTCACTTAATAAAGCCCTGGGCAAAACGTGGTTAGATATCGACTCAGAAAGCATTGGCCTGAGCCACGAAGACGACCTGTGGCTGGATGTGGATACCTTCCACAACTCCCTATTGGAATGCCAGAAGCACAGACACGGACAGCACGAGGTGTGTTCTGCCTGCGTTGGCCCGCTGAACGCAGCCATCGAACTCTATCGAGATGACTTTCTGGCCGGTTTCACGTTGCGCGACAGTCCCGCCTTTGACGATTGGCAGTTTTTCCAGGCCGAGTCCTTACGCCGTGAGTTGGGGGGAGCATTAGAGAAGCTGGCGCGCTGTCACGCCGGCCAGGGTGACTTCGAACAAGCCATAATCTGCGCCCGCCGCCGGTTGGCCCTTGATCCCATCCACGAGCCGGCACATCGCGAATTAATGTGGCTATATTACTGGGCTAGCCAACGCTCGGCGGCCCTGCGCCAGTACGAACAATGTGTCTCCACATTGAAGCAAGAATTGGGGATCGACCCCGAGCCGGAGACCCTGGCCCTGTACCAGGCCATCCGGGAAAAACGTGTCCCAACACTATTTAGCAATCAGGCCGCCCCTGAATTGGGACTCACGACTGTGCCCTCCACCTCCGAGGAACGCAATCGCCATCAAATGCTCAAGAATGTGCGCACCTTTTGGATTGAAGGAGTCTTGGAGAATTCTTTACACGGCGCGGCCTTGCTTGAGCTGGGGATGCAGCAGGAAGTGGGAATGGTGGATCACCCCTGGGCGAGCTTGTTGAGGATCCCTGGTTTGTCTGATAAAACCCTGCCGCCCGACACCAGCGTCTTAGATGTCTTCGACAAGCTCAACGGCAAATTACTCATCCTGGGCGACCCTGGCAGCGGTAAGACTACCACTTTACTCGAGCTGGCGCGTGACCTGCTCACACGCGCCGAAGGGGATGCCGTGCATCCCATCCCCGTGGTTTTGAATCTGTTGTCTTGGTCTAAGGATCAGGGGACCATCGCCGGGTGGCTGGTGAATGAGCTGTGTCGCAAGTATCAGGTGGCCCCCAAAATAGCAGAGGAATGGGTCCAGAGCGATGCGCTGCTACTCCTTCTTGATGGTTTGGACGAAGTCAGCCTCGACCAACGTGAGGCGTGCGTCCAAGCCATCAACACCTACCGGCAAGCGCATGGTTTTGTGGATATAGTCGTCTGTAGCCGCAGCGCCGAATATGAAGCGTTGGCCCGTAAGCTCAAACTCAATGGGGCGGTCATGCTGCTCCCCCTGACCGATACGCAGATTGACGCTTATCTGGCCAGCCTGGGTCAGGATGTGGCTATGATGCGAACCCTGCTAACAGCCGACACCAACCTGCGAGCCTTGTGTCGCTCACCGCTGATGCTCAGTATCATGGTGTTGGCCTATCGAGACACTTCTGCCAGGGACATGCTAGGATTCGACTCCTCAGAGGAACAGCGTCGGCACCTGTTTGACGAGTACCTGAGCCGCATGTTTCAACGCCGCCCCGGCGATAAACCCTACTCGCCAAAAGATACCACCCACTTCCTGGCCTGGCTGGCCAGGCACATGTTAGATAAACGTCTGGCTATGTTTCAGGTGGAAGATCTACGGCCAAAATGGTTGGAGGACTACGAGCAGCGACGCCAATATCGACTACGGGTTGCGCTGATTCTGGGCTTGTTCGATGGGCTGATTATTGGGGCAGCGATTGGCCTACCACTTGCCATCTTTCGTGGACCTGGGACCGGGGTGGCTATTGGGGTGGTGGCTCTGGCAGTTTGGGGGATAGCCAGTTGGCTGGCTGCAAAATTGGGGGTGGGCTTGAGCGTCCGCGGGTGGCCAAGCGTGCTGGCTGTGCTGCTGGGGGTCCTGTTGATGACCGCCCTCTCTCATCCCTCTGCCGTGCTGCTTATGGGGCTGGTAGTGGCCTTAATAGCCAGCTTCACCCCAGGCGACGAGGTACGGACAGCAGAAGAAAGAACTAGCCCGCAACAAGGCATTAGGTCGGCCATCCGACGTGCCAGAGGTATTGGATTGGCAGGCGGGATAACTGGCGGACTGATTGCCGGATTGGCCGCAGGCTGGGTCTATGGCCTGGGCCTGCTTCCGGGGGTGATTAGTGGCCTCATTGTTGGGCTTGTGGTGGGATTGATTGCCGCGACAGCTTCCAGGGATAGTCGAGCTGTCATCCGGCACTATGTGTTGCGCTCCATCCTACATCACTATCAACATCTTCCCAAGGACTTTGCCCGTTTGCTTGATTATGCAGTGCGCCTGATTATCCTGCGCCGAGTGGGCAACGGTTATATCTTCGTCCACCGCTACCTAATGGAATACTTCGCCGGGCTGGAGAATCCCCATCAACAAACCCAAGATATTTGGTAGATTTTGGAAATAACCAATGACTACGCGAATGCAACTTTGCTTACCCTCTCTTATAAAATACATCTCTTTAAGGTATAATATAACAACAATCCATTATGAGATGCCTCTATGACCCTATCTATTACCCATATCTCCCCAAAGAAAATGAGATGTGATAAACTATGAGCTATCACATTACAACAGGGAGAAGAGAAGAAAAAATGACTACCACCGCAGAAATGAAGCTTGATGAGCAGTGGGCAGTGGAAGAATTTGCCGATGTAGAACTGAACGATGTCCGTCTGAATCGGCGTTGTCAAGAAATAGCAACCGCACTGGGCCGGCAACCGAGCGGGCCCATCAATCAAGCGTGTGAAGATTGGGCCGATACCAAAGCCGCCTATCGCTTTTTCGATAACAACAAAGCCACGCCCCAAGCAGTGCATAGCCCACATCAGCACCGGACGGTAGAGCGAATGAGGCAGTATCCGCTTGTATTAGCGATACAAGACACTACTTTTTTCAACTACACCCATCATCCCCAAACCAAAGAGTTGGGGGCCATAGGTAACAAAAAGCAAAATCAACGGGGCTTTGGGATGCATTCAACGCTGGCAACGACAACAGCCGGAACACCCCTGGGGATACTGACCCAAGAGTTCTTTACCCGGCCTGTGGATGAGCCATCGCACCAACCCAATGAACTCCGTCGGTTGCCCATAGAGGAAAAAGAGAGCTACAAATGGCTCCAGGCCTTTGAGCAGACGCTTGAACTAACCCCAGCCGGGGTGAATGTGGTCACGGTGTGTGACCGTGAAGCTGACATCTACGAAATGTTTACACTGGCTCAACAGAAGGATGCAAAACTGCTGGTGCGAGCCTCGGCTGACCGGTCATTAGTAGACAATGAGGCGCGTAAACTGTGGGAAAAGGTTGAACAGCAAGCTGTTGTCGGTCAGCTGAGTGTAAAAATTGCCAAGAACCAGAACCGAAAAGCTCGTCAAACGACCGTTTCGGTTCGGTTTACTCAGGTCAAATTCAAACCTCCCTGGCGACCCAACCAGAAAAAGTTGCCGATTGTCACCCTGAACGCCATCCTGGTTCGGGAAGAAAACCCCTCTGACGATGTTGATGAACCGATTGAATGGCTCCTGCTGACCAACCTCCCCATCACTAACTTCGACGAGGCGGTCGGTGTGGTTCGCTGGTACTGTTGTCGCTGGCAAATCGAAATCTTCCACAAAATCATCAAATCTGGTTGCACTGTGGAGGACTGTCGGCTGGAAACCGCTGACCGCTTGCAGACTTACATCGCCTTGATGAGCGCTGTCGCCTGGCGCCTCCATTGGCTGACTTACATCAATCGCACTAACCCCGACTGGCCCTGTACCGCCATTCTGACAACTTCAGAGTGGCAAGCTCTCTATATGCGCATTCACAAAACAACCTTGCTACCAGAGACACCTCCCACTGTTGGTCAGACTGTTCGTTGGATTGCTCAACTGGGCGGATTTCTGGGTCGCAAGCGGGACGGCGAACCTGGCGTAACCGTCGTTTGGCGGGGCTGGCAAAGATTACAAGATATTGCTGCTACTTGGTATCTTGTTAAAGAACATTCTCAACTTGTGGGTAATTGATAGCCTGCATGAAACATCACACCGCCAGCGAACACACCTCGATTGTACACCAACTTGACCAGCAACACCAGCCTCAGTCGGGCACTCGCTGAAATCGAGCGCAGCTTCGGCGGTCGCGTTGAGCGATTGGTTAGCTTGGCTTGGCCCTGACTACGCCTTTTGCTGACCGACCTCACCCTACGGATGAAACCGACTTGACCCTGATAGCCACAATCCCAAACCCAACCTCAAGCAAAGATTCAAACCGTTGGGCTTAACACCGATAAGCCCGCTACCGTCTGAGCGAAGATTTTTCAATAAAGGTTGCCAGCGAAAGCACACTGCTCGCCCACTAACGAGTGAGGCAACGGATGCCCTCCGTTACCTCAACAAAGACGCCCCAGGTTCGACCGGAGCAGGAACGTCAGGCTATGGCTACAAAAAAAACAACCTTCCACAAATTCTCTCACCAAGCTAACGCTTGAAATTACGCGATTGCGGGCAGGCGATGGTCGCCCCAATCACCCATTTTCTTGCAGGCGCGTAACCGTTGTAAAAACGGGCGGTAGCAATTCGCGTGCATTGATTTGTTAGGCCGGCTTATGGGGAAATGGTTTTTTACTTGGAAATCAAGGATTTTGGATGAAATATTCTGAAAGAACTTCCTCATACCCAAATGGATTGCCAAAATGATCATATTTGAATTTTACTATTCCGTAGTCTGAACAAAACCACGAAATACGGCCTCCTCCTAAACGTCTCTCCATAACTTCATAACACTCATCCTTGAAGAAACCAGCTTTT
>JBNKZT010000405.1:0-5492 GCA_050301775.1 Promineifilaceae bacterium (SeqCode)
TCATGTTGTCCGCCTTATCGCGGCCCAATTCGTCGGCCAGCGCCGCGTACCAACTAGCCACAAACTGCTCAATCTGCGCCTTATTCAAAGGCTGCAAGGTCTGGTCAGGCACACCCGGCGGCGCTTCTTCGCGGGCAAAGGACAGAATGCGGCAGGTAGCCACCCAGCGACAGCCGCCGTAAACGCCATCGGCCAGGGCTCCAATCGCCTGCCACACCTGGGGCCGCCGCTCGGTGGTCACTTCATCCACGCCATCCAACAAAAAGATAACCTGTCCCTGCTGGGCCAACGTTTTCAGAGCCGGAACTGTTTCAGCCAACTCCTCCTTCTCCAACTGGCGGCAGACGTACTGCCACAAGGCGCGGGGCGAGGCCGGGTCAAACTCGGTTTGGGCAAAATCGCGCAGTTCTACGTAAACCGGCAGCGGCGCATCGGCCGTCCAATGTTTTTCTATCTCCTGGATTTCTATCTTTGACTGCTCCGGCAGTTCGGCTAGCCGGGCATCTCCGGCCAGCTTGCGATCAAATTCGGCCAGGCTGTGCTGCCATTTCAGATGAGCCAACCACGTTTTGTCCGGCTCTTGGGCCGCCAGAGCCAGGTGATAGGCCAGGTAACGCAGCAAGGTAGATTTACCGGAACCGGGATCGCCCAGCAAGATAAGGCGGGGATTTTCATGAATGTGAGCCAGGGCCGCGCTGTACTGCTCGCTGACCATCTGCCCGGCGTCGCCGCCCGGATAACGGGCATATTCCGTCCGGCCGGCATCCAGGTTGATGAACACCTGGGCCAGGGACACGCGGGCGCTTTCCCGTCCACTGGGGTCGAGCGGGCTGAGGGGGAGACGGCCGTAACGCCGCATCACCATATCCAGGTAAGGAGTCAGTTGGGGTGAAACGGGAACGATCCGTTTGCCTTCAAGCAAGGTATCGGGGGTGGGCCAGTCAATTTTTGGCCGTAATTGCCGCCCCAAAACGATCAACTCCTCCAGTCGCCGGTGGCGCTGCAAATATTGAATCAGGTCGCGGGCTTGAGATGTCTTGCCCTTGTCGGCGAATTCATCAAAATCCACTCCCAGGTCAAAGGCCAGGGTTTTCAATTCTTCACGGCTGAAGTTGGTTGTCAGAATGGTCAGTAATTGGCTCATGTTTGTCTCTCATTGTCAGGCAGGAACACAGTTTCTTGGGCAGATGGTAGCATAAAACGGCCGTAAAATGAAACCAATGGGAGCGCGGGCATTTTGCCCGCCCAACATGCAGGCGGGACGCCTGCGCTCCAATCCTTAAAACTGCCTCATAATCTATACCAACCCCTTTCTCGATAGCTTTTGACAGAAAACCAACCTTATAAATACGGGTTGTAGCAAGCGATGTGACAATTTTTATTGCGTAGTGCGTAGTGCGTATTGCGTAGCCGGAAAAAGAAAGATTACGCAATACGCACTACGCAATTACGAGAAGGAAGGTGAAACTTGAGCGAACGCTCCTCACGACTACCGGGATTCTACAAACTATCACTGGCCGAACGGATTGACACCGTCGCTGAATGGGCCAATCTGACCGACGACGAAAAAGCCATCCTGGTTGATCGCGGCCTGAAACCGGAACAGGCCGACATGATGATCGAAAATGCCCTGGGCACATTTGAGCTGCCGCTGGGCGTGGCCTGCAACTTTCAGCTTAACGGCCGTGACTACCTCATCCCCATGGCCGTCGAAGAACCGAGCGTTTTGGCCGCCATCAGCCACGCGGCCAAGCTCATCCGCGCCGGGGGCGGTTTCTATACCGAAGCTACCGAGCCGGTGATGATTGGCCAGATTCAGGTGCTGGATGTGCCCGATATGGAAGCCGCCGTGCAAGCCATCGAAGCCAACAAAGCCGACCTGATGGCCATCGCCGACACCAGCGACCCGATCATCCTCAAGTTCGGCGGCGGGGCGCGGGACATCATTCCCCGCGTCTTCCCCGACACGCCGGTTGGCCCGATGCTCATCGTCCATCTGCACTTTGACACCCGCGACGCGATGGGGGCCAACGCCATTAACACCGCCCTGGAACGATTGGCGCCGCGTATTGCTGAATTGACAAACGGCCGTACCAGCCTGCGCATCCTCTCCAATTTAGCCGACCAGCGATTAGCTACCGCCCGCTGCACCATCCCCGCCGACCAGTTGGCTGTGGAAGGCATCGAAGGCTCGGAGGCCGCCCGGCTCATCGAGGAGGCCAACGCCTTCGCCATCGTCGATCCCTACCGGGCAGCAACTCACAACAAGGGCATCATGAACGGCATTGATGCGGTGGTCATCGCCACCGGCAACGACTGGCGGGCGATTGAGGCCGGGGCACATTCGTATGCGAGCAGGAACGGCCGTTACACCGCCCTCACTGACTGGCACGTCGACGAAAACGGCGACCTGTACGGCGCAATCACCTTGCCGATGGCCGTGGGCATGGTTGGCGGCGCGACCAAAGTCCACCCCACCGCCAGAGTCGCCATGAAAATCCTGGGCGTGCAGTCGGCCCCCGAACTGGCCCAGGTGATGGCCGCCGTCGGCCTGGCTCAAAACCTGGCTGCCATCAAAGCCCTCTCCACCGTCGGCATCCAAAAAGGCCACATGGCCCTCCACGCCCGGCAGGTGGCCATGGCCGCCGGAGCAAGGCACGCAACGAAGCAAATCCAACAAATCGCCGACCAACTGGTCGCCGAAAAGAATATCAACGTCAATCGAGCAAAGGAATTATTAGGGACTGGAGACTAGGGACTAGAGACTGATTTAGTCTCTAATCTCCAATCTCTAATCTCAAAACAAACATCAATTATGAACGACTACTCCCCCAAACAAGGACTTATGAGACCCAACCTGGATGTGGGCATTGTGGGCTACGGCGCATACGTACCCCGCTACCGCATTCCGGCCAAAGAAATCAGCAAAATGTGGACTGATGGTGTGGGCGGCGTGCCCATCCTGGAAAAAGCCGTCAACGGCCTGGATGAAGACGTCATCACCATGTCCATCGAAGCGGCACGGAACGCAATGGATCGTGGGCAAATCGACCCGCGCCAGATTCGCGCCGTCTGGGTGGGCAGCGAAAGCCACCCCTATGCCGTCAAACCCAGCAGCACCACCGTCGCCGAAGCGATTGGCGCTGTCCCCAACACGCAGGCCGCCGACTGGGAATTTGCCTGTAAAGCGGGCACCGAAGCGATGCAAGCCGCGATTGCCTTCGTCGGTTCCGGGATGGCTAAATATGCCCTCAGCATTGGCATGGATACGGCCCAAGGCCGTCCCGGTGATGCGTTAGAGTATACGGCCGCTGCCGGTGGCGCCGCCATTCTCATCGGGTTAGCCGAAGAATCCGTAGCCACCTTCAACGGCTCCTACTCCTTCGTCACCGACACCCCCGACTTCTGGCGGCGCGCTCATGCCAACTATCCCTCGCACGGCGACCGTTTTACCGGCGAACCGGCCTATTTCAAACACGTCATGGGCGCGGCCGAAGCGTTGATGGAAGCAGTAGAAAGCACGGCCAACGATTACACTTGGGCCGTTTTCCACCAACCCAATGCCAAATTCCCGGAACGGGTCGCCAAAATGTTGGGCTTCAAGCCGGAACAGATTACCCCCGGCCTGCTCAGCCCGCGCATTGGCAACACTTATTCCGGTTCAACGATGATCGGCCTGACCGCCATCCTGGACATCGCCCAACCCGGCGACCGCATCTTGATGGTCAGCTACGGCTCCGGGGCCGGTTCCGATGCCTTCGACATTCACACCACCGACCGCCTGCTGGAAGTCCGCGACCGGGCCACCTCCACCGAAGGTTACATCGCCCGCCGCACCGAAATTGACTATGCAACTTATAGCCGCTATCGGGATAAATTGAAAATGTCGTGATGCGTGAAACGTGAAGCATGAAGGATTATCTTTTCACGTTTCACGCATCACGTTTCACGTTGGAATTCAACATGACCAACGCAACAATCATTGGAATTGGACAAACTGAAGTTAAAGAAATGTGGGATACCTCCATCCGCCATCTGGCCTGGTATGCCATTGAAGCGGCGCTGGATGATGCCCATATCTCTAAAGTTGACGCCATCTACGTCGGCAATATGCTGGCTGGGGCGTTGAGCAACCAGAATCATTTGGGCGCGCTGGTGGCCGATTTTTCCGGCCTGCGCGGCGTGGAAGCGGTGACGGTGGAAGCAGCCGATGCTTCCGGCGGGGCAGCGCTGCGGCAAGCGGTGCTGGCCGTGCAGAGTGGTCTGGTGGAAACGGCGCTGGCCATCGGCGTGGAAAAAATGACCGACGCCACCGGTGCGCCGGTGGAAGCGGCGCTGGCCACCGGCCTGGACGCCGACTATGAGGCGATGCATGGGCTGACTTTGGCCGGAGCTGCCGCGCTGCTGATGCGACGCTATATGTTTGAAAACAACCTGCAAGTTGATGATTTTGCCGGGTTCAGCGTCAACGCCCACGCCAACGGAGCCGATAATCCATTGGCCATGTTCCGCAACCGGCTGCGGGCCGAGAAGTTTGCCTCAGCGCCGCTGGTGGCCGATCCGGTATCACTGTTTGACGCGGCCCCGATGGGTGACGGCGCGGCGGCGGTGATTGTCACCCGCCACGAGCGGGCGCTGGATATGGTTCCCCAACCCATCCGCATTGCCGGCTCGGCGCTGGCGACAGATTCGATTGGGCTGCACGACCGCAAAGAGGTGACCTGGCTCAAGGCGGCGGAACTGAGTGCGCAAAAGGCGATGGCTAAAGCGGGCGTCACGCCAGAACAAATCGATCTGTTTGAACTGCATGACTCGTTTACGATTATGGCAGCGCTGGCGCTGGAAGCGGCCGGGTTTGCCGAGCGGGGACAGGGTTGGAAGCTGGCAAAGGATGGGGAGATTGGTAGAAACGGCCGTATCCCCATCAGTACATTCGGCGGCTTGAAAGCACGGGGCAACCCCCTGGGCGCAACCGGCATGTACCAGATTGTGGAAGTGGTTCGCCAGTTACGCGGTGAAGCCGGCGCCAACCAAATTGAAAACGCCAAAATCGGGATGGCGCAAAATATTGGGGCAACCGGGGGAACGGCCGTGACCCACATTCTGCGAGTGAGCGAGTAGGCAGGTGGCAAGTAGGCAAGTGATAAGTTTGCAAGTCAAGCCCAATTGCAAACCTGCAACTTGCAACTTTTTTCACATTTTGACAGTTTTTGACAGCATCTTTTTGCTGCCTGACAGGTTCTGAAAGGTAACATGTGCATAATAGTGCATGGTGGCGAGCCGGAAATTATGATTGGCTCGTCCAAGAGGTTGATTAGCAAAAAAGTAACTAAAAGACTAAACGACTACGAGACTAAAGACTAACAACTAAAGGACTAAGGATTAAAATGGAAGTTTCACGTCATTGGCGATTACAGGAACAACGATACAAATTAGTGGGCGAAACATGCGATTCTTGCGGTGTTAAACTATTCCCGCCGCGTGACGTTTGC
>JBNKZT010000406.1:0-5477 GCA_050301775.1 Promineifilaceae bacterium (SeqCode)
GATTTGCCGGCGATTTGCCGACCGTCAACAAAAACTCCGCGCTCCCCCCAGCATAAAGCTTGCTTGAACAATGGGCAAGAAAAATGCTACAATCGCAATAGACCTTACTAATGGAGGAAAAATCCAGTCTTGATAAAAGTTCGACGTGCGATCCATGAAAGCAAAACTCGTTGCCACCACCTTTCATTGATCCGCTAAGGTTGAAGCAATGAACGACAAAAGCAAAACCAAGGCGCAGTTAATTTCTGAACTAGCCCAACTACGGGAAAAAGTTGCGGAATTAGAATCTACCGGAAGCAAATATCACAATTTGTTTGAGAACTTGCCGGTAGGAATCTTCCAATCGACCCCAGCCGGCCGTTACCGCCTGGTCAACCCGGCATTTGCCCACATGGTTGGCTTTGCATCCCCGGAAGAAATGCTCAATGAGGTCAAAAACATATCAACCCTATACGCAGATCCGGCCGACCGGGAAGAAGTCAAGCGGCTGTTTGCCGCACAAGGACAGCTAAACGGGCACATAATCCGCCACAAACGCCAAGATGGCCAAATGCGTTGGATGGCCATTTACGCTAAAGCCGTTTTCGATGATTCCGGCGCGATCATCTATTATGACGGCTTCACACTGGACATCACCGAGAGCAAACAGGCAGAGGAAAAGATAACTGCCTCCGAGGTTCGATATCGCCGTCTGTTCGAGAGCGCTCAGGACGCTATTTTGATCCTTGATGCGGCCTCAGGAACGATCATCGACGCCAACCCCTTTGTCGAAAACCTGCTTGAATACCCTATTGACGGGCTGTTGGGAAATCAGCTCTGGCAGATTAGCCCGTTCAAAGACATCGTCTACAACAAAGCGAAATATCGGGAGTTACAGAAGAAAAAATACGTGCGCTACGAAAACCTGCCATTGCAAACTCAATTAGGAAAAGCAATCAACGTGGAATTTGTCAGTAATGCCTATCAGGTGGATGGAACCGAAATCATCCAATGCAACATTCGCGACATCACCGAGCGCAAACAGGCAGAAGAAGCTTTGCGCGAATCCGAAACCCGCTTTGCCACCATCTTCCATGCCAGCCCGACAGCAATTGCCCTGACGCGACTGCAAGACAATCAACTGATCGATGTCAATCAAGCATGGCTGGATTTAACGGGTTATCACAAAGAAGAAGCGATCGGAAAAAACGTGCAAGATTTGAACCTCTGGATCAATCCGGAGGATCGGGGACAATTGATCCAGGCGCTGAGTGAACGAGGAACAATTGAAAAGTTTGAATTTCAACTACGCCGAAAATCCGGCGAGGCTGCCGATCTCCTGTTCTCGGCTGAAATGATTGTACTGGCAGGTGAAACGTACATGTTATCCATGGCCGTGGACATCTCTGAGCGCAAACAAGCTGAAGAGATGCTAAAACTTTCTCAGGCCGCGCTCAACAAAGCCCAGCAGGTGGCCCATTTGGGTTCCTGGAAATGGCACATCCAGTCCAACCAACTGGAATGGTCTGATGAGATGTACCGCATTTTCGGCATTGATCAGGAGACTTTCAGCGGCGATTTGAGCGATGTGATCAGCCGCGCCATCCACCCCAATGATCGCGCCAAAGTTGAACAATCGAACCTGGCAATCATCAACGACAGCCAACCTCAACCACTAGAATACCGCGTCATCTGGCCTGACGGCAGCATCCGCGTGGTGTGGGCTGAAGCAGGTGAATTGATCCTTGACCAGGCTGGTAATCCGGCTTTCCTGACCGGGATCGCTCAAGATATCACCGAACGAAGAATGTATCGAGAGGCCCTACGTGAAAGTACTGAACGATTCAAAGCCATTTTTTTTCAGTCGCCCATTGCGATTGAACTTTTTGATGCAAACGGATTACTGGTGGAATCAAACCCAAAGTGTCTTGAATTGTTTGGGGTCAGTGATATTCAGCATGTAAAAGGGTTTAATCTCTTTGATGATCCCAACATTCCGATTACTGAGATTGAAAAGCTAAAGAAAGGTCAGCAGATTTCATTTACATCTGAATTCGATTTTGAGGCCGTTAAAAAGAAGAATCTTTATCCGACATCAAAATCAGGCAAGATGTTTTGGGAAGTTTTTGTTAAAACGCTATTAAATGAAAACGGGGTCATATCGGGTTATCTGGTTCAGGTACAAGATATCACCCAGCGTAAACAATCCGAACGCTTAGAAAAGCAAATGACGCTGCGGCTAGAGCAGCAGGCCCATCAGTTGCAGCTAGTGATGGACAGTGTGCCTGAAGGTGTAATTGTTATCAATGCCAATGGTCACATTTTATTGGCTAATCCAACAGCTTACAACGATCTGTCTATACTCGCCGGTGGTATCGAAATTGGCGACAGGGTGCAGCAGTTGGGCGAGCAACCTCTGGAAGCACTGTTAACCCGCCCACCAGAGGGTCTTTGGCATCAGATAAGCTGGCAGAATCAGAGCTTTGAACTCATTGCCAAACCACTGCAGGGTAGTGGTGCAGCCGAGGGCTGGGTGATCGTTATCCGCGACATCACGATAGCAAAGGAAATTCAAGAACGCATCCAGCAGCAAGAACGGCTGGCTTCCGTCGGCCAACTGGCGGCCGGGATAGCCCATGATTTTAGTAATATTATGGCAGTCATCAGCTTGTATGCGGATTTGGCTCTAAAAGATCCGCGCCTGTCTCCAGATATGGCAAGACGATTTAACACCATAAAAAAACAATCCAGTCACGCCGTTGACCTCATTCAACAGATTCTTGATTTTAGCCGGCGGTCGGTCATGGAACGCCTGCCAATGGACTTAATTCCCCTCCTAAAAGAAATGGGGAAGTTATTTGAGCGTACGCTGCCGGAAACTATCGACTTTCGCCTGGGTTACACTGAAAACAATTTTATGATCAATGGCGACCCAACCCGCCTACAACAAGTCATCATGAATCTGGTGGTGAATGCCCGTGACGCCATGCCGGATGGGGGAATGATACAAATCGATCTGGAACGCAAAAAGCCCGACAAATTTGGTGCCGGTATGCTCGATCTGGCGCGCACGTTAAAGCAAAACGGGCAGCCGCCAGATTGGGTGCGTTTAACCATACAAGATACCGGAACCGGCATTCCAGCTGATGTTCTACCCCACATCTTTGAACCTTTTTACACGACCAAAGAACCTGGTAAAGGAACCGGGCTAGGATTGGCGCAGGTATCTGGCATCATTGAACAACATGATGGCGAAATAGATGTCCTTACTAAGGTAGGGGAAGGGAGTACGTTCATCGTTTACTTGCCGCTGTTAGAGACAAATAGTTTAACAAACGAAATGACAGCAGTTGAAGATCTCCCTCTTGGTCACGGAGAAACAATATTGATCGTTGAGGACAATTTTGAAATACAACAAGTGATGCGTATCAGCCTGGAGGAACTAAATTATTCTCCCCAGATTGCATCAAATGGCCTGGAGGCCCTCGATATTTTAGTCAAACGAGGAAATGAGATTGCCTTAGTCTTGACCGATCTTATCATGCCCAAAATTGGGGGAAAGATGTTGGTGCAGACCATGCATCAAAAGGGTATCACAACCAAAGTTATCATCATGACCGGACATCCCATGGGAAATGAAAAGAAAACGATTATGGCGCTCGGCGTGTTTGATTGGCTGGACAAACCGCCACGTTTGGAGAAACTGGCCCAGGTCGTGGCGCGCGCGTTAGAAAAAGCATAGGCAAATCGTAACAATGGCAATCGCATTCAGCAAGAATCCCGCCATTCACCAAAAGATGCCAAGGGAGAGATTTGAAAAACCGTTCATTTAACCCAGTCAAGACAGCACAAGCTATCTTTAGTTTGAATGCAATCATATGGCTGTTGCTTGGTATCATCAGTCTGGCGCGATTGACCGTTAATCCGTCGAATCAAACCATCATCCTCCTGGTCATTGCTATTTTGATGTTTGCCAATGTCGGCGCGATGCTGTTGTCGGCCTGGCTTGTCGGCAAACGAAAGCGGCTTTTCTATTTGATAGCGCTGGTTGTTTTGCTCGGCAACATCATATTGACATTTACCGATCAGTTTGGCCTTCTTGATCTGCTGACTTTGATAATTGACTTAATTCTTCTGGGAATTATGTTGGTAAAGAGGCAGGAATTTTGGCGGGATTGAGGGGACACGGCCGTCCCCCATTTTCACTAGTCTCACCTATTCTCGCCCAACCATGAAAAATATCCCAACCCCACAACTGCGCGCCTACCTGGCCCTGGGCCTGGGTGTCATCGGCATGGGTTTTTCCGGTATCTTTGTCAGTTGGGCCAATGCGCCTGGCGCGGTGACTGGTTTTTATCGGATGGGGATTGCTGTTGTCCTATTAGCTCCCCTCTTTTTTAACCAACAACGGCAGCGAGCGAAAATACCAGGGAAGGAAACGGCCGTTGCTCTTCTGGCCGGTCTATTCTTTGCTGGCGACCTCATCTTCTGGAACACCGGCATCCTCATCAGCGGGGCGACCAATCCCACCTTAATGGGCAACACCGCTCCCCTGTGGGTTGGGCTGGGAGCGCTCCTCATCTTTCGCGAAAAGCTCAATCGCACCTTCTGGCTGGGACTGCTTTTAGCCATTGCTGGTGCAGCGATCATTCTGGGACTCGATGCCCTCAGCAATGTGGGCCTGGGCACCTTCTACGGCTTACTAGCCGGTATTTTTTATGCCGGTTACTATCTCATCACCCAACGCAGCCGCCAAAAGCTGGACGCCCTCTCTTCATTCTGGCTGTCGGCGCTCAGCTCCACCTTTTTCCTGTTTCTGGCTGCGCTGCTGCTGGACCAAAAACTCACCGGCTACCCGGCCGTAACCTACTGGAATTTTCTAGGATTGGCGATTTTGGTACAGGCCGGTGGGCAATTGGCCATCAACTTTGCGCTGGGCTACCTACCCGCCAGCATTGTCTCGCCGACAATGCTGGCACAGCCTGTTTTGACTGCTATTTTTGCAATTCCTCTCCTGGGTGAAACGCTTTCCCTTTGGCAAATTGTAGGCGGTCTGGCCGTCATTGCCGGGGTCTACACCGTCCACCGCAGCCGCGCCAAATAGGTAGTGTGTGTTTCATTGCAGTCGTCCGGCCGTAAACGACCGGGCTAGAAAACGATGCCCAGTGAACTGGGCTAACACGGCAGGCTGCGTCATCAGCCGGTTTGATCCGGCAATGTTTTATAGCCTGTTGATCTATCATCAGGCGGGTTTGGCCAACGCACAACTCATTTGAAACACGCCCAAATAGTTACACACGACATTATTCTGGTGCAGCGACCGGCTCAATAAAATCACCGGCTACCCAGCCCTCCGTTCCATCCGGCAAACGAATCTGCCACCAAAGAAATTCATTGGCTTCCACGGGGCCATCCAATACCAGCAAAACAGTCCCTTCATTGGCTATCGTCAACGGTGCGTTACTGGTGCTGGGACCACCACGAACGGTGACGCCAAC
>JBNKZT010000407.1:0-5459 GCA_050301775.1 Promineifilaceae bacterium (SeqCode)
GGGGATAGGTGAGGCGGCCCGTCGTCATCTTACACCCTCAGGAAATCCGAAACTCGGGAAAGACTGGCCAGGGCTCCCAGGACCGCGCCGCTGGCCACCAGTTCGTTGAATTTCAGCCCGGCACGTGCTCGTTCGCCGTAGCCCAGCCAGCAGATGCGGGCCGGTAAGCCCTGGAAATGGACCTGTTCCTGGGCCATTTTGATCCAGCGGTGCAGCGATTCATCTTCCGGGAACAGTTCCAGGATGGCCCGGTCGGTGGTGTAGATGTCTTCCGGGTCGCCGCTGAGGGCTACCCAACGGAATGGACCTTTACCTTCGCAGAATAACGGCCGTATATAAGCCGGTACAAATCCCGGATAGCTAAACGCCTCTTCTACGCCTTCGTCAAAAGCCCGCTGGCGTAAATTGTTGCCGTAATCAAAAACGATAGCGCCCTGCTTTTGCATGTCGACCATCGCCTGGCACTGCTGGGCCATTGACTGAGCCGACAGTTTGGCGAATTCATCCGGGTTTTGTTCGCGCAGCAGTTTGCCAGCCTCGAAGCTCATATTGTGCGGGAAATAGGCCAAAAAATCGTGGGCCGAGGTCTGGTCGGTGACCATGTCGGGGATGCGGCCCCGTTTGAGCAGTTCGGGAAAAACAGTGGCCGCGTTATCGATGAGGCCGATGGAACGTGGCTGCTGCCTCTCGATGTAATAGTCAATACGGCGCAAGGCATCGTCCAGCCCTTCGGCCACCTCATCGATGTAGCGGTGCTCAACCCGCCGCTGCGCCCGCCATTCGTCCACTTCCACGACCAGGCCGACGCCCTCGTTCATCGTGATGGCCAGCGGCTGCGCCCCGCCCATCTCGCCTAGTCCGGCGGTCAGCACCCACTTACCTTTGAGCGAGGGCCAGCCGGCCTGTTTGGCGGCGGCGGCGAAGGTTTCAAACGTGCCTTGCAGAATGCCCTGCGTGCCGATGTAAATCCAACTGCCGGCCGTCATCTGGCCGTACATAATCAGTCCTTCGGCTTCCCATTTGTCGAAGTTGGTCTGGGTAGCCCAGTGGGGGACGATGTTGGAGTTGGCGATGAGGACGCGCGGGGCGTCGGTGTGGGTGCGGAAGACGGCGACCGGTTTGCCGCTTTGGATGAGCAGGGTTTCGTCGTTTTCTAGCTCGCGCAGGCTGGCCAGGATAGCGTCGAAAGCTTCCCAGCTGCGGGCGGCCTTGCCGCGGCCGCCGTAAACGATGAGGTTTTGCGGGTCGCCGGCGACTTCGGGATCGAGGTTGTTTTGTAACATGCGGTAGGCGGCTTCTTGCAGCCAACCTTTGCAGTTGAGTGTTGTTCCGGTTGGAGCGTGAATCGTTCGGTTCATGGGACTTTCCTTTGAAAATAGTGGAAGATTGTGGCGATTATATGACGCCGCTTTTAGGTGTCAAGAGTTGTTGGCCTATGCTATAATGAGTCGTCTTGGGTTGGTGAAACGGCCGTTGCCCAGGCCCAATGTGCAGCAGCAAAATGAAATATCCTATATTGAGTATAGTCATAAAATTCAGCAAATGAATATCAGATACTTTGTTCGCTTTCCTGCCAAAGTAAATTCAGGCGACTTTACGCCACCATCAAACTAACTATGAGCGATGAATGTATACTTGTCATTGATGACAGCAAAGAAATAGTAAAACATTTGGCTGAGGCAGTGCTGCCCAGTTATGGCTATAAAACATTATGGGCGCATGATGGTTTGTCTGGCCTTGAACTGATTCGGGAGGAAAAGGCCAATCTTGTTGTCCTTGACTATAACTTGCCTGGTATGACCGGTATTGATATTTTGCAGCAAATGGCGCAGGAAGGCATCAATACGCCGGTTGTGTTGATGACCGGATATGGGTCAGAATTGAGTGCGATTGAGGCGTTTCGACTGGGAGCCAAGGATTATCTCATCAAACCATTCACAATTGATGAAGTGGTGGAGACAATTGATCGGGCACTGATGGAAACGCGGCTGCTGCATGATAAGGAGGAATTGGCGGAGCAGCTGCGGCGAATTAAAGTTGAAATGAGTCGTCAAACGCATGAAATGAATGCGTTATCCCACATTGGCAAGGCAATTACGTCTTTGTTAAGTGTGGATAAGGTGTTGGAGCGGGTTCTGGAAGCCGCCATGTATCTGACCGATGCCGAGAACAGCACGATTTGGCTGCTAGATAAATCGGGGGAGTGGTTAAAGAGTTACGAAAAACCGGACCAGGAGGAAAAAGCGCCGGATATTTTACCGGCTGATTCGTTGGCTGGGGTGGTAATAGAAACGGGACGGCCGTTACGCCAATCTCTTTTTTCCGGTAATGGTATTGAAGTAAAAACCGGCCACTTTTCGCGAGCTATCTTATACGTTCCGCTCAAACTGCGTGGCGTGACGATAGGTGTGTTGGGGGTGGGCAACATCGCCGCTTTCCGTGCTTTCAGCCGCCGTAATGAATTCTTACTTTCTGTTTTAGCTGACTATGCCGCCATTGCCCTGGAAAATGCCCGTGTCTATCAGGCCGCTGATCAAGCCCTGGCTGCCCGGTTGGAAGAACTCAATACCTTAATTGATATTACTCAAACCATTACCTCCTCGCTTGACCTGGATGAAGTCATCCGTATGACAATTAAGCAAGTCCACGATAGTTGGGATATTGAGGCATCATCAGTTTGGCTGCTGGATGAAACAGAACAGACGCTGCGCGTTTTGACCAATGTCGGAACACCGATGGAGGTGTTGGCCAAAGTTGTCGTTCCTATTGGCCGGGGGTTTGTTGGGCATGTGGCCCAAACGGGTAAATGGATTTATACCAACGATGCCCATTCCCACCCCGTTTTTTACAGCGAAGTAGATGAATTAACTGGGTTCAAGACACGATCTTTATTGTGTGTGCCGCTTTTATTTGGCGGCAAAATTATTGGTGCGATGCAGCTGCTCAACAAAATTGATGACACATTTGATGATCGGGATGTTGAACGAGCTTTGACAATTGCTTCGGCGATCGCAATTGCTGTGACCAATGCTTTGTTGTTCAAGGATGCGGCGGCACGAAAACAACATCTGGAAGTTACGTTGGAACACACCAATCATCCTATTTTGATTATGGATACCGCCAGTCATGTATCACTTTTAAATAAGGATGCTCGAACCCGGCTGGGGTTGACAAAGGACGCTATTGGGAAACCGATCAGTGAGGTACTCCCGTTTCCTGAACTGCTGGCATTGATTGAAGCGCAGGCCGACGCATCTGAGTTTGATCAACTGGAAATTGAACTGCCGGATGATTCGGTATGGGTGCCGGAGATAGCTGCAATCCCTGAATTGGGGCATATTTTGGTTTTACAGGATATTTCTCGCTTGAAGGCACTGAACAAGGCCAAAGACAATTTTGTGACGACTATCTCACATGATATGCGGGCGCCATTGAATACGATTGCCGGCTTTATCAATGGGTTGGAAGATGTCGGGCCGCTGAATGAGCAGCAGCAAATATTTGTCCAACGCAGCCAGAATGCTTTGGCGCATATGACGACTTTGGTGGATGGGCTGCTGGAATTGGCTCGTTATAATTCCGAGTTGGAGCAGCAGCGGTTCCCCTGTGATTTAACGGCAATTGCCAAGGATGTGATTACCGAGTTTCAAGGGCAAGCGATGGCTAAAGACATATCGTTGTCACTTCCATTAGCTGAGGCAACGATTTGGGTGCTTGGAGATGCGGAGCAGCTGCGTCGGGCGTTGAGTAATCTGGTTGATAATGCGTTGAAATATTCGCCGCTGCAAGGGAAGGTGAGTATGGAGATAACGGCCGTTTCCAACAACATCCTCATCGCTGTCCAAGACGAGGGGCCGGGCATCCCTGATGCTGACATCCCTTTTATCTTTGACAAGTTCTACCGCGGTAAAAGTAATGAACATATCGTTGGCAGCGGGTTGGGGTTGGCGTTGGTGAAGTCAATTGCCCAGGTCCATGGAGGACAGGTTTGGGCGGAGAACCAAAGTAGCGGCGGGGCTGTCTTTTATTTACAATTGCCGGTAACAGAATTAGGTGAAAACGGGAAAGTTTTTTGAATTCAGAGAACAATGATTCTCCCATTTTCCCTGAGCAAACGGCCGTTTCTCTGCCGGATTGTGCCGTAACAAAACCTTAAAATAATGCCATTAGGAAAATCATATGCTTGCCAAAGTCATCAGCTGCGCCATCGTTGGACTACAAGCTGACATTGTCGATGTTGAAGTAGACATCATTCGCGGCGCGCCCGCGTTTAATCTGGTGGGGTTGCCCGACGCTGCCGTGCGCGAAAGCCGGGATCGCGTTCACTCCGCCATTAAAAACAGCGGCCTGCAATTCCCCGGCGGAAAACGCCTCACCGTCAACCTGGCCCCGGCCGACCTGCGTAAAGAAGGCCCCGCTTACGATTTGCCCATCGCTGTTGGTGTTTTGGCAGCTTCCCAACAAATTTGGCCCGATAAATTAGAAGGCGGCCTTTTCATTGGCGAACTTTCCCTCGATGGCACAACCCGCCATACCAAAGGCATCCTGCCCATGACCGCCCTGGCCCGCACGCAAGGGTACGCCCGCGTTTTTGTACCCGCCGCCAATGCCGAAGAAGCGGCCCTGCTGCCCGATGTCGAAGTCATTCCCGTTAGCAGCTTGGGCGAACTGGTCGGCCATTTGACCGGACTGCGTCCCATCCAGCCCATGAGCGTGGATTTACAAGATGCCTTTAGCCAGGAGCCAACGTATGCGGCCGATTTTGCCGACATTATGGGTCAGGAACATGTCAAACGAGCGATGGAAGTGGCGGCAGCTGGCGGTCACAATGTGTTGATGAGTGGGGCAATAAGCCGTCATCACCCTGATTCTTAGGGAAACTGCCAGTAAGTTCGATTTCTCCATTCTCATCTATCCAAACTTTGATATTCAGCAACTCAAGCATTCGTCGTTTGTCTGCAGGTGGCGGTTCGATATTCCCGGTGACATATTCTCGAATTTCGGCGGTGAAATCCCTAAAGGTGGCCAGGTCGACATGTGTAGGTATAGAGGATATTTCAGCTTCCACTTCAGCGATCTGCGCTTCAATGTTTTCCAATTCTTGATTGAGTGTCAACCTACTTTCCAAATATTCATCTTTCGTCATGCCCAGGTCAACGTCACTATAAATGATTGTTAACTGCGTTCTACTCTTTTTAACTTTTTCTCGTACGTCGTGTAGTGTCCTCAAGTGTTCTTGCCTCTGATGTAGTTTAGCCTGGCTTTGTTCATAGGATAGTTGGTAACCATCAAGCAGCTTTTCCGGTTCCATTATCAATTCAACCGTTTTCTCCCTGTGGGTACGAGTTATTTGGTCCTTGCGATGCGGCATAGTGATTCCTTCGATATTGCTGTCTGTGTCTGATTACGGTCGACGCTCAATTTTAACAGATTTCCCAAATGGGCAGATTCTTTAACCC
>JBNKZT010000408.1:0-5456 GCA_050301775.1 Promineifilaceae bacterium (SeqCode)
AGGCTTTTTGAAAAACCTGGCCTCTTTGGGGCGAATAGTGGGATTTGAACCCACGATCTCCTGGGCCACAACCAGGCGTGTTAACCCCTACACCATATCCGCCATAAATCTACCAGAATGCTATCATATCTGAATCCGTGTGGCAAGTTTGTGATTTACGTTTTACAATTCTCTTATGTCTGAAAAAGAAGTGATTTTAAACGGCCGTTATCAACTCCTTGAACGTGTCGGCAGCGGTGGAATGGCCCGTGTGTATAAAGCACAGGATCGCGCCCTGGGCCGCATCGTCGCCATCAAAATGCTGCATGAAAGCCTCACCGGCGACCAGGGCTTCCTGGAACGCTTCCAGCAAGAAGCCCACGCGGCCGCCAATTTAACCCATCCCAACATCGTCACGGTCCACGACATCGGGCAAGACCGCAATCATTACTATATCGTGATGGAATTTGTGGATGGCCAAACACTAAAACAAATCGTTCGGCAGTACAACCAGTCCGGTCACCCCATGCCCATCAGCCGGGCATTGGATTTAACCATCCAGATTTGTGCCGGTATCGGGTATGCCCACCGCTCCGATTTGGTACACTGTGATGTAAAACCACAAAATGTTCTGGTTACACGGGATGATCGGGTCAAGGTTGCCGATTTTGGCATCGCCCGTGCCATGAGCGAAGCCACACTGAATCGGCAGGCCAACCAGGTCTGGGGCACACCGCAATATTTCTCACCGGAACAGGCTGCCGGCGAACCGGCAACACCCGCTTCAGATGTATATTCGATTGGCATTATTCTATTTGAACTGCTAACCGGTCAATTACCATTCAGCGGTGACACCCCAACCGCCCTGGCCCTCAAACATATTCAAGAAGATCCACCGGCTGTCGCCGATACGAACCCCACTGTTCCAATCCAGTTAGATCAAATTGTCCAAAAGGTATTGGCGAAAGAACCGGCCGGGCGCTACCGCACCGGCGGACAGCTTGGCCGCATTCTCAGTGCCTACCGCCAACGCAGTCTGGCTGATAACGGCCTAACGAACAATGACACGGCCGTTCACCAACCCACAACACCCATTTCAGAGCTAAAGACAAAAACGTACCAGCGACCACAGCCAACTCTGGAAAAAACAGTCCTGTCAGATCCGATACGGGAAAACACAACGACTCTTGCCACCGATCCCCCCACGATTCGCATTCCTTCCCACGCCAATGAGATGAGCAATGACTGGACGGCCGTTTCCCTCGGTATTGCCGCCCTCATTGCCTTACTGGGACTCATCCCACTTTGGTACATGGTCTACCGCGCCTGGGCCGGTTGACATAACTCGCACCAACTATTCCGCGCTATCGCCATGACATTGGCTTTCTGTTATACTCAAATCAACAAGCTGAAACAATAATAGATAATTCATTCCTCCGTGTTTGATGGAGAATATTTAATGAATGGGACCCAATTCACTCGCTGGTTTATATATTTTTTGATTGGTGCAGCCATTGTCGCCATTTTATGGAGCGCCAACACGACAACCCCATCCACTCAGGAAATATCCATCAATCAACTAGTGGCAGCCATCAAGGCCAATGAGGTCAGCACAATCACGGTTGCCAGCAACAAACAGCAGATAACCATCGACTATGTCGATTCCAATCGTTCGCCGGTACAAACTTACATCAACGGCAGCAGTTCTTTGGAAGAGGTGTTGAGTATTTATGGCATAACGGCTGCCGATTACGGCAACGGCCGTGCCAACATCATCTATGAAGCGCCCAGCCAATGGGGAAGCTGGCTCAATCTCGTCGGCATCTTCCTGCCCGCTGTCCTCATCCTGGCCTTCATCTACTTCATTTTTCGGCAAGCCCAGGGCAACAACAACCAGGCCATGTCCTTTGGCAAAAGTAAAGCCCGCATGTTCACCGGCGACCACCCCACCGTCACCTTCGATGATGTCGCCGGGGCCGACGAAGCCAAAGAAGAACTGGAAGAAGTAGTCGAATTCCTTAAAGAGCCGGAAAAGTTCGTTAGCTTCGGCGCCCGCATTCCCAAAGGCGTCCTCCTGGTAGGCAGTCCCGGAACCGGCAAAACCCTGCTGGCCAAAGCCATTTCCGGCGAAGCTGGCGTTCCGTTCTTCTCAATCGCCGGTTCCGAATTCGTCGAAATGTTCGTCGGCGTCGGCGCCAGCCGCGTCCGCGACCTGTTTGACCAGGCCAAACGACACAGCCCATGTATCATTTTCATCGACGAAATTGACGCCGTCGGCCGCCAGCGCGGGGCCGGACTGGGCGGCTCTCATGATGAACGGGAGCAAACTCTCAACCAGATTTTGGTCGAAATGGACGGCTTCGGCACCGACACCCACGTCATTATCCTGGCCGCTACCAACCGCCCTGACATTTTGGACCCGGCACTCATGCGGCCCGGCCGTTTTGACCGGCGTGTGGTCATCGACCGACCCGACATTCGCGGCCGTGAAGAAATCTTCAAAGTTCACATTCGGGGCAAACCGGTTTCCACCAAAATTGACATTACTAAGCTGGCCAAATCAACGCCTGGCTTTGTTGGCGCCGACATCGAAAATACAGTCAACGAAGCCGCTTTATTGGCGGCCCGCCGCGCAAGGAAAAGCATCGGGATGGCTGAGTTTCAAGAAGCCATCGAACGAGTACAGTTAGGCCCGGAACGGAAAAGCCGCGTCATCACCCCTGAAGAACGGGAAATTATTGCCTATCACGAAGCTGGTCATGCTCTCGTCAGCCACTTTTTGCCCGATGCCCAACCGCTGCGCAAAATCACGATTGTGCCGCGCGGCATGGGGCTGGGCCTGACCTGGTACATGGAAGATGACAAACTACTGCCCACCAAATCACAGCTAAAAGCCCTCATCGCCACAGCACTGGGCGGACGCGTTGCCGAAGAAATTGTGTTCGGCGAAGTCACGGCCGGCGCCAGTAATGATTTGCAGCGAATCACCCAAATTGCCCGGCAAATGGTAACGCAATATGGCATGAGCGATGATTTAGGCCCACGTGTTTACGGGCAAAAACAAGAAATGGTCTTTCTGGGCCGTGAAATTAGTGAGCAGCGGGATTATTCCGATGCTATCGCCGAAAAAATCGATGATGAAGTACGGCAAATCATCGACAGGCAATATGAAATCGCTCAAAAAACGTTAACAGAACATCGAGAAACGTTAAACTTGATTGCCCAAAAATTACTCGAAGTAGAAACGTTGGAAGCAGCCGATTTTCTCGCCCTGATTGAAGGTCATGATATTCCGCCTGCCCCTCCACCAACAACCAAAAACAAACGGGAAAGCGGCGAAACAAGTGGGGAAACTGAGTGGAATCCGCCGGCCCTTGATCTGCCGCCAGCCCCATCACCAGCATGAGTAATTTGATTTCGTTTTTAGCGCTGGCCAATGACGTTTTACAAGCGGTCATTGTTATTTTTGGATCGGCCGTCGTCCTGTACCATTTGGGACGCAGCTTGCGTATCCCCGTTATCCGCGCCTTTTGCGCCCTCATTTCGTTCGTTGTCATCGTTTATTTAACAGAACTCCTCGTCAGCCGGACCATCATCTCCCAATCGGCTGAAACCTGGCTGCGCCTGGAATGGATTGGTATTTCACTTGTTCCGGCAGCGCAATATCAATTATCCGATGCCCTGCTGACCATCACGGGAGCGCCTTCCCACAAACGAAAGGTTCTCGTCTCGGTTGTTTACAGCATCGGTTTGATTTTCCTGGGGCTGGTATTGTGGACAAATTGGATTGTGGCCGATCTGGTGCCTATGGCGCTCACGCCTCATTTAGAAGCCGGGCCATTATTCCCCCTGTTTGCGGTCTATTTTTGGCTGGGGATGGGAGCCAGTTTCCACAATGCCTGGCAAGCCCGCAAACGCACAATCACACGGACAACACGTTACCGGGTTACAACAACATTGGTGACTTTTCTGGCTGCACCAGTAGCCGTTTTCCCGTACCTGGTTATCCGAGGCAGTCCGGAGGATGTAGTACCACCCATTTTTTGGCCGGTTGTCCTGCTGGGCAATCTGGTTGTGGGTATTTTGTTTGGGATTATGACATCCCATCTGAGTTATTTTGGCACGGTCTCTCCGGATCGGGTGGTACGGGTGCGCTTGTACAAGTTTATGGCCCGGGTGCCGTTGACCGGCACGATTGTGCTGCTGGTTTATGTTTTGGTACGGCGCGGGAGTCCAATTTTCGGTTTGCCTACGGAAACAGCTCTGGGGTTTACACTCGTTGTGACGGTGATGGTGGTGGAATGGCTGATTCATGCCTATAAACGGCCGTTAGAACGATTCTTCCAACTTAACGATGATCCCGAAGTACGCCGCATCCAGCAATTAAGCGAGCGCCTCCTGACAACGCGCGATTTGCAGCAGTTTTTGGAAAGCGTCCTGGCAGCCACCTGCGAAGCAATGCGAACACCCACTGCCTTTGTCGTCGCCCTGACGCCTGACGGGGCCAAGATGGAAGCGGCCATCGGGCCATTGGCTGAAGAACCGGAAACCATCCTGGAAAAAGCGGATTGGCATGAGCTGGCTCGACCGCAAAACGGCAACGGCGATGAGACTGAACCAGACCTGGAAACGGCCGATCGCTTTATCTTGTGGCAAAATTACTGGATTCGGCGGCTGCGCAATCGACAAAGAGACACCGTTCTGGGCATTTTGGGCATCCGGGCCAGGGCAGCCATGCCCGATTTAGATGAAATTGAAAGCGAGATGTTGGAACGGCTCATCGAGCAAGCAGCGGCCGCCCTGGAAGATCGCATTTTGCAGCAGCAGGTCTTTGCCGCCGTTGAAGGGCTTCTGCCACAAATCACGGCTTTACAAGAGCGGCGCGGCGCGGCCACCTTTGGCGGTCTGCCTATTTTAACCGCTCCGACAGAAGACGCCTTGGTGGACGATCCGGAATTTATCGCCATGGTTCGCGACGCACTGACCCATTACTGGGGTGGCCCCAAATTGACTGAAAGCCCATTGATGCGGCTGCAAGTTGTACAAGAAGCATTAATAAAACATGACACACCAACAAACGCGCTGCGTTCTATTCTGGGCAATGCCATTGAACTGCAAAAACCGGAAGGGGAACGTAATCTCACCCGCGCCGAATGGATTTTATACAATATTTTGGAAATGAAGTTCGTCCAGGGCAAACGGGTGCGCGATGTGGCCCGCCGCCTGGCCATGAGCGAATCGGATTTATACCGCAAGCAGCGGGTGGCAATTGAAAATGTGGCTCGGACAGTGGCGATGATGGAAACGGCCGTGGCCACACTCCCGACTCAAACGCTCGATAATGAACCAATCCTAGTGAAAGATTCAACCGACTAATTTCCCCAAACTATGAACCCATTTGAATATCAAAACAAACAGCTTTATTGCGAAAACGCACCTTTAGCCGCTATCGCAGCTGCGGTGGGTACACCAGTTTA
>JBNKZT010000409.1:0-5413 GCA_050301775.1 Promineifilaceae bacterium (SeqCode)
ATGACAAGATGCACGCTGAAGTTGCGGCGACGATGGCCGCTGGTAAAGTCGTTGGCGGCCACTACGCTTCGCCCGATTTAGGCCGCACATTTCACGGCTACGTCGCCGGCGGCCCGGCCGACGACCACGAAGGCACCCGCGCCGCCGATGCCATCGCCCGCGTCCGCCAGGGCATGAAAGCCATGCTGCGCCTCGGCTCCGCCTGGTACGATGTGGCTACCCAGGTCAAAGCGATCACCGAGCAAGGACTGGACAGCCGCAATTTCATCCTCTGCACCGACGACAGCCATTCCGGCACGCTGGTCCATGACGGCCACATGAACCGCGTCGTCCGCCACGCCATTGCCCAGGGTCTCAAACCGATAACAGCGATTCAGATGGCGACCTTGAACACGGCCGTACACTTTGGCGTCGAGAAAGACATCGGTTCCATCACCCCCGGCCGTTACGCCGACATCATCATCAGCAGCGATTTGGTAACGCTGCCCATCGAGATGGTCATAGCTGGCGGACAAGTCATCGCCGAAAACGGCAAAATCGCCATCAACATCCCCCCCTACGACTATCCCGACTTCGCCAAAAACACCGTCAAGTTGGGCAAAAAACTGAACGGCCGTGACTTTGATATTGTCCCCCCAAAAGCCGCCAACGCCGTTAAAGTGCGCGTTATTGGCGTGATTGAAAATCAAGCGCCCACCCACGCCCTGGAACGTGCATTGCCAGTCGAAAACGGCCTGGTAAAAGTAGATTATCGGCAAGACATCGCCCAAATCGCCCTGGTCGAACGGCACCAGGCCACCGGCGGTGTTACCAACGGCTTTGTACATGGGTTCGGCTTCAACGTGCCCTGCGCCGTCGCCACCTCAGTCGCCCACGACAGCCACCACATGATCGTCGTCGGCACCAGCAAAAGCAACATGGCCCTGGCCGCCAACCGGCTGGGTGAAGTCGGCGGCGGCGTCGTTGTCTTCAAGGAAGGGCAGGAACTCGCCCTGGTGGAACTGCCCATCGCCGGTCTCATGTCCGACGAACGGGCCGAAATCGTCGCCGCCAAAGCAGCCCGGATGGTGCAAGCCATGGCCGAATGCGGCTGCACGCTCAACAACGCCTATATGCAGCTCAGCCTCCTGGCCCTCGTCGTCATCCCCGAACTGCGCATCTCTGACCTGGGCATTGTGGACGTAACAAAGTTTGAGGTTATCGACCTGTTTACAGATTGATCAGAGTTGTGTATCCTACAATCAGGATTCACTTGTAAAAAAACGTTACGAGAATGATTTTGTGATGGCTCACCTCAATCTGCCGCAAGAAAAAATTAACGAATTCTGTCGTAAATGGCTAATCACCCAACTGGCTCTGTTTGGTTCAGCCGATCGTGATGATTTTCGGTCCGATAGTGATGTAGACATATTGGTTACTTTTGATCCTGTAGCAAAGTGGACATTGCTCGATCACGTTGATATGCAAGATGAATTAGAAGCTATTTTTGGGCGGGATGTTGACCTGGTGAGCCGTCGGGGTATTGAACGCAGCCAAAACCACATTCGCCGCCACGAAATTCTCAACTCAGCCAGGATAATTTATGCTGCCTCGTGATAAAAGTTATCTAGTTGACATCCTCAAGGCATCTCAACTCATCTTGATTTTTATCAACGATATGGAACAGACTGCGTTTGACAACGATTTGAAAACGCAATCGGCCGTTATCCGTCAGCTTGAAATTATCGGGGAAGCCACCAAACGCCTCTCGGAAGAATTTAGAGGACAATATCCTGAAATCCGTTGGCGACAAATCGCTGGTATGCGCGATATTTTGATTCATGCTTACGACCATGTCGATATAAACGAGGTATGGCATGTCACACAAACATCAATACCCGACCTAATTTCAAAAATTAAACCACTCATTTGACTCATATATGACATTTCGATGTTTGTTGGTCCGTAACGTCGCCACCGTTCCCCTTCTCAGCATTGGTAGCATACTTTTATCATTCAACAAAAGGAAAATCTTGTGGATAAACACCAATTTCAGCCCGGGGACAGCATTATTGTGCGCCCCGGCGAACAATTTGAAGAACTAAACCTGGACATATCCGGCTGGCGCGGCCGTGTGATGGAAATTGACGAAGAAGATGATGACCTGCTGATTGCCTGGGACAGTCAAACCTTGCGCGAAATACCGGAAACGGCCGTTGCCGCCCTGCTGGAAGACTGGACCGACTGGACCTGCATGTACATTGAGCCAGAGGCCGTGCTGCCCTACGAACCGCGCGGCGAGGTGGTCGATGCCCTGGCTGTCGCCCGTGCCCGCACCGAAGTCTACGGCATTGAATTCGATGAAATTGCCAATAATCCTCTTTTTTACGACCTGATTGATGAAGATTGGGACGAAGAGTGGGATGAAGACGACTGGACGCCAGAGCCTGCGCCCTACTTTGACCTCGACCAATTCCTCTACGGTTTGGAAATTCCCCCCAAAGAACATCCGCACGTCCGCCTTGCTCTCAGCAAGGGGCTGGGCCAGTACTTTTATGATGTATACGGCCGTTATGAACATGGCAAACAACCGGCCGACCTCATTCCCGGTAACATGGGCATCCCTTTCATCTTCGGCTACGGCGCTCTGGCCGTCATTGACCACAAACCGATCAGTCAAGACACTAAACAAAAAATCTGCCAATACGCCCTGGTCATGATGAATCCTGTCTACGACGATGGCCTGCCCTACGGCCTCGTCACCCTGCTCGGTTTTCTGGCCCAAACCGGCGAACTGGCGCTGCCCCTCTTCCAGTTGGGCATGATTACCCTCGAATTTGGCGGCGTCGGCAGTTTTCGCCGCTCCGTATGGCAGTTCGGCACCCGCCGCGAAGCCGCCCTTGCTCTCCTTGACTGGCTTGCCCGTAACCCCGACATCACCGCCGACGAAAAATGCTTCTGGGTCTGGCGGTGGAGCCTGGAATGCGAATATGACCCTCATCTGGTCAAGACCCTGGCCAACGCCTGGCTGACCCATCCCGACGTGCCGGCCGAGTCTAAACGGCAGCTCTGCTGGGCCTGGCTGCAGAACGCCAAAGAGGTTGGCGCACCGCCGCAAACCTGGCAGATCATGAATGCTTTCCTGTCCGGCAATCGGGAGAAATTAGAACAGTTATTGGCCGGCATGGATAATCTCCCCGATCTGCCCTTTCCGAAAATGATGCCGCCCAGCGCCGACGATGGTGAGGCCGGACTCATCTTCCAACTGCTCCACGGCCCGCGCGATTTATGGTTAACCCCCGCCCCACTAAAACGTATTGCCATCCCTGCCCTGGCCCGCCTCGGCGATGATCCACAAACCGTGGCCGACATGTTTTGGGGCAGCGGTGATGATGAATACTACGTTGACGCCATTCACAGTGGCATCGCCGACCTGCTGCGGGAATTCCAGGCCCAAATCCCTCCGGCCGAACTGCGCCGTCTGGTGGAGCAAGGACTTAGTTACGGCCGTGTCACCGTTCGCAAAACATTCCATATCCTGGCCCGCGACCTTTATGGCAATGCCTACCTGCCCCAGGCCCTGGCCGACAGCGCCAAATCCCTCCGCACCTGGGCCGAGGAACAACAAAACAAACCGTAGGTCAAGTTTGCAAACTTGACCTACAAAATGACCACGGCCAATCTTCCCATTTTTCCACCAGGCCCGCCTTCACGGGATTGTTCAACACATAACGCCGGATACGGCTCAATCCCGCCGCGTCACGAACGACGTTATAACTTTCATGCTGCCACCCGCCTCCCTAACGCCTGATTCGACTGCCTGGGCCTATACCACTTGAGCGAATCCATGATGGAGGACCGACCGTAATGCCGTCCGCCTTCACCAATGGCGTAAAGACGATGTGGGCGTGGATGCTCATCAGCGAGTAACCATCCAGATCATACCGTTCCCCACCCAGGTGATACAGGCTGTCAACCACAAATGGACGGCTGATCCCCAAAATATGACATTTATCACTTGACAACAGCCCATAAACCATTAATATTTGTCATACAACCATACGATATGACCTATTTTAACAGAAATGATTAAGCGCAACCCATCTTTAACCGATCAAACCAAATCCTTCATCAAAGATCGCATCCTTAACGATGAGTTTGAAGACGGCCGTATCCCCTCCGAAACCATCCTGGCCGATGAACTACAAGTCAGCCGCACCACCATCCGCGATGCACTGAGCCGATTAGAAAACGAAGGTGCTATTTTCCGCAAACAAGGCGCGGGCACGTTCGTCAACAAACCGGGGTTACAAATTAAATCCCGCCTTGAAGAAATTTGGTCTTACGAAGATGTGATCCGGGCACACGGCTACATCCCATCTACCCAAATCCTCAGCTTGCAAACCGAACCCGCCGGCAGTGAAGTAGCTGCCGCACTGGAAATCGGGGTCGATGATGAAATTTTGGTTGTAAAAAAACTGTTCCTGGCCGATGATCAACCTGTTATTTTTGCCGATAACCGCATTTCAACCGATCTGTTTGAAAAACCGTATACCGCCCAGGATTTTCGTACACCGGTTTATCAATTTTTGGAGGGAAACGGCCGTAACCACCTCGCCTACTACCTCTCCGAAATCGTCCCCATCATCGCTGAACCAGAATTAGCCACTACCCTACATATCAAACCCAACACCGCCCTTATATCATTTTCCGAAATCGGCTACGACGCCGACAACAAACCCATCATCAAGTCAACCTCCTGCTTCCGCGACGACCTCATCCGGTTACGTCTCATTCGGAGGCAGGTTATGTAGCAAGCGACAAGTGTACAAGTTTGCAAGTCCAATGACTTGCCCACTTGCCACTTGCAAACTTGCCACTTATATATTTTTTCCACAAGGAGATCCAATATCATGAGAAGTTTTGCAGGACGGGATATTTTATCCCTCAAAGATTTTGAACGTAACGAGTTTTTCCGCGTCTTCGAGATTGCCGAAGAACTGGAACCCATCGCCCGTAATCGTCAAAACACAGACTTGTTGAAAGACAAGACAATGGTGACCGCATTCTACCAACCCTCCACCCGTACCCGTTTGGCCCATGAAGCCGCCATGCTCCGCCTCGGCGGCAGTGTCACCGGCTTCTCCGACGCCAAAATGACCCGCGCCGGCGATTTCTACCAGGAATCCATCAAAGACACCGTCAAAATGTTGGAGTTCTACGGCGATGTCATCGTCATGCGTCACTTCCAACAAGGCGCACCGCACGAAGCCGCCAAATGGGCCAGCGTCCCCGTCATCAACGGCGGCGACGGCTGGGGCGAACATCCTACCCAGATCCTGACTGATCTGTACACCGTCTTGACCGAGCGCGGCACCATCGACGGTCTGCGATGGGTGGCCGTCGGTGATATGCGCATGCGCACCATGCACTC
>JBNKZT010000410.1:0-5412 GCA_050301775.1 Promineifilaceae bacterium (SeqCode)
TGCTTTTTCATTTTTTGACCTCCAGGTTTCTTTAAACTTCATCTTACCTGACCTGGCGGTCATTTGTCGCAATCTCCAGACCGCTCTTCTTCTCTGAATTGTAATGCAAACGGCCGTTTCTCCCACACCTACATCAACACGGACACAAGAAACCTCGGACATACGGCCGTTTCCTTCACAATTCACAATTCACCATTCACCAGTCATTATTCAAACGGCCGTTTCCCCTCACCAATTTCCGATTGACGACTGACGATTACCCCCCGTTTTCCGTTTTCCGTTTTTTGTTGACTGTTTTTTGTTAAAAACGGCCGTTTCCTCATTAGCAACAACCATCGACAAAGATTTCTCTTTCAAACAAAAAATAAAGGCTCATGTTCAGAACAAGTGAATTTGGCGACCTGTCGCTCTGAACATACAGTGCTATTGCACTTGTACTTGACATGAGCCACACCCTCTAGTGCAGCATCATTTGTTGCCACTATAAATCAATGTTACAATCATTCTCGATCGCTCTACTTCTAAATATCAAGAAGCGCTTCGATGGTGAAAACACACAGCACGTTAGGATGGACTCATAATATATTTCCCCCTGGTGCTATCCGTATCCGCACCGGATTCATCTTTTTCTTCGGTATTTCTGCCCTTATCTTGACTACCCTTGTTGTTAGCTATTGGATCAATAATCGGATTACGCAAGATAGCGCCAGGATTGCACTGCTCAATACCATGGTGGATGACCTGGCCGAACCAGGCGTTTTTTTGCCGCCGGAAGGATTAGAGCAGAATGTGCGCACATTATTGGATGGAGGCCAACTATCTCCCCCGAACGGCTTACAACTGAAACTAGATGCAGAGGAAGACCCGGTAACGGCCGTTGCCCTGCAACACATCCTTTCCACCTTGCCCACGACCAGCAAAGACCCATCTGCCATACAGGCCCTGCAATCAGCCCTGAACGATACACGACTACTTATCCAATTGCGTCGAGCCGATAGTCTGGGCATGACTCGTGGCCTTTTTGCTGCCCTGTTCATCAGCACCACCTGCTTTCTGCTGATTGGTCTTTGGTTTACAGAAGAGTTAATCGCCCGCCCCCTTGAAGAATTGGTACACATCAACTACCGTATTGCCGCCGGCGATCTGGATACGCCGATCACCCTCCGCGAAAGTAATGAGTTCACTAAGCTGGCCGAAAGTTTTGAAGCCATGCGGCTGGAACTGCGCCAATCTCGTGAACAGATGGCCCGCCGGGCCGCTGAGTTGGAAGCACGCGTATCCCGACGCACCCGCCAGTTCGCTGCCCTCTCGGAGGTGGTGAGCGCTGCCAGCCAATCTCATGATTTGCAAGATGTTCTGGACACAGCTCTAGAGCAGTACCTGCAAGTTTTGAGAATGGAAACAGGTGGGTTGTGGTTGGTAGATGAGATCTCCGGTGACTTGCATCTGGCAGTAGCCAGAGGGATGTCCGAGTATATGCGTGAACAGGTACGGGTTATTCAGCGCGGTGAAGGCGCTACCGGTCAGGCAGCTCTCACAGGCCAGACGCTTGTCTTAAACGACCTGGCCGAAGCGCAAACGCAAGTTCAGGTAAAAGCAGTAGCCAGACAAGAAGGACTACGCAGTCTGGTTGCCATACCCATTACCATTCATGAGAAAGTAGTCGGCGTACTCGACGTCATGACCTACCAGCCACACGCCTTCACGGCCGAAGAGATCACCTTTCTCACTTCTATCGGCCAGCAAATTGGCATTGGAGTGGAAAATGCCCGGCTCGTTCAAGCAATCCGTCAGCAAGCCGAACAGGTAGCCGCTTTACAGGAGCGCACCTGGATTGGGGCTGAACTACACGACGGCCTATTGCAAACGCTGGGTTATTTGCACCTGCAAGCTGATCAAATGGAAACAGAAGCGCTTACCCACGAGCTGCCTGACATGGCCCAGCGGTTGTCCCGACAATGTGAAGTATTGGAGCGTGCTTCCCTCGACATTCGTCGCTTCATCTCCGATCTGCGCGAGACCCCGCCGCCATCCACCTTACTAGAGGTTGCCCTGCAAAAAATGGTGTCTCAATTTACTCAGGAAATGCCGCTAGATGTGTCTTTGGTTATGAATGGGCTGTCTTTGCGAGTAAAGGCAAATAATGCCGAGCACCTGGTTCGGATTGCCCGCGAAGCCCTGCTCAACGCTGCCCGGCATGGAAAGGCTCAGCAGGCGACGCTTACCTGTACCGTTCAAGGAACACATGGAGAACTACGAGTGCAAGATGATGGTCTCGGTTTCAATCCGGAACAACTGCCGCAAGACGGACGTGGGCATTTTGGATTAAGCGTTATGCACACTCGGGCAGTACGTCTGGCCGGACACTTATCAATACGTTCTGCGCCAGGGCAGGGCGCGTGCGTCATTGTCACCTGGCCACTGGATAATGAGGAGTGAGGCGATGGGCAAAATCCGTATTTTATTGGCCGACGATCATGCCTTGTTTCGAGAAGGGATTGCCGGCGTTCTCAACAACCAGCCGGATATGGAAGTGGTGGGCGAAGCCAGCGATGGACTAGAGGCCCTGGTGCTTGCTCGTACGCTTCAACCTGACGTGATTTTAATGGATGTAACGATGCCCGGTACTGATGGCATTGAAGCGACGCGCCTGATCAAACAGGAACAACCGGAGGCACGTATTGTCATGCTCAGCGCCCACGACGAGGATGACAAGTTGTTTGAGGCTATCCGCTTTGGGGCGCAGGGCTATCTGCTCAAGACCATTCGCGGCAAGCAGTTAGCTGATATGGTGCATTCCGCTTATCAGGGTGAGGCAGCTCTCAGCCGGGCACTGGCACTACGGATTACAAAAGAGTTTCGCCGTCTCGCTCCCGACCCGGCTGACAAGGAAAAAAGCATTGATCTGCTGACCGACCGCGAGCAAGAGGTCTTGACACTGATTGGCCGGGGCATGAGCGACCGAGATATTGCCCAACAGCTAACAGTCAGCCTCTATACTGTCAAAGCCCATGTGCGTTCGGTTTTGCAGAAATTACAGGTTGCCAGCCGACATGAAGCTGCACGATTAGCCCGGCAAAATCGAACTTAAGTTTGTCCTTCTTTTTATTTTATGACCAATCATGACATTGAGCTTAATTCCGAGCAAACCCCCGCAGCGGGGCGATCCGGGATAGACCACTGGCAAACTGCCGACCTACCTAAACCACCGGCATTAAGAGGCCTGAACATTCTAGGCGTCATTGGTCCGGGAATTGTTGTGCTGGGTCTGGCTATCGGCAGCGGTGAATGGTTGTTAGGCCCGACCACATTTATCAAATATGGCCTCTCACTGTTATGGGTCACTACAGTGGCCGCATTTTTGCAAACAGTGCTCAACACCGAATTAATCCGCTACACCATGTACACCGGCGAACCGGCCTTGATTGGCTTTATGCGTACACGCCCCGGCGCACGATTTTGGGCCTGGGTGTATGCGCTCTTTTATTTTTTTCAAGTGGGCTGGCCCGGTTGGGCCGGCGCTTCAGCCGGTGCCATCTTTTATCTGTTTGTTGGGCGATTACCCGGCAACGTAGATACCAGTGCCATGTATTGGATTGCTGTTGGCACATTCCTGATGTGCGTGTTGATCCTCGTTCTTGGCCAGCGCATCGGCCGTACCCTGGAGATTCTTAACTGGATTTTGTTGGTGTTTATCTTTGGTGGATTGGTTATGCTCTGCTTGCGCTATGCCGCCCCCGGTAAATGGTTGGAAACGGCCGTTGGGTTTGCCGGTTTTAACTTGCAGGAGAACCGATTTATCTTCCTTCCGGCTGGAGCCGATTGGTTCCTCATCGGCGCTTTCGCTGCTTATTCCGGCGCAGGTGGTGTTGTCAATTTGATGGTCTCCAGTTGGGCGCGCGATAAAGGGTTTGGCATGGGCAGTGTGGTTGGCTTTATCCCGGCGGCAATGGGCCGGCGGCGGGGCCGATTGGCCCATGTCGGCAGCACGTTTGAAATTACGCCCCAATCCCGAAAAGATTGGCAAGGTTGGTGGCGTATTGTCGGCGTAGACCAATGGCTTATTTTCTTCCTGGGCGTTATGTTGGGTATGGGCCTGCCGGCCATTCTCTATACTTCATTCATTGAGCCGGGGCAGGATATTCGCGGCCTGGCTGTGGCGGCGGAACTGGCCAATGCCATGACCCTGTCCGGACAGGCGGTGTTGGCTTTCGCAGTTGCTTTGATGGGTGCCTGGGTACTGTTTAAAACCCAGCTGGACATCATGGAAGGTATGGTGCGTGGCCTAACCGACATTGTGTGGACGAGCAGCCGCCGTCTGCGGGGTTGGCGAGACGGCGATGTGCGCTACGTTTATTATTCTATTCTGGTGATCGTTGTTGGGTGGGGGTTGGTGGCGCTGCGTTTCAGCCAACCCATTGTCTTGCTCCAATTCAGCGCAAATATGGCAGGCATCGTCTTTTTGGTCAGTTCCCTGCACATCTTGTATGTCAATACCACCTTGCTGCCGGAGGAACTGCGACCGCCATTGTGGCGACGTGTCGCCCTGGTTGCACTGGCTCTGTTTTACGGATTTTTTGTTTATCTATGGCTGATGGGAGGTATCATTCCCGATCCCACCAAAGGTTTTCTGTTTTACCTCATTCAGTCAATATTCCAGACGTAAAGAGTCTTGGGGCCATGCACTCCAAGAGTCACGGTAAGCTCAATGTCTGCGGTACGGCTGGGGCCGGTGATGAAAACCAGATAGGGTCGACGTTTGGCCTCAACAAATACCTGGTGCAGATCCGCACGCAAAGCGGATGGACGCAGAACAGCCAGATGAACGCGTGGAACGAGCGAGACGGCACGCGGCTTTTCTGTGGCGGAGAGCAGGCCAAGTGTGCCGGTTTCGGGCAAGGCAAAGTCCACGCCGGTTACACCCAGGTCACATTGTGCCAGAAGCTGCTTATCCGCATAGGGCGAGATGATTTCCACGCCCAGTGCCCGCAGGCGCGTTTCCAACTTTAGCGGAGCCAGATCGTCAACCGGCCATAATGTTGCCTTTTTTATTTCGTGCGCTTCTACCAGTTCGTGCAGAGCCGTGTGGATGTCATTCTCAGTCACTCGCCGGGTGACGCCGCTCAGCTTGTTGATTTCTGCAAACAGCAAGTCGAGTTCAGCCTTCGGGCTGCCTGGGCTGCGTGAAGGCAAAACAGGAGGTCGTGGTGCTACAGCATCATCCGGCCGTCGCTTCAAAGCAAGGCGAATGTCTGCCAGGATGGGGTTAGTCATCTTTAAGTGCCTCCAACTTTGTTCGATTTCTCAGGTTCTCGTTTTGACCTGCGCCACCATTGGCGAAAACGACCCTGGAAGGCTGGAAAGGGGCGTACTTTTGTCCAGCGGTTGAGTGGCGGCGGTAATGCGGGCAGC
>JBNKZT010000411.1:0-5411 GCA_050301775.1 Promineifilaceae bacterium (SeqCode)
ACTGACGGTGGTAGTGACGGGTCGAGCACGCCAACTGCCGTAAGCAGCCGCACCGGCATCCAAATCAACAAAATCTGCAGAGCTGCTGGGAATGGTCATGGTCAAAACAAGGTCAGTTATGCCCAGTGGTGGAATGTCGCCGAGGTTGAAGGCCAGACTGCTGTCGCTGGCATCAACCGGCAGGGAAGATGCCAAAAGGCTTGTCTGGCCATTGGTGATTTGCAGAGCGATTTGGGCGTCGCGGATGGTGTTGGCATCGGCGGCAAAATCGGTGGCTTTGATAGCCTCGATGGTATCGGTGATGGTCGCTCCGGAAGCTACTTCTGGACGGACAGTCGGCCCCAGATTGTTGCGCAGCGAGTAGGTGACGACGACTTGGCCATCAGCCTGGTACATCGTTTGCGCCCGCGAGAGGGTCAGCGGCCGGCCGAGTGGATCAGGCTGAGTCTGATCGGTACTCAGCATTGGTGATGGGTTTGATTGAGGTGGGGGGGCGGCTTGTACGGCCGTTACCCCCGGCAAACTTATGACTGGTACCAATAATTGCAACAGCAGGGAAATTGCCATGACTGTTGACGTAAACCGATAAATCCAACTTTTTTGACTCATGTTTACTCCTATGACAAGTTTGATGAAATGAATATGTATTCTCTAGACGGCACGGGTTCCATTGAGCCTGTCGGAAAAGTCCGATTTTTAGTCTTAAAGAGAGTGCGCGTCTCGTGTAGCAGCAGCCTTAAAAACAGCCAAAAGTCGGACTTTTTGAGGTTCTCCGACAAGCTGCTAGACGGCACGGGTTCCATTGAATGAGATTGGTCATAGACCATGCATCTTGCTGTTCGTTAGTGACGGCAAAAATCTCGCCTAAAAATTTGCGCCATACCGTGTTTACTCAGATTGCATGATTAACTTACCCGTCCGGTCTGCTTGCCAACCTAAAATAGCAGACCGCAAAGGTCAATTTGTCCTGATAATCGACAAATTTGTCCCGTATAGCGGTTTCTGCTGCCGGGGATAAGCGGCGCCCAATTACATTACAGGGAAATGAGACGTATCTTCCAATACACTGAGAGGCAGTGTAAACAGCAAGCGATCGAAAAACGATCAAAAGTAAGAGAATATGGCGGAGCGACTGGAAATCACATTGTTGGGGGCGCAGCCATCACGCACGACTGAAGCGCTCCCCCCGACAGGGGAGATGCAAACTGAATGACTGAATTTGGAACTGTTAACGGCCGTTGCCCACCTGGCTCACTGCGAAGGGGACGTTCAACGGGCGCTCAAAACATCTGCTTTCATCCTGGCCCAGCCCAGTCCTATCCCCTGAAGACGTGGCTGCCAGTCGTCAGGAAGGAGAAGCGATGACCGTGAGCGGGCTTATCCAGCAACTCCAGAATGAGATTTTATCAGGAGCCTGAGCGATCTACAGTTAGCCGTAGCATCCGTCATAGTTCAAGGCAGTCTATTGATTGGATTACGTAGAGCGTAGTGCGTATCACTCCCGGTTACGCACTACGCTCTACGCTCTACGCACTACATCCACTCAGGCCGGTAATCCCACCAGCGCTTCCCGGTTAGCCAGGAGGAAGTCGCCTACACTTTGCGGCGCTGTCCCCGTCAGGTCAGTGACCACAGAGGTCGTAAAACCATGGTCGCCCTGGGCTGCCGCCGTGTGGAAAGAGGCCAGCGCTTCGGCTAAAAATGGCGGCAGTCCGGCCTGCATCATGCCGGCCACCATATCTTCGGTTGATACATTGATGTAACTCACCGGCCGGCCGCTGAATTCGCTGGCAATCTCGGCCAGAGCGCCGTAGGTGATAACCTCAGGTCCGGTAACGTCCAGCGTCACCCGGCCTGACGTGGTCGCCGCCAAGGCAACAGCCGCCACCCGCGCACAGTCTTCACGTGTTACGTAACCAACTCCACCCTCATTGGCTGCCGCTACAAGCTGGCCGGAAGCGATGGCTTGCGGCAAGCTCATCAACAGCATGTCGGTGTAGACGTTGTTACGCAAAATGGTCCAATCCAGCGGACTTTCGGCCAGCGCCTGCTCCGTGCCGTAATGGTCCCCGGCAAAAGTGATGGGGGATCCGGGTTCCGGTTTAACCAGTGACGTGTAAACCACGTGTTTGACGCCAGCCTCAACGGCCGCAGTCACAGCGTTACGATGTTGGGCCAATCGTTTACCCGGCTCGCCCAGTTCGTCGGTGCTGATGAGCAGCAGGCGATCCACTCCGGCAAAGGCAGTTGCCAACGAATCGGGTTGGTCGAAATCGCCTTGCCGCACCTCGACGCCGCGCGCCGCCAGATCGGCCAGCTTTTCCGGCGTCCGGGTGGTGGTGATAATGTGGCCGGCGTTGGCTTCGAGCAGCAGCTCAATGACGCGGCGGCCAAGATGGCCCGATCCGCCAGTTACCAGCAATGTTTGTGTAGATGATTGTGTCATGATGTGATTCTCCTATCGTAAAAAATGAAAGATTTGATTTGGCTGCTTCGGTCTCATGCGGGTGGTAATTATTTTTTAATGTAACTTATCATGTTACATTAAAATGCAAAAAAAACTAACCTATCTGACTGGCCAAATCGGCCAATGTGACCTGCTCCAGAGATTCGTGGACTTGCTGCTGCACGTTGGCAAATACCGGCGTGAGCACCTCAATCATCTTTGAACCCACCGGGCATTGCGGCGCGGGCGGATTGGGCTTAAAGGCGAAGACAGGCGGATTACCTAATGCAGCGTGCACATCCAGCAAGGTAATCTGCTCCGCTGGCCGCCCTAATTCCAGCCCGCCGTTTTTACCGGGATAGCTGATGACCAATCCGGCTGCGGCCAGGTCAGCCACAACACGCCGGATGACCACCGGATTGGTGTTGACGCTGCTGGCGACCACATCGCTGCTAACCAGACCGGCCTGATTCCGAAATTCGCCCGGTATGTGGGCCAGAACCAGAAGGGTGTGGGTTGCCACCGCAAATTGACTGTTTGCTGCCATAATGTAACTATTTTAGTTACCTTTTGGGATTTGTCAAGAAATTGACTTCCATTTGGGGTCTGCCTACAATGTGACCCAATTGTTATTGCCAATTGTTATTGGTGGCCAAATGTGATTGTTCAGGCATAATTCGTCCACCACCAATCTGAACCCAACCTGGAACCGTTATGAGTCAAATCATCAGTCAACTCAACATCAACAGCCCTGATTTCAAAGCCAATTATGAGTACCACAAGCAACTGGCGGCGGAACTGGCTGAACGGCAACGGGAAACGGCCGTATCCCGCCCCCAACGCACCATCGACCGCCACCTGGACCGGGGCAAACTCCTCGTCCACGACCGCATCGAAGCCATCCTCGATCCCGACAGCCCTTTTCTGGAACTCTCCCCGCTGGCTGCCTGGGAAATGTACGATGGTGAAGCGCCCGCAGCCGGTATCGTCAGCGGCATTGGCCGGATCGAAGGGCTGGAGTGCATGATCATTGCCAACGATCCCATTGTCAAAGGCGGCACCTACTTCCCCGAAACCGTCAAAAAACACCTCCGCGCCCAAACCATCGCCGAAGAAAACCACCTGCCCACAATTTATCTAGTCGATTCCGGTGGCGCGTTTCTCCATTTGCAGGCCGACGTTTTCCCGGATCGAGAGCATTTTGGCCGGATTTTTTACAACATGGCCCGCATGTCGGGCAAACAGATTACCCAAATCGCCGCTGTACTTGGCTCTTGTACAGCTGGTGGCGCTTACATCCCGGCCATGGCCGACGAGACGATCATCGTTAAAGACAACGGGACCATCTTCCTGGCCGGACCGCCGCTGGTCAAAGCTGCCACCGGCGAGGAAGTCAGTGCCGAGGAGTTGGGCGGGGCCGACGTTCACACCCGGCTCAGCGGGGTTGCCGACCATTTTGCCGAAGATGAACGGGCGGCGTTAGAACGGGTGCGGGACATTATCAGCCATCTCAACCGGCGCAAGCCGATGCCCGTCGTCATGCAGCAGCCGGAAGAGCCGGCCTACGATCCAACGGAGTTGTACGGTGTCCTGCCGGCCGACCACCGCCAGCAGTATGACGTGCGTGAGGTCATCGCCCGGCTGGTGGATGGCTCGCGTTTTAGCGAGTTCAAAGCCCGCTACGGCACGACGATTGTCTGCGGTTTTGCCCATATCCTGGGTATTCCGGTGGGCATTGTGGCCAATAACGGCCTGCTGTTCAGCGAATCGGCGTTGAAGGCGACGCATTTTATCGAGTTGTGCGGCCAGCGCGGGACGCCGTTGTTGTTCCTGCAAAATATCACCGGTTTTATGGTGGGCAAGCAGTATGAGAATGGCGGGATTGCGAAGGATGGGGCGAAGATGGTAACGGCCGTGTCCAACGTCAACGTCCCCCGCATCACCCTCTTGCACGGGGTCAGTCACGGGGCCGGTAACTACGGCATGAGCGGCCGGGCTTATGATCCGCGCTTCCTTTTTACCTGGCCTAACGGCCGTATCAGCGTCATGAGCGGCGAATCGGCGGCCAACACGCTGTGGACGGTCGGCCAAAAGCGCGTCCTAGATCGCATGGACGATCCCACACCGGCCGAATTACAGCAGGCCGAGGCCCAGTTCAAAAAGCCGATCCTGGAGCAGTACGAACGGGAAAGCAGCCCCTACTACGCCACCGCCCGCCTCTGGGACGATGGCATCCTCGACCCGGCCCAAACCCGCATGGCCCTGGCATTGGCCTTTTCTGTGACTCTCAACGCAACCTTCCCCAATGATCGTTACGGCACCTTCCGTATGTAACCAAGCAAATTCATTGGTCGATTTTGAAAATCGACTTACTTTAATACGAGGAAATATTTATGACTCAACCCGATCTACACCAATGTTTGAACTGTGAACGAACGGAGAACCAGATTCCGCTGGTGTCACTGCGTTATGCCGGTGGACAGGCCTGGATTTGCTCTCAATGTTTGCCCACGCTCATTCACAAGCCGCAAAATCTGGCCGGCAAACTGGCCGGGGCCAACCAGATTCCACCGGCGGAACACGAGCATTGATCGATTTACGATTTTGTTGGGGGTTTTGCGAAAACAAAAACGGATGGAGAAATGAACGGATAAAAAGCCGCTTGTTTCTCCATCCGTCGTTGTGAATGGCGTTGGTTTTCTACAAGCAGTGGTGCCAATCGGCAGCGATGAAGGAGAGGCCGTTTTCGGTTAGCGCCCAGGCGGTTTTGTTCCACGAGTCGATTTTGTCCAGGAAGTTTTGTTCCAATGCGGCCATGTGGCCAGTTGCAGTGATTTCTTCTTTGTCGCGGAAATAGTCGAGAATGTCGGAGGGGTGCTCGCGGGCACTGTCGATTTCCGGGTCGCCGCCTTCGTGTTTGGCGGAGATGTTGGCTACGTGGTCGGCCAGTTCCAACAGTTCGCCG
>JBNKZT010000412.1:0-5363 GCA_050301775.1 Promineifilaceae bacterium (SeqCode)
AGCCATTGGCGGCCCCCGACAGGGCTACCATTATTTGGCTGACTCCAATATCGATTGGGGGCAGAGCTTACGATTCTTGGCTGATTATGTTAACCAATTCGGCGGCGATCACATCAGGATGAGCTATTTTGGCGCGGTTGATCCCGTTTATTTTGGCCTCGATTTTCCGCCATTGTTTGATGGCGAGACAGGCTATCCCCTTGATTTTGCCCGTGCCAATCCGGCCCCTGGCCGCTATGCCATCAGCGTTAATCACCTGGTAGGCCACGTTTTGCTCGAGTCAGATTTCTTTAATTGGTTCCGCCGGCAAGAGCCGCAGGAAAACGCCGGTTTTTCGATCCTGATTTATGATGTGTTGGCCCAGGCCCAGGGCGAATGGGTCGCTTTTTGCACCAATCCGGCGCCACTTTTGGATGAGGCAGCGGCCCTACAACTGCTGGGCCAAACTGATCTACGCCCGGTTTATTTTGACTGTGGCAGTAGTTGGGTATTCCCCAATGATGGTCAGCCGGGCTGGTACATTCTGCCGCAGCAGGAAAGCTGGCCGGCTGCTGATCAATTCCCCGATTCGCTCCAACCGGTTTACGTGCATGACGCTTCAATGTTAGAGCCTTCATATGCCGTCTGGTATTGGGATGGACAGGCAGATTTGACGGCGTGGACGGCCGTTACCGGCAGTCCCATTCCCTTTGGTAAAACAGTCAACCTGATGGGCTACACAACGAATCAAACCGAATGGTGGACCATCTGGCAGGTTCAAGCCGCACCAACCGAGCCGCTGACCATCGCTGCCCATCTTTACGCCGACGCCCCTGCGCCAACCGTTGCCGATGGATTAGGTTTCTCCAGCGAACAGTGGCAGCCGGGCGACTGGCTGGTACAGATGCATCGGTTTGAGGGGGGAGGGAACGGCCGTTACCTGGAAACAGGTCTCTATAATTATTCAACCGGCGAACGGCTGGCTGATTTTGTCCAGTTATGGCCGTAGCTGGGGTTGTATCTATCGCTTTGCAACTTGATTGCTTTGCCCTATTATTTTAACCTATGAACAGCTTCCGCAATGGGACTCCTGCCCGAATACGTTCAGCAAATCATTGCGCCATTGAAAGATGATGAGTAAGAATTTGATTAAATATTCCGGCAACGTTCATCTGGCGATTGTTGGCCTGGTTGCTATGTTGCTGCTGCCACTGCTAATACTCGAGGCTAAACCACGTTATTTGACAAAGGAAACGGCCGTTGATCCGTTAATTGTCAACTTTTCACAACCTACCGGCGTTTACCAGAAAGCCATTACGCTGCGCCTCACGGCGGCTCACCCCGATGCCCAAATTATATTTACCTCCGATGGATCGCAGCCCCTGCCTGGCGCGGCAACCGAATATACTGGCCCGCTGCATTTACCAATCGATCCGATCAACGTTACGATTGTGCGTGCTCGTGCTGTTTTACCCGGCGGCGAGTTGGGGTCGGTTGCCAGCGCGTCCTATTTTATGGGAATCGAAGCCTCCATTCCCATTATTTCGCTGTTGACCGATCCATCAAATTTGTGGAGCCAGGAAGATGGCATCATGATCCATTTTCTTGACTACGGCCGTGAATGGGAGCGCCCGGTAACGATGATTTATTTGGAGGCAAACGGCCGTTTGGGATTCCAAACGGATGCTGGTTTACGCATTCACGGAAATTCCAGCCGCTATTACGACAAGAAATCTCTTCGTCTTTACTTCCGAAAAGAGTATGGATTATCCTGGCTGCGTTTTCCTATCTTCCCCAATGGTGATGTGACTGAATTCAAGCGATTGGTTCTGCATGCCGGCGGACAAGATTTCCCCCAATCTCAAGCCAATGGGACGCTTCTTCGTAATCAATTGGCTGACAATTTAACTGAACAAGCAGACGTATACACCGTGCAAAGCCGACCGGTTATCTTGTTTCTGAATGATCAGCTTTGGGGTGTGTACAACTTGCGCGAATATATTGACGACCATTTCCTCAAAAGTCATTTTAATATTGAGCCGGCGGCTGGCGATTCCCAAAACTGGAATCAATTGGAGCGGTATGTTCAGACACACGACCTGGCCGATCCTGAGAACTACATTTATGTACAAACGCAGGTAGATGTTGCTAATTTAATTGATTACACGGCCATGCTGATGATCATGGCTAACATCGATTGGCCGCACTATAACATCAGCCGGTTTCGCGGTCATGCACAAGGCGGACGCTGGCAGTTTATATTTTGGGATACGGATTATGCCTTTGGTTTGGCTCCTGGCAGCAATGTTGAACATAATATGGTTGACCGGGTTTTGAATGTTGCTCCCTGGGTTTTGTTTTCGGCTTTGCTGGAAAACCCTGAATTTCATGACCGGTTCCTGTCCCGAATGGCCGACTTACTTAATAACACATTCCGGCCGGAAAATGTACTCGCTGAAATTGATAAATTGGCGGCTGAACTGGGGCCTAATATCCATTATGAAACCAGCCGTTGGCCCGGTCCCGGCGATTGGCAAGCCAGTGTGGCCGAGATGCGCGAATTCGCCCGCCGCCGCCCGGATATTATGCGTCAGCATGTGGTAGATGGGTTTGAATTGGCGGGAACGGCCGTTTTCACATTCAATCCGGCATTATCTGGCGGCGGTACTGTGGCTGTGAACGAGTATCCTCTGCCGGAAGCACCCTGGCAGGGTGTTTACTTTGCCGGGACAACAGTGCAGGTTACGGCCGTACCCCACCCTGGATATCAATTTGCCGGTTGGGAACCCGCGACTTTGCCGCAAACGGCCGTTATCGATGTTCCCGTCACAACGGCAGACCAAACCATCACCCCCCTTTTTGAAAAAGTAAGCAGTCAACGGTAAACGGTAATCGGATTATTGGTCACCGTTTACTATCCTACTTAACTGCAATGGATGTGAGCGGTAAGCTGCCATTGGCTTGTTCCACGTCATCGTTGTTCCAGACCGGCAGCCGCACCCCGGTTTCCTGTTGATATAACCCAACCATGACTTGATAATTGCCGGGGGGCAGATCGGGGGGCAGCAGCAGCGGGTGGTTGTCCGGCACCGTGATGCCTGGCTGCCAGGCGCGGGTGGCGAAACGGCCGTCCATCGGTTGCCCATCATGATTGACCACAAGCTGCCCGGCGGCATCCAGCAGATGAATGAACACGAAATAATTATCATCCGGCGGTCGGACAGCTTGCCAATACAGCCTGATCTCGATCGTCTTTCCCTGCGTTGTCTCGCCTAAAACCTCATAGCCGGACAACGTAATCTGGTCACCAAAACGCGCGTTAACGGCCGTTGCCCCTGTATCATCAACCGGTGGCGGCACAGCAATATAACCGAGAAGAATCCGATCCAAAACATTTTTGTCGTTGTCTCGGTAAATCGGCCAAAGCGGGCCATCACCGACGTCATTCCAAAAAACCTGCAGCTTGTAAGCCCCGTAGGGAATTGTTTCCTCCGTTACCAACTCAAAACGTTCTGGAATAATTTCTCCCGGCAGCCATAGAGACCCGGGAACGCTGCGCGGTGTCAAATCCCGCTTCCAGGCCCAGACCCATTCATCCTGAATGTACGTTAAATTGATCTCAGTTTGAAACCCAGTGGTGATCGGTTGAGTGGTTTGTAAATAGACGGTGAGGTATACAGACTCTCCTGGTGCAATCACATCTGGTTCGTATTGGTAGCCAACCATTTCCATGCGTCCGGGTATGACGGCGTTGATAGGGATCGTCGCACCAGAATCGTAGGATGAGGCGGTGAATTTCCAGGCGGTTAATGGTGAAAACGGAGCGTAATCGTCCGCGAATTGTTGGTCGATAACATACCGCCCTTGGAACCAGCCGGTTCCGGTGATTTTGTTCCAGGCGATTGTATTGGCCGAAATAATGAAATCAGGTTCAGCCGGAATCAGACCGGGCAGCGGGTCAATGTCCAATTCAGCCGGAATAGTGGCCCGTTGTGCCCGGTAGCCGATGTGTGGTGAGGCGTAAATTGTGTCTTCTGGTGTGCTGTTTGCTTGCAACCAATCAGCAAGTTGGACTTCCAACGTGAATTGGGCAGTTGGCCGGGCCTCGAATTGCTGCCAGAGGGAAACGAGTTGGATTAGAAGCAGCGGCGCGACCAGCACAAAGGCCAGCGAAGCAGGCTTGATTTGGATTATTTGTTGTTCGGCTGCCTGCTGCACAAGCCATTCAATACCTGATCCGGTTAGAAACAGAGCGGCAACGGCCGTTACTCCCCCGGTTAATTGACTCCCTGTCAACCAAACCAGGGCCAGCCAAAATAAAATTAATTTTGCCCGTCCAGCCTCTTGACGATTATGCCAGATTGCCCAGCCACCCAGCAGCGCAAAGGGCAAAAATAACCAGAATAATTCGCTGCTTTTCAAAAGATGAACGAAATCGTCACCCACGGCGAACGGTCGTCCTATCCATCCGAGACCCCACCGGCTAGATACAAACCAGCCCCATCCTAGAACGGCTGTTACCCAGCCCAGCAGCACCGCCCGTAATTGGTAGCTAATGGTTGGCCATTGGCGGCCCAGCAGCCAGGCGGCCAACAGCACTGTACTGGCATCAAAATAAACGACAGGCAGCAGCAGCGCCGCCCACCAGGCATGGCGACTTTTCGTTGTGGCCAGCATAACGGTGGCCCAGCCTAATGCAATTTCCCAGGGAATAGGGCCGCCTAGTGTGGCCGGAATAAGCGGGGTGAAGGCGATGAGAGGGGCAGTAATTAATGCGGCTAACGGCCGTTTCTCCCTCAACCCGGCCCGATACATAAACATCACAGCGCTGCTCCAGCCCAACGCACTTAACAGCAGCCCTGCTTGTGGCATGATTGGTTCCAGCAATGCCATTACCAGAATAAAAAGCGGCGCTGCCGGAGCCGGTTGCAAACCAATACCAGCATCATGAGACAATCCGCGTCCGGCCGCCAAATTTTGGGCAAAACGATAAGTGACATACGCACTATCGTTAAAATACGTACCCCATAGCAAACCGAGCAATACCGGAATCATTAACAACCCCGGTCCCAGAAAACGGCCAAAATTTAATTCGCGAGACTTTTTGCGCATCACAGGTCCATCATAGATTAAAGTTGCCGGGATGCAAAGGGGGATATTCAGTAGAAATAGCATAACGCCACCGTTTTGCCATATTTTCCCCATATGTATACAATCCAAGAACATTTTGGGCCTTTCGGATTTCAGAGGGTTTTGCATGAAGCGCGATACGTGAAACGTAAATTTCCTCTGATTACCCATCGCACATCACGAGCCTGTCAATCGCCTGAATCCCAAAGAGCCAACATTTTAAGGTTTCATGACATACATGTCGGAGATTTTAT
>JBNKZT010000413.1:0-5300 GCA_050301775.1 Promineifilaceae bacterium (SeqCode)
ATGTGGGATAGGGGTTGTGGGATGTGGGGAACGATGTCAACCTACATAGCAAAGGCGGGTTCCTGACCATCCGATGATTTTTCAACAGCGGTTTGATAGGCTTCGGTGATTAAGTCATCAGCAATGATGGCCGATGACAGCACGCCCGGTAAACCGGCTCCGGGATGCGTACCCGCGCCCACAAAGTACAAATTCTCAAAATCCTCGGAGCGGTTGTGGGGCCGGAACCAGGCCGATTGGGTCAAAATCGGCTCGACGGAGAAGGCCGCGCCCATGTGGCTGTTGAGCGTTTGCTCGAAGTGGCGCGGATCGATCATGTGCTCGGCGACGATGTTGGCTTGCAAATCAGGCAGGTAGTTGTCTTCCAGGAACTGCATGATGGCGTCGCGGTAGGGCTGTGCGGCCGTTTCCCAATCAATATCGGCTCCCAAATGCGGCACCGGAGCCAGGACGTAGAAGCCTTCGTGGCCATCGGGGGCAATCGAGGGATCGGTCAGCGTAGGCATGTGCAGGTAGAGCGAGAAATCTTCGGGCAGCGTCTGGCCTTTGAAGATGTCGGCCAGCAGGCTTTGATAGCGCTCGCTGAGGATGATGTTGTGATGGGCCAGTTTGCCTTCGTGCCGGTACAATTTTTTGGTGCCAAAGTAGATGACGACCAAAGACATACTGTAGCGGGTCACCTTTTTCCAGCGAAAATCGCTGTTGCGCAGGCCGCGGGCCTGGCTGGGAATGAGGTTGAGGTAGGTCCAGGCAACATCGGCGTTGGAAATGACATGGTCAGCGTGATGAACTGTGCCATCGGCCAGGCGGATGCCGCTAGTGTGACGGCCGTTCACGATAATTTCGGCCACTTCGGTGTTAAGGTGGAAACGGCCGTTCAACTCCTCAATCAACTTCACCAACGCATCCACCAGCGCCCCTGTGCCACCCATGACGTAATGAATGCCCCATTCCCGCTCCAGATAATGAATCATGGCGTAAATCGACGACGAATCGAAGGGATTGCCGCCGATGAGCAGCGGATGAAACGAGAAGCAGCGGCGCAGGAACTCATTCTCGATAAATTGGGAGACGTACTTGTAGACCGATTTGTGCGATTGCAGCCGGATCAGGTCAGGGGCCACTTTGAGCATGTCGCTGACGTGCAGAAAAGGCTTGTCGGCCAGCTCCACAAACCCTTTTTGGAAGATGGCCTGGGTGGTTTGCATGAAACGGCCGTAGCCTTCCACGTCACCCGGACTCCATTTGCGAATCTCATCAGCAATGAATTCCGGATCATCGTTGTAATCAAACGGCTTGCCGGTGTGGTCAAAGATGCGGTAGAACGGATCCAACGCCTTGAACTCGACATAATCTTCACGTTTGCGGCCGGCGGCTGCAAAAATGTCGTCAAACATAAACGGCGCGGTAATCACCGTCGGCCCGCCATCGAATTTGAAGCCGTTCTGTTCATAGACATAGGCTCGACCACCGGGTTTGTCCCGCTTCTCGAAAATCTCAACCTGGTAGCCCTGCGCCGCCAAACGCGCCGCCGCACCCAGACCGCCAAATCCGCTGCCGATAATGACTACTTTTTCTTTCATGCGTATTCCTTTGGATAATTGGTTGTTATCCCACAATTTCTGTCAGCCAGGCCATAATCGGACGGCCCGGCCCGTTTGTATAAAGCTCTGTTGCATCACGGTAAGCCAATAAATAACGTTCCAGCGTTCCGGCCGGCCAGTGGTAATTGGCTAAAAGTTGTTCGATCCAGGCTATTTCAACACCGATGTAATTCATATCGCCCAGTGTCAGCGCGGCAACGATATTGCGGGCCATGTGCATGTTGGCATTGACAAAATGGGCATAAGGCATCTCCGACTGCTGGAATGTTTGCCACATATGGGCTTCGATTTCGAACTGATGCTCCCGAAAGTGGTCCAGCGCCTGGCGATGTGCGTCAGAAACCGGCGCGGTATCTGGTACGGGTGGTCTGACGTGAATGAGGCTTTCAATGACTTGCGGCGTTTCTTCCAGGCGCGCCCCCAAAAAATGGCCGGGGATGCGCGTGGGCAAATCGGCAATCACGTTAAATATCAAGCCGCCAAACGCAGTGGGAATGGACTGGCTTTGCAAAAAGCGGGTGATTTCCAACAGTGAAGCGGCTGAATGTAACTGCTGCGCCGTTAGCACAACAAGGTTAGGGCGGACAGTGTCCAGTGCGCTTTCCATGCGTTCTTGGGGAACATCGGCGCCCAGATAGACGACGTTCCAGCCCCGATAGCGCAGCATCAGGGCCAGCAGCAGTGGGGCGAATGTGTGATTTTCCTGCGGCGGGCAGGCAACGATGATGCGCTCGCGGTGTGTCGGCGGCGGCGCGGCTGACAATAAAGTGTTGAGCCGCCGCAGTGCCAAAGCTGAGGCAAAATGCTCTTGTTGGACGGTGACTGTGCCTTCATACCATTGTTTACCAATAGCGGCCAACCCTTGCATCAATATCTGGATGCAAACCATTTCGGGCGGATAAATGGCAAACGCCTGAGCCAAAACTTGTTCGGCGCTGGTTTCGTCGAAATGATGGCAGGCGTCTATCCAATTTTGGCGTAAATCTTCAATGCGGCTGCCGGTGATGGCGGAAACGGCCGTTCCCGTCACCGCTTCCTCGTCGTAAACCAGTAGAGGGCTTTGTCCTTCCTTTTCTAACTGCTGCCATAACTTCACTGCCCGGCTGATACTCAACCCTTCCGCCTGGCGCGCCATCAGCCACTTAATGGTCTCCAGATCATACTGTGAGTAGAGGCGGTGCTTGCCCTTGGTGCGCTGCGGCTGGGGCAAGCCATAGCGCCGTTCCCACGCCCGCAGGGTATCCGGTTTGATACCGGTTTCGGAAACGATGACTTTTAGATTGTAAGCCGGGGTTGTGCTGATGGTGTTCATTAAATTTCTTGCTCCTGCTGAATCAATCGGTAAATGTTATTGCCCTAATGGTAAACCAAGTGTCCATTTTTTGTCCATATTTATGCTTGTTTAACATCGTGTGGCGGATTGTTTCAGCAAGTTTTGTGTTCGTTATGATTAAATCTTATCAGACTGAAGACTATTTGTCAAGATATTATGTGCAATACCTTGACAAAATCATTTTGTTCTGTTATTATTTGTAAATCAAGTTTCCAAAAACAAGAGAGTTTACAAATGAAATTATTAAATCGAACTGACCAAAAGAACCCAATTATCTCCCTAAAGAATGTTGTTAAGACCTTTCCCGTAGGCGATGATGACATCACGGTATTGCATGACATCTCGCTCGACATTTACCCTGGCGAGTTTGTTTCTATTGTTGGCCCTTCCGGTAACGGCAAATCAACTTTGCTGAATATGGCTACCGGCATCGACCGACCCACCGCCGGCGAAGTGATTGTGACCGGCCGCAAAGTGCACAAGATGAGTGAAAACCAATTGGCCAAATGGCGCGGCCGTGACGTGGGCATTATTTTCCAGTTCTTCCAAATGCTGCCTTCGCTCAGTTTGCTGCAAAATGTGTCATTGCCGATGGATTTTATGGGCAAATACGGCCGTTCCGAACGACGTCAACGCGCTATGGATCTATTAGACATGGTGGGATTGGCCGATCAAGCTAACAAACTGCCCAGCATGGTCTCCGGCGGCCAGCAGCAGCGAGCGGCGATTGCCCGTGCGCTGGCCACCGACCCGCAGCTTTTGGTAGCTGACGAACCCACCGGCAACCTGGATGCCGAAACGGCCGGTCAGGTATTCGATTTGTTCCTGAAATTGGTGGAAGAACAGGGCAAAACGATGTTGATGGTCACCCATGACAAACAGTTGGCCGGCCGGATTCCGCGACAGATTGAGATAGTAAACGGCCGTATCGCCAGCGATACAAAAAAACACCAGCCGGCCATCCACATGCTGCCGCAGCCATCATTCCTTGACTCAATAGAAACCGTATTCAACAACCAACGTCTGCCGCTGGGCAGCACCGTCAGTGGAGATTAACCCATGCTCACGCTCCTAAATAAAGTCTGGTTTGATTTGTGGCAAGATAAAACACGCACCTTGCAGGTAATGATGGTCATTGCCCTGGGTGCGATTGGCGTGGGGCTGGTCATCGGTGGCCGTAATCTGGTGGCCGGCGCTGTTTCCGAAAGCTGGCAAGCCGCCCAACCGCCCAATATCAGCCTCAGGGTCAATCCACCGTTAACCGCTGAAGAACTGGACGCCCTGGAGCGGATAGAAGGCGTGGCCGAAGTTGAAGGACTGTACTCAACCGGCATCGAATGGCGGCTGGCGGGCAGCGAGGAATGGGAAACTGGCCTGCTCAACGCCCGTGATGATTACCGCGACCAAAAGATGACGCTGGACGGATTGGCCAGCGGCAGTTGGCCATCACGCAACACGGCTGCCATCGGCGTTGTTTCCGTGGGCGAGGCAGGTGTAGCTGAAGGAGACATGGTGGAGTTACGCTTTGGCGAGACTACCCGTACGTTTGAGCTGGTGGGTACGATTGACCCCATCGGCCCGCAGCCATCGTTCCAGGAAGCGTTTTACGTAGACGGCCGTACCTTCAGCCGCCTCACCGGACGTGACACTTACAATATTGTGCAAACGCGTGACCTGGTTTACGAACAAGCCCGCGCCGAAGCCACCGATTTACGTATTCAAGATTATTTTGAAGCGATTGGCGTTGATTCGGTCGGCACCTCATTTCCCTTTCAAGAACGGGTCATTCCACCCGATGTGCCGCCGGCCGCCGGGATTCTCAATGCCCTGTTTTTGATTTTGGGCATTATCGGCGTCGTGGTTGTCATTTTGGGAATTTTCCTGGTGTACAACAGCATCAGCGCCATCGTCATGCAGCAAGTAGACCAGATTGGCGTGATGAAGGCCATTGGCGCTGATTCCTGGCAGGTCGTATGGGGCTATCTGATTTTGGTCATTAGCTATGGCTTGCTGGCGGGTCTGGTATCGATTCCGATTGGGGCGTTAGCGGCCTTTGGGTTGCAAAGCTTTTTTGCCGATTTCCTGAATTTGGAGATTAACAGCTTTGCGGTTGACGGAACGGCCGTAATCGTTCAGGTACTCATCTCATTGGTTGCGCCGCTGTTAGCGGCCTTGATTCCACTTCTGACAGGGATGCGCATCACCGTGCGTGAAGCCATCAGCACCTATGGGTTGATGGGGGCTGTTGGCTTTGTGGATCGGCTGGTAGCCAAAGCAAAAAAGATTCCCTACATTCTATTGCTGACCGTCGGCAACACATTTCGCAATCAGCGCCGCGTGATTGTCATCGAAATTTCGTTAAT
>JBNKZT010000414.1:0-5252 GCA_050301775.1 Promineifilaceae bacterium (SeqCode)
TGCGCCCCTTCCTGCCACAGCAAGTCGAAGGCATCCTTCAGTAGATAAAAGAAATCCTCACCGGAAGAAAAACCAGTTGGCAGCAAATAACGGGCATCGTTGTTGACCAGTGTGTAAGGGATTACCAGGAGCGGGGGCGATACAGGAAGCCAATAGGGCAGGTCATCGTTGTAGGCGTCAGACGAGTAGAGAAATCCCCCCACCTCGCGCAGCAGACGGCGCGTGTTTTCGCTCACTCGCCCCGTGTACCAACCGACGGGACGCTGGCCACAGATCCGCTCAATGACCTCGATGGTCAGGCGGATATGGCGCCGTTCTTCCTCTTCGGGAATATTGCGATAGTCCAACCAACGGTAGCCATGCCCGGCAACCTCATGTCCGGCGGCGCTGAGCGCCCGGCCAATTTCCGGGTTGAGTTCCAACGCCTGGCCGACAGCGAAGGCGGTGAGCGGCAGGTTGCGCACCCTGAAAAGTTCCAGGATGCGCCACACGCCGGCGCGCGAGCCATATTCGTACATGCTTTCCACGCTGAAGTCGCGTTCACCCGTGCGGGGTGGGCGGTTTGGTAGCTCATGAAGATAACTCTCCGACTGTTCATCCCCATTCAGGATGGACAGCTCCGCGCCTTCTTCGACGTTGAGCACGAACTGCACCGCTACCCGTGCTTCACCTGGCCAATGCGGCTGGGGTGGGCGACGGCCGTAACCAACAAGGTCCCGTTCAGACATCAGCCCACCTCGAAGGCCGTCACGCCGAAAATACGCTCATGGGCGATAACCGGCGGCGGCCCCAAATACATCCGGGCGCAGCCAAAGACTTCAAGCATCTGGCGCTGCGCCACCAACGCCATAGCCGCCGGGTTGTTCTCAGGCGCATCGAGGAACAGCGGACCGCCCACCGCAAACCCGGCCAGGTGCGTGTAAAGCGCTTCGGCCGCCATCGCATCATCGGCGAACAAAGGGCCGATCTTGCAGCCTTCCACACAGCGTCTCACCACGCCATATCCGCTCAGTTTTCCATCACGCAGATAACCCAGTGCCAGCGCATCGGGTTGGGCGATCCATCCCCTCAAGAAATTGGACCGCGCGGCGGGGAAGCAGGTGCGGTCGTAGTCAAGAACCTGTTGGAACGGAATATCGGTCAGAAGGACAATGTTTTTGTCATTACCCGGAGAGGCTGACGGACGATCTGTGATCTCGGCCCGAAAACGCATGTTGCGATGGGAAAAGACGAAGCCGCCTTTGGCATAGTAGCTCTGCATGTCAAAGACCCCATCCATGCCAATGGTTGCGCCCGGCCGTAGACGCTCCAGGAGGCGTTGGCGGCGGGCCTGCCAGAGGGTATTGCCGAATCCCTGCCCCCGGTATTCCGGCCGGACAATGAAGAACCCCATGAAGCCAAACTCGCCATTGTAGGCGGTGATGGCCCCGCCGCCAATCAACTCGCCGTCAAGCTCCGCGGCGATGAATGCTTCCGGGTCCGTCGCCCAAAACAATTCGGCATCATGCAAGCCTGGATTCCACCCTTCACGGGCGGCCCAGGCCACAAGCTCATCGACTTCTGGGCGGGTCATATTTCGTATTTCAAGCTCTTTCGCCATAACAATATTGTCCTCACTCGCTCCTCGAAATACATGTGAGACAAGCCTTTTAGTTGTTGATTGTGTGTAGCCCTTGTCCCCCGCTGCACCCCTTGCAGCGCCGCCTGGCGCACGATGTCGAACCAGGTGCCGGGCAAGAAGCCCAGGATGAGGGTAGCTAAAACGGCCAGGACCACGGCCGTTACCGCAAGCTCGCCGCTCATAACAACTCATAAAAACAATCAGCAGCCAATATAGCTCTAACCATCAGCTGCTCAATAGCTGCCCAATTGCAGGGTTCCCTCTCCCAGCAAAAGCGGTTTTTCACCTTCTTGATCCTCGCGGCTAACTGCCCTAACCGTCACGTAATAGCTGTTCCCTGAGCCGCCTGAACATGGTGGTAAATACGCACCGGCATCATCCCAGTCTGGATTGCGCTGTTCGGCGACAAGGAAAAAGCCCTCCGGCAAATCAAACGTGTGCCCAGGAACCGACGGAACAACAATTGTCTCTATCCCCTTCGCTATTTCATAGCCTATTTCGCCATGCCCGCCATTGTCCATCGGTTCGTATGACCCATCGCTAAACGAGAGTATGATAGCATCCGCTTCCGAGGGAATATTTGATATCTCAATGGCCGGCGTTTGGGGATTTATCCCGCCAAATCGATGGCATTGTTGACCTTCTGGTACACGTATTCCGTCCCACGTCTGATCGGCAAAACTCAAAGCCAGTTCCGACATATTCGCAACAGGTTCATCACTCGCACCACTACATCCACTAAGCAAAACCGCCATGACAATTGTCAGCAGTAACTTTGATTTCATAGCTTTATCTCCAGAGAATCCAGTTGCTTTATATGCAAAAAAGGCTTGCCCAATAGCAATCGGACAAGCCTGCGTGTAATTGATAATTCTGCGAGGGCGTGGTTAGCCACCGGCTACCATCCGCACCCCTTGCAGCGCCGCCTGGCGCACGATGTCAAACCAGGTGCCGGGCAAGAAGCCTAGAATGAGGGTGGCTAAAACAGCCAGGGCCACGGCCGTACCATTCAACCCCCAGCCATCAGCCACCTCGCCCTCCCCATCCATCATATACATCGTGTAAACAACACGCAGGTAGTAGTAGCCGGAAATCGCGCTTGTCACCACACCCACGATAGCCAACCAGAGCAAATCAGCTTCGATGGCGGCGCGGAAGACGAAGAATTTACCAGAGAACCCGCCCGTCGGCGGCACACCGGTCAACGACAGCATGAAATAGGCCATCGCCATCGCCAGCATCGGGCTGCGTTTGGCCAGACCTTTGTAATCGTCCAGTTCCACGCCTTCATTCGTCTTGCGCTCTACAGCGATGACGACGGCAAAGGCCCCCATCGTCGTAAACAAATAAGCGAACATGTAGAACAAAGCCGAGCTAACGCCATCAGGTGTAGCCACGCTGGCAGCGACGGCTATCAAAATGTAACCGGCGTGGGCGATACTGGAATAGGCCAGCATCCGTTTGATGTTGGGCTGGACGAGGGCGACGACGTTCCCCACAATCAAGGTTAAGGTGGCGAGGACGGCAACGGCCGTTGTCCACGTCCCACCAATCTCCGGCAAAGCTGTCACAAAAATGCGCAGCATCGCCGCAAAACCGCCCACTTTGGCCCCAACGGACATGAAAGCAGTAACCGAAGTCGGCGCACCCTGGTACACATCCGGCGTCCACATATGGAAGGGAACGGCCGCAACCTTAAAGGCAAACCCAACGAGCAAAAAGGCCGCTCCGGCCAGACCCAGCGAACCACCGTCAGCGATACCGGCCAAAACCACCGGCAGTTGCGTCGAACCAGTCGCACCGTACACCAAAGCAATGCCAAACACCAAAATACCGGATGAAAACGCGCCCAGCAAGAAGTACTTCATCGCCGATTCTTCCGAATCGTTACGCGGCCAAGCCAAGCCAGACATGATGTACAGCGGAATCGACAACAGTTCCAGAGCCAGGAAAACCAAAATGAGATCGTTGGCCATCCCCATCAGCATCATACCGGCAATGGAGAACAACATCAGCATGTAAAATTCAGCCCGTTCCAATCCGGTACGGCGCATATAATTCACCGACACCAGCACCGTAAAAATACCGGTTAACAAAAAGATGACGTTTAAAAATGTGGCGAAATTGTCCAGCACAATCATCGGCTCGCCGCCAACCGGCGTGAATGTGCCACCATTAAATCCCCACATGCCCAAAACCTGCACCAGCGCGATGACCAGTCCAACCAGAGTCAACCAGGGTGCCCATTCTAGCCATTGTTCTTTCTGCTCGTCAGAAATGAACAATTCAATCAGCATGAATAACAAGCCCCAGGCAGAAACAATTAGAACTGGAGCGATGAGCAACATATTTATAGAAGGAGCTTGAAACATTGTCGTTAAGCCTTTAATGATTTACGATTTACGACTTGTACTGAGCAAAGTCGAAGTATTGACGATTTCGCCGGTTGTCATTCTCGCGGAAACGTATGCTGATGAATAATCGTCTGTTCCGGCATTAAATGAACAAAACTGTAAGCCGGTAAATGGTCATGATCAAACCCGGTTTCCGCATGAGCCGGCCAGGCCGTAAATTGGGCAAAAGTGCTGGCCGTGGCCACGTACAAAATTCCGTCGCGCATCGTTTGCATAGACTGGTGTACGTGACCGTAAAAGACGGCGCGTAATCGGTTACGAGCCGGCAACAGCGCCTGGTGTAAATCGTCGCCGTTAATGACCAGCATGTAAGCATCCATCCACACCGAGTTCAGCGGCAAGACCGGGTAGTGCAGGAAAACTACCAGCGGCGGCCCTTCTGGTGTGGCCTCACGCCGCACCAGGTCTAACTGAGCTTTGGACAACAATCCATGCGGATCGATTTCGTCGGGACCACGCGCATCCAGAACCAGGAACCGATATCCTTTGACCTCAAAGATGTAGGAAAGAAGGTCAGGATCATCGGTAACATTTTGCTTCGACCCCATGGGAAAATATTTGTGAATATCTTGCGCCGTGTCATGGTTACCATTGACGAAGTAAGTAGGCGCTTCAATTTTCGACAAAACGGCCGCAGCCAGTTGGTAAGCGGCCGGATCGGGGTCGGTAACGATGTCACCGGTGTGAATCACAAAGTCGGGTTTGGTCGGTAAATTGTTAATAACTTCTACCGCGCGTTGAGCGCAAGGTAGAGGCTTGTAGCCATGCCGGTCGTAATCGGCCGTTGGCCCAATGTGTGTGTCGCTGATAATAGCGAAGTAGACGATCTCGTCAGACATTTGACCGTCTCGATTTGTTAATGATTAGTGCCCGGCAACGGCCGTGCCAAAGTTCGTCACCAGTTCAGCCACCGAATGGTCCATCAAGCCAAAGAAACCAGAAGGAGCCACGCCAATCCATATAATGAAAAACAGGAAAGCCAGGATGATAGCCAGTTCACGCCGGTTTACATCGCGCAGCGCCTTGTTCTTGGGATTATCCAGCGGCCCCATGAAGACCCGTTGGAACATCCACAGCAGGTAAACGGCCGCTAAAATCACACCCGTCGTGGCAAAAGCCGTGTAAATCCAGGGGTTCGGCCCCAGCGAAGCCGCGCCCATCGATCCCAATAAAATCGTGAACTCACCCACAAAGCCATTCAAACCGGGCAAGCCCAT
>JBNKZT010000415.1:0-5231 GCA_050301775.1 Promineifilaceae bacterium (SeqCode)
GAAGGCTCAGAAAAAATGTAATCATTCACTCCCCGCCCCCTGAGCCTGTCGAAGGGGGCATGGTTTCGACAGGCTCAACCTACGGGGGTAAACGGTCAACTATGATAACCTCTTCAAGCCCTGTCAAAGGCTTGGGCAGCGACTCCCTTCCCCCTTCAATCGCTTCAAACTTTAGGTCCTTTGAGGAATTGTGTGGGCGGGGTGGTCGTATCGGGAATTCCAATTCTCGATACACGCCTAAAATGTGGTTCGGGAATTGGAATTCCCGAATTCTTACCCCATAAAAACTCAAAGAGCCAAACTATATTGAAGGGTTGAATTGACCATCAGTGCATCTTCTCGCCTGTAAACGGCCGTTTTCATATAATCAACATTGATGCACGCAACTGATACCATTATCCGCACCAAACTAGTCCCGCCGCGCCCTTTCAAATATTTCCAGCCGCGCCCCAGGCTGAATCTGCGTCTGCTTGATGCCTTGAATTACCGTTTGACCATTATTCAGGCTGGCCCCGGTTATGGTAAAAGCACAGCATTGTCTGCGCTGCCTACCGATGATCGCCGGATTGCCTGGTATCATCTGGAATCAGATGATACCGACCCTCTGGTATTTCTCTTACATTTAATTCACAGCTGCGTTGTTGTTTCCCCTGTACTTTCCACCGCACCCCTAGCACAATTGGAAGCCTGGGAACGAAACGGCCGTATTTCTCCCTGGACTTCCATCGTAGACACGCTGGTTAACGAACTGGCCAAATCTGATACCCACCCACTTCTCCTGGTCGTAGATGATGCCCATCACTTAGAAAACAGCGCCCAGGCCCAGCAAATATTAGATCGATTAATCAGCCAGTCGCCAAAGCACATCCATGCCATTCTGGCTACCCGCTACCCCCTCCGATTACCCAGCCTCACCGCCTGGCGCGTGCGGGGCGAATTGCTTGAAATTGGTCAGGCGGAACTGATTTTCACGCCCGACGAAATCGTGAGCTTATTTCAAGACCAATATGATCTGGCTTTAACCGCCGACCAGGTAAACGAATTAAGCGCTCATACCGAAGGATGGGCAATTGCGCTGCAACTTGTTGGCCAATGGTTGAAAAGCGGCGGTAACACTTCCCTGCCCCAAGCTGTGGCCAGACTTTCCGGTCCCGATTTGTTTGCTTATTTGACTCAAGAAGTGCTGGCGCAGCAGCGTCAGGATATTCAGGAGTTTTTACGGGTAACGGCCGTATTCCGACAAATGACTCCCGACCTGTGCGACTGCCTGCGAAACGCCAACGACAGCCGGCAGCACCTTCGTTTCCTGGAAGAAAACGGCTTGTTTGTCGTCGCCTCAGCCGACGGCAGCATTCGCTACCATCATCTGTTTCATGGCCTGTTGCGGCATCAATTACCACAAGATAAACAAGAAGCCATTCACAAACGCGCGGCTCATTGCTGTCAAAAAAACGGCCGTGATGCCGAAGCGATTTATCATCTACTGGCTGCCCGAGAATTTGAAACAGCCGCCCAAAGATTAAACGCATTAGGTCGGAATATGGTACGTACCGGGCGATTGGATACTTTAGTGAAATGGATAGGTTCGCTGCCACCCGATATTTTGCAAAATCACCCACCGCTTCTTGTATACCTGGGCGACGCCGCACGTCTACACAGCCGCTTCGACGAAGCGCTTGGCTGGTACCAACAAGCTGAAACACGGAGCCGTCTCCTGGGCGCGGTGCCGGCTATCGGTCAAGCTCTGCGCGGACAGGCCCGCGTTTATCTGGATACAGTCAGCCCCAATCAGGCAGAGCGGCTGCTGCAAGAAGCACTGCGCCTGTCTGACGGACAAGACGACCGTGAGAGCCGCGCCCGTTTATTGGAATTGTTAGCCGAAAATTTACTGAACCAGGGTCATACCAAAGATGCAGAATCATATCGGCGGCAAGCACGTGAGCTGCGTCAGGAAGGCCCGGGTGAAGCAGAACTCTCTATTCGGGTGCTGCTTCGAACCGGGCAGTTGGATCAGGCCCGCCGCCTGTTGGAGAAACTAGCTGAAAAAGAGCGTCAGGAACCGGCGCTGCGTCCTCGCGCTCACCGGGAAACTTTATTATTACTTTCCCTTATCCTGGCGATGCAGGGCGAGAGGGACGGCGCCTACCAATGTGCTGTTGAAGGGATAGAACGAGGCCGGGCATTGGACTCGCCATTTGTAACGGCCGTTGGCTTTATGCGCCAGGGCCATGCCTGGTCGCTGGACAAAACCGAGCAAGGGTACGGCGAAGCCCAGCATTGTTTCTTCGAAGCCATCAAAATCAGCGAAACACTTGATGTACCCCGTCTAAAAGTGGAAGCGCACTGGGGTTTATGCCAGGCTTATGGCTTTCCTGGCGATTTAGAGAATGCACACCTGACCGCCCAAAAAGGATTGGCAATTGCCCGCGCGGCTGGTGACGAATGGGTGATGGCCGGAATCTACACCACACTGGGAGCCAGCTTTGCACAGGCGCAGCAAACAGAAACGGCCGAGGACTGGTTATTTCAAGCCCAACAAGCCTACCGCGAATGTGGCGACACCTATGGCGAAGCATTGAGCCAGCTTTGGTTGAGTTTTACCCGATACCACAACGGCGACACAGCCCGGCTGGAACGGAATGTCGCCGAATTGCTGCGCCTGACGCAAAGACACAGTTATGATTACCTTTTCTTGCGCCGCACACTCATGGGGCCGCCGGACCCACGATCATTGGTTCCTATTTTGCTATTTGCCCGCGACGCCAATATACATGCCGCCTATTCACGGCAGTTATTATTGCAAATGGGGCTGGAAAAAGTACAGATTCATCCAGGCTATCAACTCCGATTACAGTTACTGGGGCCATTCCTGGCCTGGCGCGGCGATGTTGCCATAGACACCATCAACTGGAAGCGGAAAAAAGCCCGACAACTATTTCTGTACTTACTGACAAATCGCCATACCATGTTGGAGCGAGAACAGATGATTGACGCGCTGTGGCCGGATTTAAGCCCGGAGCAGGCCCAGCGTGATTTCAAGATCGCCTACAGTGTTCTTCTGAATGTATTGGAACCGCAGCGCAGTCGAAACGAACCTTCCGCTTATATCATCCGGGACGGATCACGCTATGGTTGGTGCGCAACGGCCGATGTTTTGTTGGATGTTGCCGAATTTGAGGACTTAATTAAGGAAGGGGATGCGATTTATCGACAGGAGACAGCTCGTGCCGCTCCGCTTTATCGCCAGGCCATGCAGTTATATCAGGGGGAGTATTTGCATGAATTTCCCTATGAAGAATGGTGCAGTGAGGAACGGGAACGTCTAGCGGCCCTTTTTTTGCAAAGGATGGAACGACTGGCCGAGATTCTGGTTCAGCAGCAAGCATGGGAAGAAGCTGTCAGTGTAGCGCAAGTCATCTTGATGCATGATAATTGTTGGGAGAATGCGTACCGGATTTTGATGCGGGCTTACACTGAACTAGGGCAGCGAGGGCAGGCTGTCCGCGCTTACCAACGCTGCGTGGAACGCCTGGAATCTGTTTTGAATGTTGCCCCCAGCCCGATAACAACGCAGCTTTTTGAAACTTTGGTGTAACTGCTTTCTGTTATCCTGTGGGCATGTCGGAAACGGCCGTTACCTCATTCGTTATACGTTTTAAGCAAGAACGAGCAAGCATTCAAACTGCACAGCCCTGGCACGGCTCCATTCGCCACGTGCAAACCAACCAGGAAACCCATTTTACCGACATCAAAGAAGCACTCATCTTCATGGCTCAATTCGTGAAAATTGATGCACATGGGGCAGATAGCCAGCCCAACATGCCCAAAGACCAATGAATTTCAATCGAAATGGGATGCATTTGTAACTTGTGTGTAACGGCCGTTTGATACGATGCCTTGAGGATATCCGGAAGGAACTGCACCTATCAACTTTCCTGATTCTAACGAATTTTGTGGTTTGTAGGGGCGGGACGGTGCGGCATGGTCTTTTTAGGAGCACAAAACCTTATCTCCGCGCCGTCTCGCCCCACATCAGCCGCAAATTGGGGCGAGATGACCGGGAGACAACGCTATTTGCTTTGCCAAGATGCGTCCCGGTCATCCCGCCCCTACCAAAAAACGCAAAACCACAAGTCCCAGGGAGAAGAAGAGTTACATGCCAAGATATGCCCAAATTCTGGCAAACGGCCGTTACATTCCTGAACGAATCGTTACCAACGAAGACCTTAACCAAATGCTGGGCGAAAACGTCGGCGATTGGCTCGTGGAAAACGTCAGCATCCACGAACGGCATGTCATGGCCGACCACGAAACCACTTCAGACATGATTGTCGCCGCATCTAAACTGGCATTAACCCGCGCCGGAATCTCCCCCGAAAAACTCGATCTGATCATCGTTGCCACCGACACCCCCGACTACATCAGTCCGGCCACCGCTTCGGCTGTGCAAGCCAAACTAGGCGCGGCCAACGCCGGCACCTACGACATCAACTGCGCCTGTGCCGCCTGGGTCACCGGCCTGGACATGGCCGCTCGCTACATTGCCACAGATTCTGACTATGAGTACATCCTGGTCGCCGGCGGCTACGGCATGACCAAATTCCTTGATTGGAGCGACAAATACACCTGCACCCTGTTCGCCGACGGTGCCGGTGTGGCCATCATTGGCGCGGGGGACAAACCCGGTTTCCTGGCCGGTAAACTAATGGCCGAGGGGCAGTACCACGACGCGATGGGCATTTACAGCGGCGGCACTTATCGTCCCGCCACCCCAGAAATCGTAGCCGAATCAGGCAAACCCCGCGTCCAATTTGTGAAGAAATTCCCGGCCACCTTTAACAGCGACAACTGGCCGCCATTGGTGCGCGGCGTGGTTGCTAAAGCGGGGCTGACACTCGATGAGATTGATTTTTTCCTGTTCACCCAGCTCAACCTGCGCACGATTGAATTTGTGATGGACAACCTGGGCCAGCCGATGAGTAAAACGCACTGGATCATGGACAAGTGGGGTTATCTCGGCTCGGCCTGCATCCCGGCGGCGCTGGACGATGCCCTGAAACAAGGCAAGGGGCCAAAACCGGGTGATAACGTCGTCTTCTGCGCCACCGGCGGCGGCCTCAACGTTATCCGCAGTGTAAACGGTGAACGGCCCCATCAGCACCCGTAACCCTTCGTCGCGGGTGGGGTCTTTTTCGATGGTGTAGGTTCCCATCCGGCCTGCTTCAAAGGTG
>JBNKZT010000416.1:0-5218 GCA_050301775.1 Promineifilaceae bacterium (SeqCode)
ATCCCTAAATGGTATCCTGCGCATGTCACCGCGAAAGATGTTCAGGGGCATCTGATTCTCTTTGCAGAACATCTTCGCCTTAGACAGTGGCTGCTCTTCAATCTCTATGCCATATGTTCTATACCCGTACTGATAGAACAGCGAGAGCGGAGGATGGTCCCCACCAGCACCGCAATCCAGAACCCTCTTTGCTAGAGAGCTTGCATTGCACTGCCTCAAGAACTCGTAGAGAGGCGTAGCCCAAATAACTTCAATCATCGATCTTCCTTCCATCTATGTGTACCTTCTGCCGAGAGTGGGCTTCAGTTCTTGGGCAGCATAACGTTTTTTTACCCACAAAAAATTAAAATAGTCATGTAATATCATATATTACTTTCGCCTTATGGGGAAAGCGTATTCATACGGCGCATCCAGGCCATAGTTCGTTAACCGCCGTCGTATGTCCTGTAAGAAGACCTGCGAGGTTGGCGACCAAGGGCCGCACGGAACCTCGCAGGTCTAGCTGTTCAGATTATTATCATGCGACAGCGGGCGGGTCTTCGCTGCCTGAGCCGGCGTCGTCGGGGTCGGATGGTTCGCCGGGGAGGTAGCTGAAGGAAGCGCCGTAGGTGCGTATGATGCGTCGCTGGCTGCGGGCGTGGGGCTGGTTTTGGCTCAAGCGGGCGACTGTGAATGTTTCTTTTTCCAGCGAGCCAACCTTCAACTCACGAATCGTGACCAGGTCATCCTCGATGTCGCCCAGGATGCCGCTGGATTGGTGACGGCCGTGCCGCAGCAGTTGGCTGGTGTAGGCGTCCCAAATCAGGCTGGTCGTGGCTGCGCCAGTATCGAGCAGGAAGGTGTACGGCCGTGACCCAATCGTGGCCGCCACGCAAATCTCCGCGCTGTCTTCATCCGGCTCGTCAAACTTCAGAAAGAGATCAAATCCCGGTATTGCCTTAATCCCAGCGCCCTCGCTGACCGGCCAGTGCTTTGTCAATCACCTGGGCCAATTGATCAAAAGATACCGGTTTTTGCATCCAGGCCACCATACCTTGCGCCAACAACGTTTCCTCTCTTGCACCAAGCCCTTGGCCGCTTATGATGACCATCTTCAGGTCAGGGTCTTCGGTTTTCAGGTGTTGGAAAAGCGCCCCGCCATCCATATCTGGCAAATTCAAGTCAGACAATACCAGAGCGATTTGTGTTTTGTGTTCATCAAACAGGCCAATCGCTTCCGTCCCTGTTGAAGCGGTGAGAACCTGGTATCCCAGGAATTCCAGTGCGGCGGTTGTGGCTTCCATAACGGCCGTATCATCTTCCACCAACAAGATCGTTTCCCCGTGGCCTTTTTCCACCGGCTCCGGTTCCGGGGCGGCGTGGTTTTCGTCGGATCCTGCAGGGGGTAAGTAAACTGTAAATGTTGAGCCTTTTTTCATTTCACTCTCCACGCTGGCATGTCCGCCATGCTGGGCCACAATACCAGCTACTTGCGATAAACCCAACCCTGACCCCTCACCAATTTCTCTGGTCGTAAAAAATGGTTCAAATATACGCGGTAAAATATTTGCCGGGATGCCGCTGCCTGTATCTGTGACTTGTAACTGCACCCATTCTCCGGCAATCGACTGCTCACACATTTCACACCGGTAACGGCCGTCACACTCCCCCCGCGACAATCCAATCCGCAGTACGCCGCCGCCGGGCATTGCATACCGGGCATTAACCGCCAGATTAGCAATTAATTGTTGTAGTTGAGAGGTATCCCCTTCTATCAGGTAATCGCCGGGCTTCACATCCAGGTCGATTTGAATGTTTTCCGGCAGAATAGATTTCAAAAACTGGGGGATTTCCTCCATAAAGGAGGCCAGATCAATGTCCTGCGGCCGGCGTATGGTTTTTTGGCTAAAATCCAAAATCTGGCGTACCAGGTTGGCTGCTTGCTGGCCAGACGTCGCGATGAGGGACAATCGGGTGCGTATCGTTTCCGGTAAATTGGGTATCTGTTGCAGCAGTTCGATATGGAGCAAGATGCTGGCCAATATGTTATTGAAATCATGTGCCAGCCCGGCTGACAACTGCCCAACAGCCGCCAGGCGTTCTTGCCGTATTAACCGCTGTTCCATTTGTTTCCGTTCTGTTATGTCCCGGTGTGTGCCGGCGGCGCGAATCGGACGGCCCTCTTCGTCACGCATAAAAACCTTGCCGGTATCCAAAATCCACCGCCATTCCCCGGATTTGGCGCGAAGGCGGTGCTCTACCTGGTAAATGGGGGTACGCCCTTCCAGATGGTCCGTTAAGGTAGCCATCACTCTCGAAACTTCATTCGGGTGCATCAACTTTTTCCAACTATTTACATGAGGTTCAACTTCCTCCAGCGTATAACCCAGCATCTCGGCCCAACGTTCATTAAGCACCACCTCGCCGGTTTGAATATTCCAGTCCCACGTACCCAGGTCGGCTCCTTTCAGCGCCATTTCCAACCGTTCTTCACTCTTATGCAGCGCTTCTTCTATTGTTTTCTGGGTGGTAATATCAACCAGATAGCCGAGGTAGTGGGTGATGTTACCGGCCTCATCCCTTAAAATAGTGGTGTAATCCAGGACCCACACAATGTCGCCACCGGGTCGGATGAGCCGGTAGGGGTGGTGCTCGAAGCGTTCTGTGTGATTCTGGCTGTGGATTGTAACTTCATCAGCGACCCGCATGATGTCTTCAGGGTGAACGATATTGGCATAAAGCACTTCGCCTTGCATAAATTCTTCTGCGGTGTAACCCAGTATTTCTGCTACGTTGGCGGATACATATTCAACCGGCCAGTTTTCTTGATTTTGCCATTTGAAAACGACAACTGAGCCGCTGACAAACATATCGCGCTCTTGTCGCAGCAAGCTGTGGGCTTGTTCCAGTTCGACGACCGCCTGGTTGTACTCTCCAATATGCTGGTTGAAGCCACGGCCACCCAGCACTATCCCGCCGATTCCCAACAGCCATAACAACCCAAATGTTAGTGCGCTGGTGATGTTGGCCTGTCGTTCAAAGGTCAACAATGAGGCCAGTGACAGCGCAACGGATACGCCGCCCCGAACATTGCCCACCTGGTACCCCTGGTGGCCATGACATTTTAAGCAGCCTTCCTGGGTGATCATCGGCTGCATCAGGCGCAGGTAGGGTTGGCCATTGATTGTCGTGAATTCAAGAACTTCTGTCTGGCCTTGCTCAAAAGATTCCAGGGCGGCACGTTCCCATTCGTCGGGGGCGTTTTCGGGGCGTAACGGATTTAAACTGGTAATATGACCGGTTACACCGTACAAATCGGCAAACTCCTCGTTTATTTGACGCACGATGTAGGCCGGATTCATCAAGGTTAGCTTTATGCCGGAATCGGTTTCAATATCGCGTTCTGGCACGTGGCTCAAATAGGGGTTGGGCGGCGTTTGCTCGTCAATGGGCACATAGACTCCGCCGTGGGAGGTGGCCCAGTCACGGAAGGCCTGATCTTTGTTGAAATGGGCGTGCGCTTCAATGATGGCTGTTTGTTGGGTGATTTGATGCGTTTGCCAGAGATTCCAGGCGAACAATCCGGCAATAACCATTGTCCAGACAATTGCCAGTATCCAGATAGAGCGGGTCACGCTTTTTATTAAAGGATTGGTCAGAGAAAGTGGTTGCGATGTCATGGCTCACCTTTAAGTTGAGAGGCTTTGATGGAATGGTGTTCCGTGCAGGTCAAGTGGCTGATATCAGGCCCATAATCTGATGCGATGGAGATACTTTACCATGATGGGGGAGGGGACACAAGGGGACAACGGTTAGATGTCACGCTGGGACCGGCAATCCCTTCCATCCAGATCTGGCAAGTCTGGAAAATTAGCTATTTCGGCGGCCAGCCGTTGTCAAAATTGTAATAAAAATCCTGCAATGGCAGCCGGAATGCCTCCACATCCTGGCGCACAGAATTGGTATCCTCCTCATCAATCAGTACCCGCTTGAAGAATTCGGCGATGGTATCCATATCATCTTCCATCAACCCCAGGCGTGTGATTTCAATTGTACCTATCCGTAAACCGCTGGGCCGGTCCCATTCGGCCGGTGTGTCACCGGGAATCAGGTTTTTGTTGGTGATCAAATTGGCTTCAGCCAGCTTGTGAGCTACATCCAGACCGCCGCCAAACTGGCGCACATTGGCAATGATCTGATGCGTTTCTGAGTAGCCCCGTTCGGCGGCCAAAATAGGGATGCCGCGCTGCTCCAACGCCTGGCCCAGCGCTTTGGAATTTTTGACGATTTGAGCCATATAGACGTTACCGTATTCCAGCATTTCGGCTGCGGCCACCGCCAGGGCAGCCACACGATTTACCTGGTGGGTGGCGACCAACACCGGGAAAATCGCTTCCGTCAACGGTTGCGTGAGTTCGGGATCATTCCACATGATCATTCCGCTCTGCGGACCGCTGAACGTCTTTCCGGCTGAGCCGGTCAGGATGATAGCTCCTTCGCGCAGCGGGTCTTGAAATTGTCCGCCGGCAATGAGTCCGGCCTGATGCGCCCCATCAAAAACAAACTTGCCTCCCCACGGAGCGATGATGTCGACCATCTCCCGCACCGGCAGGGGGAAAAGGGTCATTGACATGCCCATGACGACCAGTTTGGGCCGGATGCGCAGTGCTTCTTCGGCGAATTGGTCCAGATTGACCTCCAGCGTGTCGGGATCATACGGGATGTCATAAATTTCCAGGCCGCGGGTACCGGCCGGGCCGTCGGGTCGGTTGCTGGAGTGTCCGCCGAAGGGCTGAGAGGCAGTCATCACCCGGTCGCCCGGCTTAACCAGGGCGTGGTAAACGGTCAGGTTGCCCAACATGCTGCCCATCAGCCGGTGATCGGCGTAGTTGCAGCGAAACGCTTTTTTCAGCAGCTCAACGCACAGCGACTCCACCTGGTCAATGTACTGCGTCCCGGCAAACCAGCGGTTGACACGGCCGATATGACCTTCGGCAGCACGGGTCCCAATTTCGGCGGCCAACAGGCGGCGGACGGTGGGGCTGGTCGGCGCTTCCGGCGCTAACAGATTGATGCAGCGTTTGCCGCGCCATTCCTCGTTGCGGGAGACGGCGTTGAGCACTTCCTGGGCCATACCAGCAGGGCCGGTGGCGCTGTCCAAAATTGAACGGGCATTGGCTAATATGTTGGGATCGTGTACTTCAAACTGGTTCATTTTCCCTTCCTTAAATAGGTGATT
>JBNKZT010000417.1:0-5147 GCA_050301775.1 Promineifilaceae bacterium (SeqCode)
AAGGTGACATTTGTCATGCCAAACAAGATGACGAATGTCATACGTGCAGTTTGGGGGTTTTCGTGAAACGTGATGCGTGAAACGTGAAATGTGATGAATCATGGAGGATGTTTGGCGCAGCACGTTTTAGAATCAAGGGGGGAAGCGTTACAATATCGCTTTTCTTCTTTGCATTTTATGGGAGTAGATAATGGTTTATGACGATCAGGTTTATGGCACAATGGCGATAGAAGAACCCGTTTTGCTCGCTTTGCTGGAAACGGCCGCTTTACAACGACTCAATGGTGTGCTTCAGCATGGCATCAGTGCCTTAATTGGTATCACCAGTCCCATCACCCGGCTGGAGCATTCCCTGGGCGCGATGATTTTGGTGCGGCGGCTGGGCGCTTCATTAGCGGAACAAATTGCCGCCCTGCTGCATGATGTAAGCCACACCGCATTCAGCCACGTGATTGATTACGTGGTTGACGGGCATGACAGCCAAAGCTACCACGACGAGAAAAAGGAAGAATATGTCATCGGTACGGAGATTCCGGCCGTGCTGGCCCGGTTTGGCTATGATTGGCGTGATTTTATCGATGAGGAGCGGTATCCACTGCTGGAACAGCCATCGCCGCGCTTATGCGCCGACCGGCTGGACTACTTTTTGCGGGACAGTGGCCCATTGGGATTGGCTTCGTCAGAGGAAATTGCCTTTGCGCTGGACAGCCTGGTAGTGGCTGAAAACCGCATCGCCAGTAACAATCTTCAAGCTGCGCAGTGGCTTGGTTACACATTCATTGCTTGCGATGACGCCAGTTGGGCCAACTTCCGTGAAGTGGGTATTTATGAGGTGACGGCGCAGGCGATTCGGCGCGGATTGGCGGTTGGCGCCATTACCGAAGCGGATTTCTGGCTGACGGATGAGATAGCGTGGGCTAAATTGCAAGCGCATCCTGATCTGGAATTGCAATCGTTATTGGGTTTGGTGATGGCAGAAACAGGGTTTGTATGGGATGAAGACGAGCCGACGTTTACGGTGAGTACCAAGCTGCGGGCGATTGATCCGGATGTGGTGGTAAATGGGGAACTGCAACCATTATCCACCCTCGACCCCGCCTTTACCCAATACCGCCAGGATTACCTGACCCGCAAACAGGGCAAGTGGCCGATGCGGGTGATTCCGGCCGATTGATCTTTTATTTCGGCACAATCTGCACCCTCGCCTGCAAGGGGCGGGATGTGGACACTGGCCCTAGCCCACGGAGAAAAAACATGCCAGAGCGAGAGCAGGCCCGTCAATTTACGCCGCTAGCAAAAAGCTGAAAGCAAACAACTGTTGGCTATCTACTAACCAAACATAAACAAGATTATTGGCAGTATCGACAGCTACTTTGTATGGATATGGTACCCCTTTCCAGTTAACGCGATGAATTTTTTCTGGTGAAAATTGTACAGCAAAAATAACATCACCAGATTTCAAGTCCCTACCTTCTAAGCTGCCATTTTGGGTTAGACCGAAAACAATTTTCCCTGTTATTTCTTCATTAGAAACCAATTCATCCGATTGCCATATATCGGTTGATACTTGTGGCCACAGGAAATAATCTGCTTCATAAGATGAAGGCAATTCTGCTATTGTTTCTTCAGGGAGTACAACAACGAATCGATTATCTTGAACCTTGCGTAGGGAATCATCCCCTACAAAAAGCAAATCTCCTGTATTGGCAGAGTACAATCGATAGGTATCAACAGGTCCTGTAGCAACGTATACCAAATCATCATAGACTCTGAGATGACTAATATACTTAATCCCTGTTAACGGAACCCCTTGCCATAACATTGCACCAGACTGAACATCTAAAGCTTCAACATATGGATCTGCTGTAAATGATTGTTTTGCAGTAATATAAACTGCATTTTCTGTCGCTTGCAACCGGTCTGGTTTAATGTCATTATGCCAGAGAAACTGACCTGTTTTACCGTTATATGCGGTTGTGCCGTTTATCGTTAGAAATACTCTTTCATCTGCAGCTACCATCCACATTCCGTCAGATTGGGCGAATATATCTTGTGCCACCCAAAGAAATGTTATGTTAGTACTCGTTGCTAACATTTCATGATACGGCGGATCAAATATTTGTTTATATTGACCTGCATCAAGCTCTGCTGCGTATTCTGAGAATTGAAATTCACCAATAAAACGAGCAATTGGGTAAGATATAAGGGCAAACATCAATATACCTATGGCACATGCGCGGAGCTTCCCTTTTTCTGGGGGTTGATTGTTATCAGACATTATTTTGCTTTTCGCAGTTTTCCGATAAGAATCATAATGAATGCCAATAAAAATTTGAATACCCGCTCCAGCGCGGTCTTCGGCTCCGTGCTGCGACTGGCGTCACTTCAGCCTCGCTCCAGTGCGGTCTTCTTCCTCGCGCTACGGTTGGCGTTCGCCTTGCCGCCCTCTGTCCGTACCATGTTTTGTCGTTGATTGTACGGCCGTTTCCTTCCACAGTCTAAATTATAATCCGGTACGGCCTTTATCCACCCTGGACCCCGCTCTTGCCCAACACCGCCAGGATTACCTGACCCGCAAACAAGGCAAGTGGCCAATGCGGGTGATTTCGGTTGATTGATTAAGGGCGTAAACCACTGCCTCTGGCAGTGGAATCAGTAAAGGTTCTACCGTTGTAGCGAGTATTATGTACCCACCTAGAAGGTGCGACACTTGTAGGAGGTACATAATGACCCGCCAATTTAAGAAACTAGCGCATTCGCTGTACGAATGCAAATACCATATCGTATTTTGTCCCAAGTATCGGTACAAAATATTGCAGGACGAAGTAGTAAAGTACGTTACCTAACAGATATATCGCCTCTGCGCCCAAAAAGATGGTGTGGAAGTGATAGAACTAAATGTGCAGCAAGATCATGTACATTGGGTTGTGTCAATTCCGCCCAAGTATGCCGTCTCCAAGTTCATGGGATTCTTGAAAGGAAAATTAGCATTGAAGCTTTTCGACCGGTATCCCAAACTCAGAAAACGATATTGGGGGGCAAAATCTATGGTCACGGGGATACTGTGTCAGCACCATTGGATTGGATGAAGAGCGCATACGAAAATATGTGAAGTGGCAAAACAAGAAAGACCAAGATTCGGATGCCACACAAAGAAGTCTATTCGATTAAATGAGTAACAGCGCACCTTCTAGGTGCAACATTCAAAGCCACCACCTTTGGTGGTGGTCCATTTACTCCTCTCTTTAAGTACAGTCTTAGCCATTTATTAACTGGGTGAAAGGCGAAAAGCAAAAAGTTGGCGACTATCCCCAAAATAAACAACCACAATTCCAGCATTTGAAGCAACATAAAATGCGGAATTAACAGGATCGTCGACCCAGTCAGGGGTAAAGCTCACCTTGCCAACAATTTTGCCATTAGAAATATCAACAGCGACTAATTGAACATTCTTTGTTAAAAAAAAGGCCGTTGAATCAGTAACAGCAACATTACTGAGTACATCTTCATACTGCCATAACAGATTGCCTGTGAATTGATCAACTGCAAAAACTGTACCTGAAAATCGCGCTTCGCCTGATCGGGCAACAATAGCGTTTTTAGTTAGGATCGGAGGTTGATAAACACCAAAATATTCAGTAGTTTGCCAAAGTAAAGCGCCTGTTTGTTTATCTACTGCTTGAAATGTGGCAGTTTTTGATTCTTCGTAAGAGATATTATTGTCAATGAACCAAATAAAGTTGCCCTCTTCCTTGATCCTGGCATCAAGCATTGCTCCCGTTTCTGCACTGTAGAGGTGATAACTGGATGAAAAATTACCATTAACACTTACGGTCGAACCTGTAACGATCATGGAGTCAATACTTCTAGCACCTGGCACAGCAGTTGACCAGACCCTGTGCCCTGTATCACTTTTATATGCTACGATTTGACTTGCTCCCCAAGTTGTTTCGCCGCTGATTTTTTGGACTCCTTCAAAGCCAATATATACAAAATCTGAAGTGACACCAATTGTGGAAGCATCCCCTCTATTTCTCTCAAAAGGTTCAAATTTATTCCACTCAGTATCCCCGGTGAGCAAACTGATTTTTGTTAGCGATAAAGAACCAATCTTGTTTTCTCCTACACTTCCAAGCAAAAAAACATGTTCGCCTACTGTTGCTAAATGAATTCCCCCTTTGCCTCGTCGATAATTAGCAAAAACGTCAGGCGTAGTCCACAAGTGTTCAAATCGGGGAGAAGTTACTGCTATCTCAAATGTAGTTGAAGGTGGTGATATTCTTGATCCCAGTCCTAAGACTAACAATTGCTTGAATCGATCTCCAACCTCGTCTGAAGCTTGTATAGCGAACAAAAGCAATAGAAAGATAACCAACCCTACACTTAGCCACTTACTTTGTTTCTTAGGTTCATTACTCATATCATTTAGACACACCTGCTCCGAGGGGGTTTTCGCCCTGTGCTGCGGTTGCGTCCCCGCCGTGTCGCCCTCTGCTTGTGCCATGTTTTGTGGGTGATTGTACGGCCGTTTCCCCCCACAGTCTAAATTACAATCCGGTACGGCCGTTCCCCACCCTCGATCCCACTTTTGCCCAACGCCGCCAGGATTACCTGACCCGCAAACAGGGCAAGTGGCCGATGCGGGTTATTGTCGGCGATGGGTCATATTACCAAAGGTAAATGGGGTTGCTGTAAATCCAGCCGCGTTCCTGGCCTTCATAGCGAATGCTGCACTCAGCACGGTAAGCGCCTTCATCAATAGGGATATGGGTCAGATTGGTTTCGTTTTCGATATGGGCGACGACCTCGCCATGCCGGATGAGGCGGATATTGGCTTTGGCGGGACAAAGGACTTGCAAAGTGGCGCCGGCGTCGAGTTGGATTCTGTCGCCAATGATGCCTTTGTTGATGCCTTGCCCGGAGAAGCGGAACCCTTTTGTGGGATAAGCCATATCGTAACCGATCCAGGAACGGCCGTTGCCAATCGCCTCCAATATTAACTTTTTATCGTGCTTCAGGTTTCCTTTTAACGGTTTGGTCAGCATGACATGGGTGTTGACGGCCCGGAACAGAAATTCGTAAGGGAAGATGACGCGGTGAAACGGCCCCAGGTTCATCGGTGTACCGTGGGCGTCGCTGTTGCCAAC
>JBNKZT010000418.1:0-5102 GCA_050301775.1 Promineifilaceae bacterium (SeqCode)
TGTATCGTCACCACCCAGACCCGATAACCAATCGGGCAGTGATTCCGGTTCGACAGCCAGATCGTCTTCAGCCTCCGGTAATTCGTCTGGTTCCGTCGCCTCGATTTCATCGGACGCAGAAAAATCATCCAGCCACTCGTCACCCTCATCAGACAACGACCTTAATTTGTCAGTCAAACCAGTGTCAATTTCACTGTCTGTATCTTTGTCTAACGCCTCCAGCTTGGATTCAATCTGCTGGGCAAAGGCTTCCGAGTCGGCGGTTGTAAATTCAGCCATCCAGTCGGGTTGGGAATCTGATGTAGGCGGAACGGCCGTTTCCGTATCATCCCCTTCATCCTCGCCAGTAATTTCCGATATCCAGCCCGGCAGTTCCCCCGTCACAGTATCCACATCCTGCTGTGCAACCGCATCTGTCAGGTCAGCCAGAGTATTGTCATCTTCTTCCCCAAACGCTTCCCCATCCAACCAACCGGTCACCGTATCACGCGCAAACTCATCAGCAGCATCTCGCGACACCTTTTCGTCATCAGCCTCATCAGCAAAATCAATTAACCAATCAGTCTCGGCATCAGGCGTTTCAGACTCGGCATCCGCCACAACAGATGCATCCAACATGCCAGTATCGACCAGATTTTCGGCCAGCCAATCAAACATCTCGCCGCCCAATGCCTGATCTTCCGTTTCCAGCCCCGACAAGGAATCACCATCGGTTGATTCCCAATCACCATCGGCTGATTCCCATTCATCATCAGAGGATTGCCTATCACTGAGAGGTGGTTCCAAAGCGGCTTCGGCCAGCCAATCAGTCGTGATTTCTTCTTCCTCTTCGTCTTTCACCCAGTCAGAAGCCAGACCATCAGACTGACTTAGCCTGGCCAGTTGCTCAGCCAGATCATCAGGCTCATCCGGCTGAGAGTCGGCCTGCTTATCACCGGAAATGCTGGCCAGCCATTCGTTTAAAGCATCATCGGGAGTAGACAAGTCATCGGAATGAACCGCTATATCGCCAGTATCCGGCGCAGTGGCAAGATCCGTCAACCAATCAGGCAAATTGGCGTCATCGGCCGTTTCTGTCAGGTCTTCCGCATCATCACTTTTTTCCGGCGGCTGGACCAGATTCATAAAATGCTCAGTCGTAATCACCCGGGGCGAGCCAATGATGGGATCGGAATCATGCTCATCAACGAGCCAATCAGGTAAATCGTCCGTCACCTTTTTAGACGGGCCGACCTCTTCGATTTTAGGCATATGCAGCCGCAAATCTTCTTCACTTTCTTCTTGTGGTTCATCCGCTTGCTTTTTCAACCAGTCAGGCACAATTTGCAGCGGATCCAGTTCCCCTGTCTGCCCTGGTGGACGAGCTGGCAAAGAAAAGAATGTTCCTGTCTGGGACAGCGGCTTTTCTTCTTCCGGCCCTTTTGATGCTGGCGACTCTTTTACTAATCGCGACCCACAGTTATCACAATAAAAACGGTCGCGTGGATTGGGCGTACTGCAGTTTGGACAAATAAGGCTGGTGCTGGGCGGCAGGCGATGACCGCAGTTATTACAGAATTTACTGCCGGGCGTATTGGCCGATTGGCATTCGGGGCAAATTAACTCTTTGCTCATTTGTTATACGGTTGGTCAAAACCCAACAATACCCGCACACTCAGCGTGATAGTGCCCAAGGCAATGCCAATAAGCAAACCACGCACACCGGCAATCACGATAATGTCATTAATAATTGCCTGAATTTGCATAAATATATTACGAATTGCCGGCGGTACCAAAGTCGTTGCCATAAACACATTGCTGAACAAAACAAGCGTAGCCGTGAGCCAAAACAGGATGGCGCCGAAACCACGTCGGCTTTTAAGCATATGAAAACCCAAAAACAGCAAGAAAAAGGCCATCAATGAAGCCAAAGCTGTTTCCAGAGGGACCTGAATCCAATCGAACGCTCTGGCAACACCGTTTTCTGTGATAGATAGCGCATCGGTAACAGCCAGACCAAACACGGCCAGAACACTTATAATCAGTACGGCACTATATGGATTCTTTTCGCTTGTGGTTCGCTGTGTATGGACGGCTAACAGATTAAGGACGCCAAGTACCAGTGCCACCGCCGCCAGGAATCCGACCCAACCTAAAATCAAATCAGTCAAGGCCGGCAAGGGCAGCATCAACCCGACCAGGGTTAATAGTCCAAATGCGATGGCGATTGCCAGAGGTAATCCACGTTTAATCGTCTGCATAATGTCAGACCTGTTTTTAGCCGGCGAGAAGTTGACTGGACGCCAGGGCTAAAATGGTAAGGATGATGAGCCAGCGCAGTAAGTCCTGGACTTGCAAACCGGCGGCTTGACTAGGCTTGTTTTCCAGGTAAGCGCCGGCAGCAAACAGTTCTTCGCCGATTAGGACATTATCGGTCACGGCCGTTGCCACAGCCAACGCCGACGGATCATCTGTTCCAATCACTTGCACCATATTTTTACGAGCCGCGATTTCTGCGGGAATGGCCAACTCCGGGCCAAAGCGGCCAACGAGCAAATTACTGCTCGTCTTGCCCCGCTGCAAAATGGCGGCGATTCCGCCAGCATAAGCATAAGCATCGCTGTCGGCGGCCAGGAATTGGGTCATGGTTGGTTTATATTCGTTCAACCGCCCGGCGGCTTTATGCGCCTGGCGTAAACTATCTTGGGCAATCGGCAGCAGCGTGCCATCGCCCACGGTTGTCATTGGCGGCGTCCCGCTGGCACAGCCATCTTTGGCTAAATAGTCGAGGATGTGAGTTGCGGCGATGCTGGTAGGATTGGCTGCGCCAACCAGGCTGGCTTGCCCCAGACTGACCTGAAGCTGCTGCCCGCTCTCAATCGCTTCACCGACCTGATTGGAGAGGCTGTTGCACGCTGGCAACGGCCGTATCACACGGGAACGGCCATCCCGCTGCCGCCGTGTAAAAATCAGTAGCAGCAGTGACACAACAACAATAACCATGAAAGCGAACGAAGTATTCATTTACGCGTGTTTGCCTCTAGGCGAGTGACCAGCGCCGATAAGGTTTCCGGTTTTTCCAAAACCTGGGCCAACTGGGCGACCTGCTTACCGGAAACCAAAAGCGAAAGCGCCGGCTGCAGCAGCCAGAGCATCTGCCCGCCCACAAAAGTAAGTGGCCGCCCGGCATCTAAGACCATCAAGGCCAGCGGGCGCAGGCCAAATCGTTGAACAGCGTCAACGATCCGATCCAAAAAAACATCCTGTTCAGGTGTCAATTGGGTCATGGCACAGCCCTTTCAACAACACCTTTTGCCAATACAATAGACATTATTTAAATTAACGTTATGTTGAATGATTTGTCCACAGATTACGCAGATTTCACAGATTTTGCGGTTTTTAATCTGCGCAATCTGTGAAATCTGTGGATTCATCCTTATTCTGGATATTGTCTAATTCCCATTGTCAAACTCAAGTTGACGTAACATAATGTTACGAGCGAGTATAACACGTTTGTGGGAGGGTGTAAAGCGCTGAAAGCAGTCGAGAAACGGCCGTTTGTACCCCCACCCGCGTGGCGTATAATTCAGCAAGTTTGCAAGTGGGCAAACTGGCAAACCCACATATTTTTAAGAGGAACACATGCGCATCAAAATCATCATGAACCCCTGGTCCGACCAGCAGCGGGCCATTGAACACAAATCACAAATAGAAGGATTGATTCAGCAGCATGGCTCGGCCGATCTGGTATTGACGGAACGGCCTGGCCACGCGGCAGAACTGGCCCGGCAGGCAGCGGACGAAGGGTATGAATTGGTTGTCGCTGCCGGTGGTGATGGCACCGTACACGAGGTCGTCAATGGGCTGGTGCGGGGTGATAAAGCGGATGTGATGCTGGGCGTCCTCCCCATTGGTTCCGGCAATGACTTTGCCTTTGGGCTGGGTATTCCATTGGAAGATTTAGACGCGGCAGTTGCCCGGTTGTTTCAGGGAAAGCCGCGATTGGTTGATCTGGCCCGGATTGAAGATGAACACGGCCGTTACGAGCTGTTCGATAATAATTTTGGCCTGGGCTTTGACGCCATCGTCGTCATTCGCACCGAAGCCATCACCCGCATTCATGGTTTCATGATGTATTTCATGGCTGTACTGCAAACCATCGCCCTCTATTACCAGACGCCACACGTGGACATCTGGTTTGACGATGAAAAAGTGTCGCAGGAGACTTTGTTTTTAGCAATGGGCATCGGTCCACGCGGCGCCGGCGGTTTCTTCCTCACGCCAGATGCGGTTTCTGATGATAATTTGATTGATAGCTGTCTGGTCAACCCGGTCGGCCGATTGACGATACTGAGCATGTTGGGTCAGGCTATCAAAGGAACCCACATTCATTCTAAACACGTCACTATGCGCCAAAATAAACGGATTCGGATCCAATCCAACATGCCCATGCCCATCCACATTGACGGCGAAGTGTTTGCCTATCCCAAGGACAATATACGCCAAGTGACGGTAAGCAGCATTCCGGCGGCACTGAGCGTGATGGTGTAGCGAAGTGTCACGTGTCAAGTGTCAGGTGTTTACGTACTTGACACATGATACTTGACACGTGACACACATCGGAGGTTATCATGTATTCACTGGCAACAGCTTTAGATGACCATGACCTGATTGTTTTGCGGGTAATTGGCGAATGGTGGGAGCTGGATTTAACCGGCGCGGACAAGGCCGGCAGCATCAAGGCGCTGGCCGAACGGCTGGCCCAGATCGATATGCCGCAGGAGATGCAATATCTGCCGCCTGAAGAAGCGGCGGCTTTGCAAGATTTGGTGGCCGGTAACGGCCGTGTCCCCGTCGCTACCTTCAGTCGAGAACATGGCGAAGTGCGGCTGATGGGACCGGGGCGGTTGGAGCGGGAAGAACCCTGGTTTGACCCGGTCAGCCCGGCCGAAGCGCTCTGGTATCGCGGCTTTTTGTATCGCGGCTTTGACGAGACATCCGAAGGCACGATTGAGTTTTACTATTTGCCCCAGGAGTTGTTAGAACAATTTCCGCAGGAAAAAGTAGCGGCGGCGGTGAGAGAAACGGCCGTTTCCAGCCTCACGCCAGCCAATCCACCGAAA
>JBNKZT010000419.1:0-5067 GCA_050301775.1 Promineifilaceae bacterium (SeqCode)
GTCGTAGGGGAATTCCTCGGCGTAGACGGTCACGACCGGATGATCAGCGATGTAGCATTCGCCGCCACCCTCATCTCCTTCGTCTTCGTCGCAGACGTCACCGATACCGTCGCCATCCTGGCAGCGATGGACCTCGCAGAAGATATGAACACGCTGCACAATACCGAATTGACCATGACCTTGACCAATGGTGTCCTGGTCGATGGCAGCGGCGCCAACCAAAATGGCAGCACACTGACCTGGAACCTGGGCGACATTTTGCCGCTGCAAAGCAAAGTGGTCACCGTTACCGTTGCCGCACCGGCGGCTGCGCCCGATTTTGTGGAGTTGGATGATGGCGCGCGGGTAACGACCGTACGCTGGAACACACCCGTCGCCGCCACAGCCCGCCCCGCCCTGGTCATCCCCGATACCATCGATCCCGACTACGTGATGGGAACAGTCGATGCCGATATTGCCGACGAAGATATGTTGTGGGCCGCCGCCGCGTTCACCCAGGACCCCGCCGCCGCCTTCAACATGGTCAAAACCTTCGCCTACGATCCCTACAAAGGTTCCTTGCACGGCACACGAGGCACATTATGGGGCGAATCCGGCAACGCCCTCGATCAATCCAGTCTGCTCATCGCCATGCTGCGGGCCGCCGGTATACCGGCCCGCTACCGGCACGGTACTCTCGACACAGCCCAGGCCCAAACCTTGCTGGCCAGCATGTTCGCCTCACCTCAAGGATCTGCCGGTTACTTGCCCGCCGCTGCCGTCCTGGCCGATCCCCTCAACGATACCGACCTCCTCACACTGGCACAAGATCATTGGTGGGTAGAAGCCTATCTGCCGGGCGTAGGCTGGACCGATCTTGACCCAACATTCCCTAACGCGGTTTTGGGAGACATGGTTGCCACACCAGCCACAGATGGCAGTGACCGCATTGCCGCCGTCCCCGATGCGCTGCACCACAAGGTCTACATGGCCTTGGAAGTTGAACAATACAACAGCTTCCCTATCGGCGGAACCAATCTAAGCACAACCGTTCCCCTCACGGCCACGTTTGATGCGGCCCAGGTTGCCAGCAAATCCGTCATCCTCGGCCACCTGCTCAACAGCGACGCCCCTCCCGGATTGGTCTTCAGCAGCGTAGAGCACACTTATACGCCGTATTTTGGCATTAACGGCGACAAATACGTCGTCTCCGGCGAATCTTTCAGCGATTTGATGACCTCATTCCCGCTGGCCTCTCACTTCACTACGGCTGAGTGGATTACCTTTGAACTGACCGATGCCAACGGCAACAGCCAGACCTTCACCCGCGAAGTCAAAGATACGATTGGCGTCGCCACCCGATTGTTGGGCGGCGTCGTTGACATTACCTCACCGGCGGATAATGCGCCTTTCATCAGCTTTGAAGATGCGTTTGTCGCCGATTTTTTGCCTAACCTGATTCGGAACGCCAGCTATGCCCAACGCCACGAGGCCGAATTACAATACGATCTCATCGCGTTGGCCCAGGCTACCGAAGCCCTGCCCAAAGATGATTTGACCACGCCAGAAGCCCAAGAACAGGCTGGCGAAATCCGCTACCAGGGTGAAATCGCCCGGGCGCTGCTCTACAGCCTCACCGGGCTTGACTTTGCCTTCCGGTCGGATGCGCTCACCGATACCCTGGCCGAAAATTTGCGGGTGAATCTGTTTTACGATCAATCGCGTGTGATCATCATGCATGGGACCAGTATGCAAGACAGCGCCACGCGCACCGTTGATTTGCGTAACACCACGGCGCAGGCCATCGTCGCCCCCGGACAGGCACAATCAGCGGCGCGTACGGCCCAATGGGTCAAAGCCGTGGCCGAATCTTACTTTGAAGGGGATGCTCTGCGCGATGCCAGCGGGCAGGAACCGATCACGACGGCCCGCATTTTTGAAACGGCCGTCGCCCAAAATATTGATTTGGTTTACGTCACGCCAGACGATCTTGACCTGCTTGATTTGTATCTGCCCGATCCTGATGCCTATGGCTATGCCGCCGCCGCGCTGCTGGACGGCCAGGACGTGTTGATTCCGACGGAGCCGGTGTTGATTAACGGCCAATCCCGTCTGGGTTGGTGGGAAATTAACCCGGAGAGCGGCGCTGCCGTCAGCGTTCTCGATAACGGCTTACATGGCGCGTTGATGGAATACGCCACGCTCATTAAAAAAATGGTTACCGAAATCAAGGACACCTGGGAAAATTTTGGCGAATCGGTGGATCAACTCTGGTCTGATTGCATTGTTGATAATGTTGTACCGGCGTTGCAAGGCAATCCGGGCGGATCGGGAACGGCCTGTCTGGACGGTTGGGAACCGCCGAGTCCCTGGTCTCTGCCGGGGTCGCAATTGGTTTCCTCGCCGGCGTTTACCAGCAGTACGCCCTGGTATTATTTGCCGGATCATCTTTGCCCCATTGACAACTGCGGTATTGAACAATTTTTGTTGGATGGCTATCAAAGCGCCAACATGCCTCTGCCGGAAGCAGTTTTCCAATATCATTCGGACGGGCTGTCGCCCCAGTCGTATGCCGGGCAGTTGATCCCGGTGACGAACAGCGGCGGTGGCGGCTCACCCGGCTTCACGCTGACGCCCGGCGGCGCGGCCACGCTGATTCCGATGCAGGCGTATGGTTTGGACGTGACGGCCGTTGCCAATTGCATCGGCGAGTTAGAAGTATGGACCTACGCCCCGCCCGGTTGGAGCGTTGGCTTTGCATCCTCATCCCAGGCGCAAATTATCGCCCCGGAAAATACCCCGGCCGGCAGTTACACCATTCTCGTCGCCGGACAGGCGCGCCATGATCGCAGCCTCATCGCCAGCGCCGAATATGTGGTGACTGTACCGGCGCAGGAAACCATCAGCCTTGATTATGAAGTGGAGGGGAACATCACCGTCGATATGGGGCCGCAGATCAACGAGGCGGTTTCCAATCAAACCAACGACGGTGAAGCGGAAATTCCCGATTCGGCGTTTAAGCTGGGCGTGACCAACAACAGCAGCGTCACGAAAACGATCACGCTGTCGGTGAGCGGTGCGCCGGCGGGTTGGGTGGTCTTGGACGGCCATGAACAGACGGCAACGGCCGTTACCCTACTTCCATTTAGCCGCACCCGCATTGGTCTTTATGTCAAACCCCCGACCCAGCCTGCGCCAGGCACGAGCTTTATCATGAACGTAACGGCCGTTGACGGCGGCAGTTTGTCCGACAGCGTTTCCATTCCCTGGCTGATGCCCGGCCAGGCCCACAATTTCATGCAAATCGAACCGCAAACGCTATACGTGGCCGTTGATGGCAGCGTGGATTTCGATCTTTCTATAACTAACGTCGGCAACACGTCCGGCGCCTTCCCCATCGCGGCCACCACCCCCATCTCTACCTGGACCGTGACCGGACTGCCTGCTGCCATGACCCTGGCCGAGGGCGAATCGCAAACGGCCGTAGCCACGCTCAACATCGTCGGCGGCGAACTGGGGCGCAAATATCCGCTGCTGTTGGCCGGGACCGCCCCCAACAGTTACACGCAGTACGAATTGGCAACAGCGATTGTGGTCAGCCAGAATACTGGGGTTATTTTGGGCGCGGCGGCGAGCTGCAACGCGGGCAGTGACGCCCTTTCTGCTGCGTTTGAGTCGCTGGCCTTCGCCGTCAGCGATTTGGAAACGACTTGCAACGCCGGAACCTGCGATTTGGCCCGGCGCGATGGGGTGGTCGATGCCGCCAACAGCGCCGCCAGCTATGCCCGTATCGCCTCGCCATTTGTCACCGAACACACCAGTCTGGAAACAGTAGCCGCTGCTTTGGCCGGGCATACCAACAATGCCGACATTGAAGCGGATTTGACGGCCTTGAGCACGGCCGTATCCAATCTCAGCGCCGAACTGTGTGTCATCGAACAACACGCCGCCTCAGCCCGGTTCACGCCCTACGTCGAGGCTGTCCTGCTGGGCCAGAGCGCCAGCTTCAGCCTGGATGTGACCAACAAAGGTACCCAGGCCACGACGTATGACATTACTGTCACCGGACTGCCCGGCGGCAGCCAATTTTTCAACGAAACCATTCCGCCGGGGACGACGCTCAATCTGCCCATCAATCCGGTCGGGACCACCCAGGGCGCGTATGACATCGAAGCGACGATTACGCCGGTGGGCGTGGGGCTGGATTTGACGACAACGGCCGTTGCCCGCTTGAACGTCGTCGATAAATTCGTCCAGGTTACGCAGGTGTTGGCCTCACCCGATTTCGTCGAAACCAGCACCAGCAGCACCGACTTGAGCGTAGAAATCGCCAACGTGTCTGGTGTGGCCCAGGACGGGAATGCGCGAACGGCCGTTCTCGCCCCCGATGGCAGCACCGCCTGGACCCAAGACATTCCGCTCACGGCGCTGGCCGGTAATCCCCGCTTCTACGACCTGGCTACGGTGGATACCTCCGGCTGGGCCGAGGGAACCTACACCGTCACTGTCGATTTCCTCGACGGAACCGGCGCACTCATTCCCGACGGCAGCGGCTATGGATACTTCAACGTCGGCCAGGCGCTGGTCGCCAGCCAGATTGTCTACCCGGAAATCGTCGCTCCCGGCAATGTGACGGTAACGACCGTCATTACCACCGAAATCAAGGCGGGCACAATTGGCAGCACGCCCTTAATCATAACGCCGCAGCAGGCCGTCCCGACCGTAACCCAACCCTGGCAGGAGGCCGCTTTCCTTGATTCGTTGGCCGCAGGCAATGAGACCTCCAGTCTGCTGGGCGGGCCGGATTTGGCCGAATTGTACGCGGCCCAGGCAGCGGAAATGGCCGCATCTACAGCTGCAGAACCCACCAATCCACCGGTCATCTACCCATTATCTCCGGTTGATGAATCGGCGGAAACGGCCGTTACATTGGACGCCAGCGAACCACTTGCCATTGATGCACCGATGGTGAGCATCGGCAGCGTCTTCACCCGTACCGAGCAGGATGATACGGCCGTTATCTACACCGGCACCTGGACCAATCTCATCAACAACCGGACCAGCGGCGGCAGTTATTACCGCAACAAT
>JBNKZT010000420.1:0-5052 GCA_050301775.1 Promineifilaceae bacterium (SeqCode)
GGGTGGGTGTGGGGGAAACGGCCGTTTTCCCCCTGGAAACATCCCCCTACATCGGCAAAATTCGCCACATTTGCGCGGCCTATGAAGATGCCAACGCCTTTTATCCCGGCGAGGCTATTCCGCCACGAACGTTACAGACGGCGATCAACTCATTCCCCGTATTTCCCCAAGCAGAAGATATATTCCTCTTTTGCGACATCACGCCGATGGGCAGCGGCGTATGGGGCTTCATTATTAGTCGAGATGGATTGTATTGGAAAAATAACATTACAGTTGCTACCAATCGCAACTTTTTATCATGGGCAGATTTTGCCCAACGGGAAGTCAAACGGCACAAATCTTTGTTAGAATTGGGGCGGGGAGATGTGATCAATGTGGCCGGATTACGGAACGCCGCCAACCGCCAGAAAGCGGAACGGCTGCTTAAGGAAATTTGTGCTGTTTTTAGCGAGTATTCCCCAAACGGAAAGTAATTTCTGGGCACTCACTAGCAACCAGCAACCAATCACAGGAAAAACCATGAACATATCACGCATAAAAGAAATTTGGGGCATTTTGTTTTTGTCGGGCGGCTGGCTGAGTATGCTGCTGTCGGTTGTGTTTTACCTGTTTTTCTGGCGGGTGGACAATGAGCCGGGGGCAATAGCGGTGCCGTGGTTGTTGTGGACGGCCGTTTCCCTCTGTTCGCTGGGTGGATTGGCCTTTCTGAGTGGGAACATCCTGCTCATTCTCAAAAAAGCGTGGTTGTGGCTGGGCATCAGCTGGGCATTAAACATTGCTTTACTGGTTGGCGCGGCTGCGTTGGCTCCAATTTTGCTGCTTTTTATGGTGTGAGATGACAACAAAACTTCAAGAACCTGAAACCGATCCTAGAAAACGATTGCTCATTGGACGGATACTCGGTGGCATTTCTCTGTTCTTCAGCCTGGCTTCACGCCTGTGGCAGGCATGGCTGCTGCCAATTGTAGACAACCTGAGCCAGCAGGGTCGGCTGCACGAAGGCGACCCCGACGGCTGTTTTTACGGCATGTTGATGGTTCCCACGTACTTTATTGTGCCGCTGGTGGCCGTGATTGCCATCATCCTGGGCATCATCGGGTTTCGCCTGCGGGCACGCACGTTAGCGATTATTGCCTGGATTGCGGCACTGCTAACACTGATTCCGATGTGGTCTGCATGGGTGGGCTTTTTAGGAGGGTGATGATGATGAAACGGCCGTTTTCGATCAACTTTTTACTCCTATTTCTGGCTCCAATTTTGGCAATGGCCTTGGGTGTTGCCACGACCATGCTGCTCAACCTAAGCCAGACAGATGCCGGCAATCTGATTATCAACCTGTTCTTTTTAGCAGCATGTTTTGGGTTGATCCGTGCGTTCAACTTTTCACGTGCCGATTTAGGAGTGCAGCTCAACAACGGGGATGTGCAGCGGCATCTACTCATTTCGATGGTGGTGTTTGGCGTTTACATGCTCTTTTATATTTTTGTGATCCGTATTTCAGCGCTCAAACCATTTACCCCAGCAATTGCCTGGGGTTTGCTTACTAATTTAGTTGTTGTGTTAGCCGAAGAGCTTTACTTTCGCGGCTTGTTGTATGGATTTATTGAAAAACGATTTTCAGGGAAAGCAGCGTTGGTTGCCACATCGCTGCTGTTTGGCTTGTTTCATGCGCAGCAAGGCGTTAGGGGCATCGTTACAAAGCTGTTTACCGGCTGGTTGTGGGGCAGTGTGCGTTACGCATCGGGCATGATTTTCTTGCTCATCTTTCCCATCCATTACGCCTTTAACACCATCTGGCTGCTGTTTGTGGGCAACTGGAACAATCCGCCGACATGGGCGATATACGCCTTGCCCGTCATCGAATTCACGATAGGGCTGGCATTCGTCGTCATTCGCGATAGACAATCGGGGAAGGTTTGGAAATGAAACTTGATCAGATACGCTTTATGCCCCTGCTTGTTTTGGCCATGCTGGTCAATATCCTCAGCCAGACAACCCACGAGACCGGCCATCACCTGGTTTATCAATTGATGGGGCATGAGCCGGTTTGGGCGTTTACCAAGCTGGTACAAATTTGGGAAACGCCCCCCATCAACCCAGATGAATGGGTGGAGACACGTGGTTCTGAGGGAGAGCAGGGTTGGTTGAAGCTAAGTTCTCCCATTGTGGGCAAAGTAGAGAGTGCAGCAGCAGCGACAGCCGGACCACTGGCTGGCTTGTTAGGTGCAGCGTTGGGCTTACTAATCGCGTCGCGGAGCCAAAATGTGCGCTGGCGGCAGATTGGGTTGGCGTTTTCGTTGGCGGCATCGTTAACGGCCGTTCTCTATTACCTCCGTGCCCCCATTCGCACCGGCGGCGATGAATTTGATGTGGCTGTGCAGTTGGGGATGGTGAAAACGGCCGTTGAAATTCCCTTCGCCCTCGCCTTTGCCGCCTGCCTTGCCATGGGCCTGCACCAACTCCCATCATGGCGCGTCCGGCTGGCGTGGCTGGGAACCATCTTGCTGGGCAGTGTAATAACTGGCGTGCTGATGGTATTGGCTGACCCGCTCATCATCGCCCAGATGGATGCGGGCAGTCGCTCGGTTCAGCCAATTATGGGGTATTCGTTACCTGTTTTTATGGTAAATGGGTTGGCACTTATTGCAATTTTGTTTTGGTCGTGGTGGCAAGGTCGTGAATACGGCCGTTTCCATCTCTAAGCGATTATTAGACGTTGCTTCTATATCATACAAGCATACAAACTTGTCATCTCGCCGCACGATTGAGGCGAGTCAATCCGCAACAGGAGTTGAAAATGGAACAAACAATAGCCAAGAAAAACCATTCGGATGGCCTCTGGGGTTTCTTTGCCATCACCTTTATTTTGATGTTATCAACTTGGGGTGTTTTAGCACTCTTTCAAATGAGCGTTGCCAGCACGGCGAACCAAGAAGCATCAGCCTCTACTTTGGCGATGATTTTGTATTTGATCGGTGGGTTCACCCCCTCTATCGCTGGTTTTATCATGGCTTATCGCCAAGAAGGGCGGGCAGGCCTTCGTGATTTATGGAAGCGTTTTACTCAATTTAATTTAGGATTCAAGTGGTATTTGGCGATCATTGGGATCACACTGTTGGTGCAAGCCGGCGTTGCGCTCATATTCAAGCTGCAAGGCGGTCAATTTGTGCAGTCAGAGCTGCTTAATCAGCCAACCGCATGGCTCTCGATTATCATTCCTGTCTTCATTGGCGGCCCGCTTTCAGAAGAGTTTGGTTGGCGTGGCTTTGCCCAAGACCGTGTACAGGCGCGTTGGGGATTTCTTAAAGGTAGCGTTCTTTTGGGATTGATTTGGGCTTTTTGGCATTTCCCCCTGTTTTTTGTTGAAGGATCGGGCCAGCAACAAGCAGGATCTCCTCTAGTGATATTTCCTGCTTATGTCGTTTGGGTGGTATCCATGACGATTTTGTTTTCTTGGGTCTACAGCCATACCAATCGCAGTATTTGGGGCACTGTCCTGTTCCATTTCATGATCAATTTTAGTGCGGTCTTATTGCTTGAAATTGCTGCAATTACGCCTCGATTTTTATACTTGACCAGCTCAGGAATGTGGTTTTTGCTTGTCCTGGTTTTCATTTTCTTTAGGAGGCGACAATAAGCTCCGATTTGTTCAAGTTATTTGATAGTCGTTCCTTAAGGGAACGGCCGTAACGCGCCAGGCGAGGCGGCGCAATTGATGAAAGAATGAATAAACGACTTAAAATTGTGGCAGTGGCAGTGGCGATTGTGTTGGCGGTGATTGTGGCTTATAGGGGATTGCGGCGTGCGGTTGTGCCGGGGGCGGAAACACACGTTGATGCAACGGCAAATATTTTTGTGTATGAGGATGTGGATGGAAACGGCCGTTACATCAACGAACCCCCGCTTGCCAACTCGCTGGTCGTGGCGACGGCAAATATTCACGGCACGTTTTTTCAGTATGCTGCGTTAACGGATGAAAACGGCCGTGCCACCATCCGCGCCGACTACACCCATTTCTTTGATATTGGCGTGGTTGCGCCCTGCGGCTACACGGCCACCACGCCGCAGATGCAATCGGTAGCAAAAGGCTTGTTTTCTCCCCAAAATCGTTTTGGCTTCCAGCCACAAACCCCGCAGCCCGGTGCGGAAACGCTCCATTTTCAGGTTTGGCATGATGTGAATCGAGACGGCCGTTGGCAAGAAAACGAACCACCATTGCGCGGCATCCAGGTAGCACTTTCTTCTGATTTGATGACTCAACCGGATGTCTTTGACAACGGCTTGTCGGCTACGACGGAGGAAAACGGGCAGGCAGCTCTTGATGTGGGAAACACCTGCGACTCGTTGCAGGCGACCAGCTTTGTCGATGGGGAAACAACACAGTTTTCGCCCAACGGTCAATGGGACACAGACAATGAGATTGATTTTGCCTATGATGCCACTACAACAACGTTTGAGTGGGGAATCGCAACCATGCGGCGATTTAAATTTTCCAGCGGCGGTGCCTATCATCCGGAAGGCATAGGCGAATGGCGTGTGACGTTGGAGGCGGATGGAACCTTTGAGCCCACGCATCAACTGGGGGATGTGATTCATGAATATGGCCCCTTTACCCTGTCGGAAGCGGAAAACCAGGAATTGTGGGCGTTGATTGCATCTGCTGACTTTGCCAGCTTGCCGGAAACGTTTACCCGCCTCGGCATTCCTGATGAGACGGCATATACCTTTGTGGTAGACGGCCGTCACACCGCCACCACCGTAGAAATATGGACCGCCGACGCCCAACAGAACCCGGCGCTGCTGGCCTTAACCAACCAAATCTTTCAGTTAATCGAAGCGTATACGGGATTAGCGCGATGAAAACCGGATGGCTGATCCTGCTTCCTTTTATACTCGCTTCTTTAGCTTGTTCATTGACAGCACCAGTGACGCCATCGCCCCCAACCACCCCTTTTCCTATCACGCCGCTGCCCACCGCTACCCGTAAATCTGGTACGCCAACGCCTAATCCCTTAGCCGCCTCACCTTACGACACTTGCCACGGGCAACGCC
>JBNKZT010000421.1:0-5021 GCA_050301775.1 Promineifilaceae bacterium (SeqCode)
AGTGCTCACACAATTGAAAACGGCAGATACAACATCGTATCTTCGTTAAGTGGTCTGTATTTGGATGTTTACGGCGCAAGGAAGGACGATGGTACGGATGTCATCCAATACCCCAATAACGGCGGGGCAAACCAACAGTTTGACGTTGAAGCGCTGGGGGACGGCACTTATTCCATTCGCGCTGCCCACAGCGGTAAGGCTGTGGAGGTATACCAATGGAATGCCAACGATGGCGCCGAATTGCGTCAATGGTCCTATCACGGCGGACAAAATCAACGCTGGCGTATTGAAGAAGTCGGCGATGGCGTCTATTCCATTACCTCGGCCTTAAGCAATAAGGTAATCGACGTTTGGGAGATGAACACGTCGGCGGGGGGCGAGGTCAAGCTTTATGGATGGTGGGGTGGGCCAAATCAACAGTGGTCCTTTGTAAAGGTTAGGTGATGCCCCGAACCTGGAGCCGAACCCGAACACAGGAAAAGCCCCGCTCAACATGTGAACGGCTGCCGTCGGTATTGATAAAGGGAAAACCCCCGGCATCGGCGGATGACTGGGGGTTTTCTTGCACTTGGCTGGGAAGAACGATCAGCTCATGTTGCCGGCCACGAAATCCCAGTTCACCACCTTCCAGAACGCCTCCAGATAGGCGGGACGGGCGTTACGGTAGTCGATGTAGTAGGCGTGCTCCCAGACGTCGGCCGTGAGCAGTGCCTTCTTGCCGGTGGTCATCGGGGTGCCGGCGTTGGAGGTGTTGAAGACCTCCAGACTGCCGTCTTCGTTCTCTACCAGCCAGGTCCAGCCGGAGCCGAAGTTGGTGGCGCCGGCGGTGGCGAATTGCTTCTTGAACTCATCGAATGAGCCGAAGGTGCTGTTGATGGCATCGGCCAGGGCTCCGCTGGGCGCGTTGTCATCGTTGGGACTGCGCAGGCAGTTCCAGTAGAAGGTATGGTTCCAGATCTGGGCGGCGTTGTTGAAGATGCCGCCGGAGGACTTCATGATGGTCTCTTCCAGAGAGGCATTCTCGAACTCGGTGCCCGGGATCAGATTGTTCAGGTTGGTCACATAGGTGTTGTGATGTTTGCCGTGATGGAACTCCAGGGTCTCTTTCGAGATCACCGGCTCCAGGGCGTCGATGGCATAGGGCAGGGCGGGAAGTTCATGTGCCATGGGGTAATACTCCTTTTGTAAAATAAAAATGCTTGCTTCCGGCAAGGTTGAACGTTGCCGGCAATAACCAAGTAGAAAGGTCGGCTATTCTAACGGGGCCGGCTGAGGGATGCAACAGCTTGCATTGTGAGGGAGAATCCTCGCCGATGCCAATGACGGGACACCAGCTTGAATCCGATCGAACTGAACATTTTCTCCTCCCGCCTCGAAGCGGTCTGTGACGAGATGGGCGTGGTGCTGAGAAACGCCGCTTTCTGCCGAATATCCGCGACCGCCTAGACTTCTCCTGCGCGGTGTTCGACACCGGCGGCGAGCTCTGTGCCCAGGCTGCTCATATCCCGGTGCACCTGGGCAGCATGGCCTACGCCATGGCCGACATCGTGGCGCGCATCGATTGGCATCCCGGCGACATGGTGCTGCTCAACGACCCCTTCCTGGGCGGCACCCATCTGCCCGACGTGACCCTCATCGCCCCCCTCTTCTTCGAGGAGCGCCTGAGCGCCTTCCTGGTCAACCGGGCCCACCACGCCGATATCGGCGCCGCCTCGCCGGGTTCCATGCCGATCTCCCATTCCCTCGGTCAGGAGGGGCGGGTGATCCCCCCCGGCAAGCTGCTGCGACGTGGCGCCCTGGACCGGGCATTTCTCGAAGAACTGGTGTCGGGCAACCGCAATCCCCGGGAATCGGAGGGGGACTTCGCCGCCCAGATCAGCGCCAACCGCAGCGGTCTGGCCCGTCTGGGCGAGCTGCTGGCGGAGTGGGGGCGGGCGCGGTTTCTGCAGGGTCTCGAGGCTCTCAACGACTATGGTGAAAGGCTGGCGCGGGAAGCGCTGAGTCGCCTGCCCGCAGGACGCTACCGTTTCGAAGACCTGATGGACGACGATGGCCAGGGCCGGCGGGATATCCCCATCCGGGTCGAGCTGCAGATCGACGAGGCGGGCGTGACAGTCGATTTCACCGGCACCGCCGATCAGGTGGCGGGCAATATCAACTGCCCCCTGGCGGTCGCTGCCGCCGCCGTCTACTACGTCTTCCGCTGTCTGATGCCAACCCAGACCCCCGCTTGCGCCGGGACCTTCCGACCCATCGAGATCAGAGCCCCGGCGGGCTGCCTGCTGCGGGCGCAACGCCCGGCGGCAGTGGCTGCGGGCAACGTGGAGACCAGTACCCGGGTAGTCGACGTGGTACTGGGCGCGCTGGCGCAGGCGCTGCCGGAGACGATCCCTGCCGCCAGCCATGGCAGCATGAATAACCTGGCCATGGGCAGCGACGATTCCGATCAAGGCTGGGACTATTACGAGACCATCGGCGGTGGCATGGGCGCCGGATGTAGCGGCGGTGGGCTCTCAGGGCTACAGACCCACATGACCAATACCCTCAACACCCCCATCGAGGTGATCGAGAGCCGTTATCCCCTGCGTGTGAGGCGCTATGCCCTGCGAGAGGGATCTGGAGGTCAGGGACAGCGCCAGGGTGGCGATGGCCTGGTGCGTGAATTTGAATTTCTGGCGCCGGCCCAGGTGACCTTGTTGACGGAGCGGCGTACACACCGTCCCTGGGGCTTGCAGGGTGGGCAAGGAGGTCAATCAGGTATCAATTGGCTGAATGGACAACAGATGCCAGGTAAAGTCAGGCTTCAGATCATGGCGGGTGATCGACTCTGCATTGAGACGCCGGGTGGTGGTGGCTGGGGAGTGTTGCCGGTCAATTGATCTCCTGGTTTCTCTTCACAACATCGATTGCAGAAACAATCATGTTTTTGTAACTGGCATCCCCTAAGGTAAACCATTTAGCAAATTGTGCTTCCTTTCCCTTGCATAGGGTATTTATGACTTCATTTCGGCACAAACCTTCGCTTATTAACGCATCGACCTTTCCTAGCAGGGTCAGTAGCTGGTTTTTTTTGGCTATAAGCGATTTTTTCGGATTGTTGAGTTGAGGATTATGGCCGCAAAACAGACTTTGAAAATCAAGCTGTAGTACCAGATCAAGAGAATTTATCGTGGCAGACAAATCCTCATCTTTTCGCCAATACTTTATTTTTTGGCTCAGAAATAGATCGCCGGAAAACAGCCAGCCTTGATTGGGTTCGTAATATACCGTGTGATCAAGGCTGTGCCCTGGCGTATGAATTGGTGTGAAAATGAAACGATTTGTTTCAATCCTATTGGGTAGAATGTTTATTGTTGCGGGTTCAAGCTTACCGAATAAGAGGTGTTCGTATGGCTTCAGACGGTTTTGCTTTGCCAAGGCTTTGACTGTTTCATTGTGGCCGAAAACCTGGATGCCGCTTTTGACCAAAAAAGCGGCGTTGCCAGAATGGTCTTCGTGATAGTGGGTGAGTAAGGCTGCTGTGACTGTATTGTTTTCAATAAAGTTCTTGATTGATCTGCGTGCATAATATGAGCCTGTGTCGATTAGTACCTCATCGATATAGTAATAGATTACTGTCATGAGTGGAGGGCCAATTAAAGAGCCGCCAACTCGTATTCCGCGAATATCTCCAAAATCCAAAATCTCTTCCGTGATCATTATGTATTGTCGGCTTATTAAGCTGGTTAAGATGCGTTATCGTGAAGCGGATTGAAATGATTTATAAATTTCAGGGAGCAGTGAAGAGTTTATATTCCAGTCCAGAAATCCACTTTGCATATAGAATATGAAAGTGGTGCAAAGCCAATTAGTAAAGTCCTTCTTGGTTGTGAGGTGCTCCTTCATTGATCCTAAAACCCAGCCGTAAATTGCCCATAGATCGACACAGGTATCGCACTCTCTGGAGCTTCCAATGCAACAGCGGCGAGTTGTTTTCAGATCTGCGTTGTATGCCCTGAATTGCGTCGGGTAATGCTTTCCGGTAGCCATTCGGTGTTTATTGAGAGGGTGATCATAAGTGACGCTTGGACATACATTATAACCCCACTTGTTACCAAGCAATTGGCGGGAGGAAATGACCTTATTGATATAAGGGCTGGAGACGATATTTTCCGGAAAGCATCGTGTTAAGCGTTCAATTTCACAGTTCACTTCATTGAATGGTTTTTTATGGCTGTATTTGCCTCCTCTTTGCGCTAAATCCGCGTAAAAGTTAAATGAGACAAAATTGCCATTTTCAATCATGCGTTCAGTTACTCTGGCAATGTTCTTAACATAGCCATGAATAGTTGTATAGTAAAAGCCTACGCGTGGATCGTTGTGAAAATTGCTTAGCGATTTCTCAAATATACTGTGTTTGCCATTGCCACGCAATATTGTGTCCTGCTCTTCATCGCCCCAGAAGGAGATGGCGATGCGAATATCTTCAAGTCCATCCTTTGGAATGGGGATGGAGCCATTGGTGACGACAATAAGTTTGAAGTGCTTTGCGAGGATTCTTAATCTGTCAATTTCCAAAGCGGGTTCTCCACCTACGATGGTCAACATGTTTATGCCCCTGCTTGCTTCATTCCGAACAAAATCGAGAAATGCATATTCACTATTCTCTTTTTTGTATTGATCCATTTGTTCGGCAAAGTAGTAGCATCCAGTACATCGCAGATTACATTTGTGGGTAATGTCTAGTAATGATGAGCGCATACCACCAGCGGATCTAATGTCTGACATCAGCGATTTCAGGAAGGGATCCTGTAGATAGGATTTGAGCGAATTCCTTTTCATAAAAAAACCGTATTTATTAGCACGTTAGTTGAAACGGACCAGGCTGGTTGTTTTGGGCTGGCCCCCATATTTGAGTCAAGTATCCATCTCGAAATAATTGGGTCGTAATGTCGTTTTCGTAAAATATAATTCAGCTAAGCTATGTCAGGTCGATACGACTTTGGATTTGGTTCGTCTCGCAGAACAAGGCGTGGAAGAAA
>JBNKZT010000422.1:0-5020 GCA_050301775.1 Promineifilaceae bacterium (SeqCode)
CGGTGACTCTGGAGACTCGGCACGGATGGCATCGACCACGGCTTGCAAAATGATTGCAAACTTATCGGCCGGAACAAAAACCGAAGACGGATTATTAGGCTTGTCGCCTTCATTCCAAATTTCATAGCCCACGGCTCCACCATAACGACGGTAATGGCGGGCGATCTGGCCGGCAATGTTTGCTAAATCGGTGGCGTAACTGCGCCAGCCAGAATTGCTTTTCCAGGGCGAACTGCCCCAAATCGTCTCTTGATTGATGACAAAGAGGGTTTTGACGCCCATTTTGCTGTAGGAACGGACGATGGGATCATATTGGGCAAATGCTTTATCGAGATTGCCGCGTTCAGCCAAATTGACGCGGGCATCCAACTTGAAGACGAAGCGCACCCAATCCATGCCTTTCAAATCGTCATTGTCATACGGGTTGCTGTGTGGTGCGTCGGGGTTGACGTTCATGCCCGTTTGTAGGCGGGCAGCAGTCACCGGGAATCCAGGTATATGATCCGGTGGTTTGGGCGGCTGGGGTTGGGTAACGGCCGTAGACTTATAAAATATGGCTGACATGATGGCATCGCGTAAAGGACGACCGGCACGGCCGTAGCGCGCTTGCAGTGACGCCTCCTGCCCCGGCAGCAGCCAGGGATCATTAATGCGGTAATCATCGCCATCTTTAGCCACAATGAGCACCCAATGCTGGTCATTATCGGTGTAAGGCGTGTTGCTGGTGAAATCGACCTGGATTGCCACCGGTTGACCGGCCGCCAGGCTGCTGTCAATGCGCGACAATAAATCGGAGGTCGTTGTTCCGGCAAATTTACCCTGGTAAACAATGTCTTTGTACACGTCGCTTAACGCGTTCCATTTGGTCAGGTAGCCATTGAGGAAACCGCCGTTGCTGACCATCGCGTGATTGAGTTGAGCCGGGGTGATGGTGCGGCCAAACGTGTTGGCGACCATCGCGAAACAGGTCAGCATACAGCCCCATTCACCTATCGTTTTGGGTGAACCGGCGTGGCCCAGCCGGGCATTGGCCCATAACGGATCGCGCTGGGAGAGCGGTGGGGTGAGGGTGGACACGGCCGTTAACGGTACCTGAATGCGCGTGTACAAAATCTCGCCAAAGAAATTGCCCTTTTCATCCTTCATACGGAAATCAGAATAATGGACACCAGGCGCAGTCGGCGCCCGCAGGGGGATGGAGATTTCGATTTCACGGTTGGGCGCGCAAGCGGGCAGCGGGTAACTGGACACGAAGTTCATCGGCGTGCCCCCGGCAAATTCCAGGGTGAAGCCCACGCCCCAACTGCGGGTGCCGGTGTTGCGCACGCGCCAGGTTTTGGTGAAATCGGTACCGGCTTCGATTTTCATATCATCGGGAATGGTAACATCGGCCACCCAACGGCCGTTACTCACCCCGGTCGGGTCGGGCGGCGGCGGGTCGGCGATGATGCGGGTGTAGATGACATCACCAAACTGATGGTCGTCGGGAGCCTGGAAGCGCCAATCGCTGAAATAGGTATCAGGTGAATTGGGTGCGGTAAATTCAATGGAGATATCGATTTGTTCGCCAGGAGCGGCGGCGGGTAACGGCCGTTCCGTCACGGCCGTCATTGCATCCCCGGCCACATACACAAATTTGTAACCATCGCCCCAGGCAGTCTGGCCGTTATTCTCCACCCGCCAGGTTTTGGTGAATGGTTTACCGGCCACCACATGGGTGTCGTCTGGAATAGTGACATCGCTGATGAAACGGCCGTTGGGTTCCAAATGAGGCGCTTCAAACGGCGGCGGACCAACAATAGGTGTGGGGAAATCTGACTTTTCTTCTTCCCCTTCAGGATCAGGCACCTCAAAGCGGGTTTTGAGATTGTACTCCGTCACCGGCACAACCAAACGGTTTGCTTTTCTGGCAATATCACCAAAACCAGGGCCTAAATACCAGATAGCAGCACCTAAAACCTCCGGGAAATGGGCGTAGTATTCGGCCACCGCAGCGATGTCTTTCATCGATTGTTCCACACCGGGCAAATCATTATACGTCCAGCCCCATTCTGTGATGAGGACTTTAGGGCGCTTGATCTTGTGTTTGTCGCAAACCGAATACAACTGCTCAAAGCGGCCAATGTGGTCGCCGCGCAGGAACCAGATGTCATCCACTTTGAAACAATATTCGTGCAATGCAATGGCCGCTTTGTCGGGATGCTGCTGGCACAGTTCCAGATAGCGCAGCATACCATCCGTTTCCCATGATTCTTTTTCCGGCGTGCCCGATGAAAAGCCAAAGGCGGCAAAACGGAACCCATCGGCCATCATTAGCTCCGCAGTGTGGCAGGCAAAGTTGCCCAACCAATCCCCCCAGGCCGCTTCTTTGCGGACTTCGTTAATCGTTTCCACCCAGACCAACTCCCTGTCCAATTCCGGCGGCAGTCCGGCTTTGTGCCAGGCCCAATGCTTTACGGCCGCTTCTTCAGGCGATAAGTTGTAATCAGGTACATCGGGGTTGTCGATTTTTTCACAGCCATTGTAACGCACGCTGCGCCGGAACACGGCCGTATGCGGCACCGAACTTTGGCGCATTATTATCTGGGCATCAAACAGCCCGGTCATGGAATCGGCGGCTTTGATAAAAAAGGGCACGCCGGCCGCATCCAGGCGGCTCAAATGGTCGCCAATGCCGGTCGGATTGCCGCCGACACTCGTGTGAAACCCGATTTTGCTAAACGCTTTCATCCTTTAATACCTCCAGAAAATTGTAGGGAAAGCGGGCGAGGAGCCTTTACGAAATCTCCAATATTTCCCCGCTTCCCCAATGGCTGCCCAATGGGTGATTACTGACTGTAATCCTAAGAGCGTAAAAGAGAAGTCCTCACTTGTCAACAAGAAAGAGGCAAGCGGGCGCACGAGCAAGTTGGCATCGAATTCACCGGCAGGCCAGGGTGGCCTGCCTACGGCGTGGTAGCGGGGCCTCTTAGTCCCCGCCTTATGACGGGCTGTTCGTAGACCCGAGGCAAGCCGACAAGCAGTGCCTGGCACTTCATCACAACTCTAACGGATCATCGGGATGGTCGGCGTCCCACTGCTGCTTGTACGCTTCGTCCGTCCATTCCATGTGCCGCTTGTTCAGAATGGTGCCAGAGTAGCTGTATAGATTGTTTATTGCCTTCTTCAACTCCACCACCGGCCGGAAGCCGATGCGTATTTTGCCCTGGCGGTCCATGACCGGCGTAAAGGTGCCGATGCCGGGCAGCTTCACCGGCTGGCCCTGGCGGTGGAAGTAAAGCAAAGCGTCATGGGTTTCATACAGAACCATATACACCTCGCTGCGGTTTAGGCCGGTGCGCCGGGTCATATACTCGACAAGGTCATCTATTTGGGCGGTCTCTCTTAGCTCCAGGCGCGGGCCATACGCTTTCACGGCACGGAATAACTGAGCCATTTTTTATTTCCTCCTGCTTGATTTTATTTTTCTGCGGTAAGAAGATACGTTTTCTCTTGACCTATTTTTCTTTTCTCGGCGAGAAACTAAATTTTCTCGACCAGAAAATATATTTTCTGGTCGAGAAAGTTTAAATCAGTATAGAGAAATGGAGGATTCAAAGCAAGGAAAATGGAAAAGAAGCGGTGTGAGGGTTTTAAGATACGGCCGTTTCCACCAAACGAGTAATAGGGGATGGGGAACGGCCGTTATTGTTACCAAGTGTAACAACACAGAAAAACCGTACCTCATTCCACCGTATGGAAACTTTCCACGATGCGGTAAAAATCTTCCAGATATTGATCAAATGTATCAGTCTCTGCTTGGAGCGTGATGATGATCATGTCACTCTCACGAGCGATGTACACATCCTCATTTGTTATTTCTCCATTGCCGTAACGACGCACCAACACTTGATTTCCGTTAATGTAATCCCCTTCAAAACTCAATTCTCGATAAACATTGTTTGACCTGGGTATGTTGAGATTGATATTTTTTATCCGGTCCGCTCCCCATTTTGCCACATCATTTATGCTTGGATTGACAGCATCTTTTTGGCGGATAGCTATCTCAAAATAGCCCGTCATAGAACGATATATTCGCAATTTAATTTCATCTGCTCCCTTGAAGCCGTGTTCGTCATATGTTTGAGCCGACCATTTTGTTGGGTAGTCAATGGAAAAATGGTAAAGATCGTTTGTTATCGTTTTCCATTCTCCAGGAGGGTTCAAGTAATTCCAAAAACCCAGCACATAACTTGCGCCCAATAGCCAAATTACAAGAAATATCACATATACCTGCCATCGGGGATGAAATTTTATCATCGGTTATTCCTCCTCTTGCGGTCGGTGTCCCTGCCGCACCGCCCCAAATAGCGATTGAACAGTTATCCCAATGCCTGCCGCCACAAGCAGCTGATTTCGGCATCGGGCAGGTCACTGTCTAGCAGCCAACCAAGCGGGGTGGCGCAGTCGTGGGTGAATTGGCGGCTGTCGTCGGTGTTGGCGACCAAAGGCCGAATCGTGAACGGCCGCTATTTTCGCCAAATAGAACATCCATCACGCCTTTATTGTTGTCACTTCTTTTCTAATCATCCTGTAAATCCTCACTATATCCCTAGCAATCATTACCAGGATAAAGAAGCCCCACGCAATTGATTTACCACCAAACATAATGGCAAGAATAATGATCAATATGATAGACCACTTGAAAATTGTTTTTATTCGCTTATCCAACTTCATAAATCTTTTCCGGCAGTGCCCGGCACAGGGCGGCAAATCTCACTCAAACCAGGCCGTTCCGCACTGTGTCGGGCACTTTGATGGGCCGGTAAAAGAGTAATAGGTTACGTGTAGAAACGGCCCCTTCTCGCCACGCTGCTCCCCAATTTCCTACTTGGGCAGCAGGCCTACCTGAATCGCTTCATGCAGGCTGCGGCAGCCAGGTAAGCGGGGACACTGAATTAACACTAGCAGGCTGTCGGAAAAAGAAATTTAGGCCACGGATTAGCACAGATTGGCACGGATTTTTTATGATTTTGCTCCC
>JBNKZT010000423.1:0-5004 GCA_050301775.1 Promineifilaceae bacterium (SeqCode)
CGGCGGGCTGGCGCTCAAAATGGACTGCCCGGTGATGGCGCAGAGCAGGCTGGCCAAAACCAGACTGCCGCTCAAAAGGCGGGGATTTATGATTGACGATTTATGATTGACGATTGAAGATTGCTCTGCTTCGGGCTGTAAGATTTGAAGGTCATCTTCGGTTTCAGGTTTGGACTCAACTGGAACCGCTGAATTTTCAATCTTTAATCTTTGATCATTATTTTCCAATTCTTCCAGCGTAAACGGCCGTGCCGCAGGCAGTGCCCCATCAATCGGACCGGCCGCCCGTTTGCGGGCGACGATGAAAATATAGGTACCTTCGTCGGGGAATGGCTCTTCGTAGAACGGCCGTACCCAGCGTTCCGTCCGCTGCAAACTATTTTCATAAGGGGCCAGAATCCAGTGGCCGGTGATGGCGTGTAAAACGGCCGATGGCAGCCCTTGCACGTGACCCCATTCCAGCGCATGCAGCGCTTCTGACGAAAAATAATACTGCCAGCGCTCAATGGCGAACCCGGCCTGGGCCAATCGCTCGTGCCAGACTTCGGCCGAATCGGTGTGGGCATGGCGGGAGATGAAGTTGAAAAAGCGCCGATATTGGTCGGCCAGCCCGTTGGCGCCGATTCTTTCAAAGAATTGTGCGCCGCCCAGATTTTTCGTAAATAAATGGCTGGGCATGGTGATGACTAGTTGGCCGCCCGGTTTGAGGACGCGGTTGGCTTCAACGAGGACAGCCTGGATGCCGGGGATATGTTCCAGCACCGAATTGCTCATGACGGTGGCGAAATGTTCGTCGGGGAAAGGCATCCGGTCGCCCAGGCCTTGCAGCAAATGTTGGTACATACCGGATGCTTGTGACTTTTTGAGCGGTCCCCACCAGGGATCGATGCCAACGGTTAACTGCCGTTCAAAGGTCATCTGGCTAAAATGGCCGTCGCCGCAGCCCAGATCGAGAATCGGTTCGGCCAGGTCAAGCTGCTGGTAGAAGCGGGATTCGACTGCCCGCAGAAGACCACGGAACGCGGGAATGGTTTTCAACTGCCGCCAGAGTAAATCATCTTGCCAGTAGCTGGACGCTGGTTGTTGGTTATTGGTTGTTGTCGCGTCTGTCACCCTTTCACCCCTTCATCCTATCCCGCATGGCCCGTAACCGGTCATAAGCGGCGGGTTCGGGCGCACTGTTGTCGAAACGGCCGAGTTGCAAATCATCGAACAACTTGAGGTAGGATACGGCCGTTTCATCAGGACTAAACGCTTCGGCAATCAACTCCGAATCCCGCTGGTAGGCGGCCTTATCCCGTAAAATTTTTATAATCGCGGCCGCCAACGCCTTATGGTCGCCAATCGGAATCACCTCGCCCATGCCCGTCATCGTCACCGGCTGGCGTACACCCGGCAGCGCCGACGCCACCGACGGAACGCCGTTGCGCATCGCTTCGATTTGCACCAGACCAAACGTCTCCGTATTGTTCAGGCTGGGAATCACCAGGCAGTCCAGATTTTTGTAAAAAGCGGTCAATTCCGATCCTTCGATGCTGTCCAGCAAATGATAATGAGATTTGTACTGCTCGAACAACGGGGCTAAGCGAGCGGCGTAGGCCTCTTCACCCAAAATATTTTTGTACGGTCCGGCCTGCAAAACCCGTGCATTGGGAAATTCCTGGCGCACGAAGGGCAGCGCTTTGAGCAGCACTTCTACCCCTTTTTCCGCCGCCAGCCGGCAAATGATGCCGATGACCTCATGCCTATCAAGTTGGTGTTTGTCGTGGAAGGCTTGCGCCGTTTCTGGCGGACAGTCAGGCAACTCTACCGGTGGCGGGATGATATGCAATTTTTTGCCCAAATATTCCGACAAATAAGGTGAGTGGCTGCCAAAATCGCGGGTATAGGTGACGATGGCATCGGCAAATTCACCGGCTAATCGATTTTGTACCTGAACGACTTTGTCTACAACCCGGTTGAACAGCCCGGTGGGAAGCTGCAAATCACTGTGATAGGTGATGACGACCGGCTTGCCTAACACGCGGCCGCGAAAGGCCACGCCGGGTGCATCAAATTGGGGCAGGTGCAGGTGGATAATGTCTGCTTTTTGGGCCAGTTTCCAGGCGGTGGGGCCAAAGCTGGGCATGATCACCCCTTTGCTGACGCGAAAAGCGACGGGGACGCGCACCACTTTGACGCCGTCTAGCAAATCATAGCGGGGCAAATCGGGATCGTACTGCGCCGTGAGGACGGTAACATCGTGTCCCTGCCGGGCCAGCGCCCGGCTGAGTCGTTCTACATAAATGGTCAGGCCGCTAATCCATGGCCGATAGTAAGTTAAAACTTCCAGAATTTTCATAAGATTTAGAGATCGAGTTGTTCTAATGTGTTGTAGCGAATGATTTTTGTGGCGATACCGGCCATTGTGCTGCTTAATTCGCGTTCTTTTTGCAGCACAATTAGCAAGAATTTCCCTTGCGCATAGGCATAACCGGCTTCAATGCCCAGGCCGACGCCTTTTTCGGACATTTCCATCACAACCAGGTCGGACTGATCGATAACGGCAAAGGTTTGCCGCATCAATTCTTGTGGGGTCAGGTGAACATCGCCCCATTTTTCGATGTCGCGGGCGATACAAACGGTAGTGTACCCGGCGTGTTCAAGCTGGCGGCTCAATAGTCCGATTTCCGGTTGATTGCGGTTGTCTTCGTAGTATTTAATGCCGATGTAGGCTTGTTTGGTCATCATTTACTCGTGCTTTCTGTTTTCGCGGCGCAATCTTTATACACACCGGGCAAACTCGCACCTTACCAAATCAGGTGGCTGTTTTTTGCCGGAAGCGGCGGGCAGAGGCGACGACGTGGCTAAAGGTTGCTCCGGTTCGGAATAAGCCGATTAGCCCCAGGCTGATCATCAAGACCATATTCATGGCATGGTACAAAAAGGCGAAGCTGGCTGAAGCTCCTTCCGGCTGTTTGAGCACCTGTACCAGGGCAAAGGTGACAGCGGCGTGAAAGACGCCGACTTGTCCCGGTGAGGAAGGGGCGGCGACGCTGAAGGCCGCGGCGCAGACGACGAAGGCGGTCATGATCCAGGTGGTTTGGATGTATACGGCCGTTAACGCCATCTGATAAGCAAATAAAATCGGCGCCCAGACGGCAATGCTCAGAAAAATGAGGATGAGACCGTCACGGGGTTTGGTTAAGCTGTTGAGTCCGGCCAAAAGTCCGTCTACCCGGTTGACCCAGTTTTCGGTATTGAGAAAGGGGACGTAGTTGAAGAAGAAGGTGCTGATGCGTTGGATGAACGGCCGTGAATTTGCGGCAATGATCAAAACAACAATGATACCTAATGTGGCTACTCCCAGCCCGCGTGCATAACTTTGCATCCAGGCCGGCAGCGTTTCTACTTCGGACAGCGTGAAGGGCAGCAGGACGATGAAAAAGAGCAAATCCAGCATGCGCTCCACTACCATCGTCGAGACGCCCTGCGCAATTGTTATCGGTGGCACACTGCCGATAAGCACCGCACGGGCCACGTCGCCCAGACGCAGCGGTAAAAGCTGGGTCAGCATGTAGCCGATATTTTGAATGTGGTAAACTTGGCTCCAGGATGCGGCATTGTTAAGCATAAAACGCCATCGAATGGCCCGCAGCATCATGAAAACGACCAATCCCACCGCAGACAAGGCCAGGTAGCCGAACCGGGCTGTTGCCAGGGCATTCAAAATTTCGGCCGGATCGATAAAAAGGAAAATGGATGCCAGACAAACCACGCTGACAGCGATACCGATCCAGACTTGTTTTTTGTTACCGCTTTCGTTACCTTCCATTGCTGCCGGATTATAACAAGAAAACGAATGACGACCTATGTCGGTATGCACGAACAAGTTGTCATCTAATTCACCGGCAGGCCAAGGTGGCCTGCCTACGATAGCGCAGAGGGGCTTCCCAGGCCCCGGCATATGACAAGTTGTGTGTAGACCCGTGAACAAGGCGATAATAGTTTGCTGTCCTTATTGGAAAGCAGGGGTAACATGCATTATACTCATTCATACAGTAGCATCGAACGAAATCCGGAGGCCTAATGAATCATAATATCATCAACATTCAAAAATGGAAGCAAGCAGCACCCCCAACCGAGGCTGTCTTGCAGCAGTTGATGCTTGATGAGGGCTTATCACCATACAAATGGTCCAATGATGCCGGAGATGTTTATGCTGCCCACACACACAGTTATTTCAAGGTGATTTACGTGGTTGTCGGATCGATAACCTTTGGATTTCCGATTGATGGCGCACCGATCACGCTGGTCGCGGGGGATCGGTTGGATTTGCCGGCCGGGGTTCCGCATAATGCGGTGGTCGGGCCGAATGGTGTTGTATGTTTGGAAGCGCATCAATGATTGGTGGCTGGTTGCTAGTAAAATCAACAACCAACAACCAATAACTAAAAATGGAGTACGCAAATGGAATATGTTAATTTAGGTAAAACGGGCCTGAAGGTTTCGCGCATTTGTTTGGGGATGATGACGTATGGGGATCCGGGTTGGCGCGATTGGGTGCTGCCGGGGGATAACGGCCGTGCCTTTGTCCAACGAGCCATTGAGCTAGGCATCAACTTCTTCGATACCGCCGATATGTATTCGCTTGGTGTCAGCGAGGAAGTAACTGGCAAACTTCTCAAGGAATTTGCTAAACGGGAAGAAGTGGTTTTGGCGACCAAAGTTTATTTTCCCATTGGCAAAGGGCCAAACGGTGGGGGCTTATCACGTAAACATATCATGGAAGCCATCGACAATTCCCTCAAACGGCTGGGAACCGATTACGTCGATTTGTACCAAATCCATCGCTGGGATTATGAGACGCCGATTGAAGAGACAATGGAAGCACTGCATGATGTGGTTAAAGCGGGCAAGGCTTTGTATATTGGGGCGTCGAGCATGTCTGCCTGGCAGTTTGCCAAAGCGCAGTACACGGCCGTTCTGCACGGCTGGACTCGTTTTATCGCTATGCAGAACCAT
>JBNKZT010000424.1:0-5002 GCA_050301775.1 Promineifilaceae bacterium (SeqCode)
TCCAGATGGGAGCGCTGGCTGTTTGGGTGTCGGTTTCGTTGGTGAGTACGGCCGTTATCGCTTTTTCCGGTTGGGTAACATCGGCCGTTTCTACGCGAACGGCGATCTCAACTTGTTGTTCGCCGCCATTGGCCGGTAATACTGGCAGCCAGTTTAAGGCATTGGTCTGCAAATTGGCCGTCATACCGGCTGGAAATCGGGCCGGATCGGGCTGCATTCCGGGCGGAAGCTGTAGTGTGACTTGGGGAACGGCCGTGACCATTGCCGAATTACGCAGCTTTACCGTCAAAACCAATGTACCACCCGGTGTGCCGACCGGTGGCGAGACAGTTAAATCCAACTGCAATGGCCCGTCGATATGAGCCTGTCCGCTAAAAGAGCCGGTCGGATCGAAAGCAGCAGTACGATTGTTTGCCCAAAAAACAATCAAACCGGCCACAGCCAACAAGACCCAAATAGAATGCCAGCGCATTTTCATAATAAAACGCAGTGTATCAAATAAAAGAAGGGATAACAAGCAATCATAAGCAATCATAAGGTTGAAATTAAGCCGTGTCCTTTATTCTGCCTGTGGGTATAATAACGGATAGGTTAAGGAATCGTTTACAAACAACTTTTCAAAAAGAAAACGATCCTTTTCAAGCAAGCACAGTTTTTCCGCTCAAAATGCATCAAGTCAAAAACTGCGCTTACCTAACCTGGATAAACCAGGAAAGATTCTGACACGAATTTCACGAATGAAGAAAAATCAGTGCCATTCGTGAAATTCGTGTCGAAAATTCTTGTACACCGTGCAAGAATCTCACTGATAAGGTACTAATTGGAATCCTCAGGCAATTATTTGGAAAGAAGGCAGCAGCAGGCATGACGGAGTCAACAAGCAATCCCAATCGCCGTCGGATTTTCTCTTTGCGCAAACGCGAGACGCAAATTCAGGAACAGCAAATTCGCGGCCGCCAGACCGGTAATATCCGATCTGACGAGTCGGTGGTGATTGAAGAAGGTGCGATTGTTACTGGAGATGTTACTGCCCCACAAATTCGGATAGCTGGTTTACTTCATGGCACGGCCGTTACCTACGATCTCATCGTCACCAGAAGCGGCCAAATATGGGGTGACGTCATGGCGTCCCAGATCCAATTAGAACCGAGCGGCCAAATTCAAGGCTGGATTAGCACGATCTCCCCCGACGAACCACTGCCCGACAATGAAAAAACGCCAACCGTCACAGCCCATCTGCCTGAACTACCGGAAGATTCAGACATCCCGTCAACCAGGGACGCCAGTCCAAACAATCTGATGCGGCACCTACAAAACGTAGCGGGTAAGGCCCAGACCGATTACACCACCTTAAAAAGGGAGTTCGACCTACGTCTGGAAGCGCGGGCCGGTGACGCTTTGGAAAAGTCAAGGGCGTACACCAAAGAATTAAGTACGATTAAACGCGAACTCAGAAAGGTTGAAAAGGAACTGGCCAAAGCCAAAACAGAACTGACCGACCACGAAACAACCATCAATCACCAAATTGCGGAATTAGCCGAAGCCGAAGTCAAAACCGACGAACAGCGCCAAAAACTGGACGATTACAAAAAAAGCTATGAGGCATCAATCAAGGAACAAGAGGCATTAAAGGAAGCAAAAAATGCAACTGAGATGACTCTGTTGGAAACATTGAGAGAAGTAGATGCCCTTAATGAACAAATCCGCACGTTGGAAGCAACATTGCAAACCAGTATCCAACGAACTGTAGAACAGGAAGATGCCCTGCTGCATTGGCAGGAACTGGCTGGAAAAAATCAGGAACGCATCACAAAACTGGAAAAGGAAGCCGAAACGCTAAACCGGCAGCTTGAAGAAAATGCCCTGGCTACCGGCAAATTACGCGAGAAAAACGGCTTATTAGAATTCGAATTCCAACAAGCTTTGGATGAAATGAATACGCTGCGTAATCAGCTGCCGGATGCTACGACCGAAGAAATGCAGTTTGCCTTAGCCGACGCCCGCCAGCAAATTGCCACGCTGAATGGACTGCTTGAGGAATCGAAGCAGGCAGTAGAAGATGCCAATGAGCAAAACATGTGGCTCAAAGCGAATTTGAAAACAGCCCAGCGCTCGCTGGAAGAGAGCCGCATCATCGTTAGCCGACAATCAGCACTATTAGAAGAAATTCAGGCAGAAAAGGAGGGCGGCGAGCAAACGGCAGGAAAATGGCGAACGGCCGTTGAAGAAATGGCGGCCCGTCTCCAAGAAAGAGAAAAAGAATTTCAGTCCATTGCAACCCAAAATACCGAACAGACAAAACAGCTTGAAGCCCAAATTGCCCAACTTGAAGAAGAAATTCACAACAAACAATTGCAAGTGGCTACCTTTGAGGATGAAGTTGAGCGTAATTTGACACAAATGGATGAACAAGGGCAGCGGCTGGCCGAAATTCAAGCCACGCTCATTGAACGGGAACTGGCCATCAAACAAATTAATCAGGAATTGAAGCAAGCGCGAAATAAAATTGCCTGGCAAGCTAACTTTATTAATAAAATGAAACGCATCTCCAGTGAAACAATCGCCGACCTTGAAACGCGACTGGCACTGGTGCAGCAGAATCAGGCGAAAGATGCATAAACGACAAGTTTGCCGGTGCGCAAGTTTGCAAGTAGATTTTTAAGAGGAGAGTAATCGTGTCCGATATTGAATTGGCAGTGATTGGCGGCAGTGGCTTATATGGCATGGCTGAGTTAACGGCCGTAGAAGAAGTTACCATCAGCACCCCATTTGGCGATCCCTCAGATAGCATTATTGTAGGAACCCTGCACGGCCGTCGTGTCGCTTTTTTACCCCGGCATGGTCGGGGCCATGTCCTGAATCCTACCGAAGTCCCCTACCGGGCCAACATCTTCGCCCTAAAAGTATTGGGCGTGAAATATATCATCTCCGTCAGTGCCTGCGGCTCTTTGCAAGAAGCCTACGCCCCCGGCCACGTTCTCGTCCCCGACCAACTGGTTGACTTCACCAAAAAGCGAACCGCAAGCTTCTTCGAGCAAGGGTTAGTGACCCATGTGGGTGTGGCCGATCCATTTTCTCCAGAGCTGGCCCAGGTTATCGTCGATGCCGTCCGTCAATCGGGCGGCACTGTCCATGAAGGCGGCTCATTTATTACCATTGAGGGGCCGCGTTTTAGCACTAAAGCCGAATCCAACCTGTATCGGCAGTGGGGCATGAGCATCATCGGCATGACCACCAGCCCGGAAGCGTTCCTGGCGGCTGAAGCCGAAATGGCCTACGCTGTCATGGCGCACATCACTGATTATGACGTATGGCACGATGCCGAAGGACCTGTCAGTGTGGATCGGGTGCTGCGTGTCCTGCGCGGCAACACCACGCTGGCCCAGCAAGCCATCAGCCATATTGCGCAAACGATGGATGATTGGGCCGGCGATTTTGCCGCCCACCACAATTTGAAAGATGCGCTAATTACCGACCGTGCCCATATTCCCGACGTATTAAAAGTGGCTCTAAAACCGTTGGTGGGGAAATATTTGGAATAAAGCGCAATGCTTAATGCGTAGATGCTGACTTACTCTTCAGAAGACACTCAGGAAATTAACGGCCGTCGCGAGCGCACCTTGTTGGCGTTAACGGCCGTTTTTGTTTGCCTCAACGCCATCGAATACAGCCTGGTAGAGGCGGGGGTTGTTACCGGCGGGCACTTGTGGGCAGTAGGTATCTGGCTGCTGTTGATGGGCGGGGCACACCTGGTTCTGCACCGTCTCAAACCGTCCCGCGACCCCTATTTGCTGCCGCTGCTGGCCCTGCTGACCGGCTGGGGGCTGGTGCTGCTGGACCGGCTGGCGGCCAATTTCTTGTGGCGGCAGGTCATTTGGCTGGGATTGGCAACGGCCGTTATGCTCAGTGTGGCCGTCCTACCGCAAAATTTGCGGCTGCTGCGCCGCTATCGCTACAGTTGGCTTTTCGGCGGGCTGCTGCTCCTGGCAGCGACGCTTATCTTTGGTGTCAATCCATCCGGATATGGGGCGGCACTGTGGCTGCCGATTCCGCTTGTAGGACAGGTCTTCTTTCAGCCATCGGAACTGCTTAAGCTGCTGCTGCTTGTTTTTTTGGCCAGCTATTTTGATGAACGGGAGCCGATTTTGGGATTGAGTCAGGGAAACGGCCGTTTCGGACGACTATCCTATCTGGCCCCTCTGTTTCTGATGTGGGGGTTTTGCGTCATTTTACTCGTCTGGCAGCGCGATTTAGGGGCGGCAACACTGTTCTTTATCCTGTTCCTCTCCCAGTTGTACCTGGCCACCGGCGAAAAATGGTATGTCTGGAGCGGGCTGGGGCTGCTGTTGGCGGCCGGTGTCGTCGCTTACTTTGCTTTCGATTTGGTCGCTTTGCGCGTAGAAGCGTGGTGGAATCCCTGGCCCGACGCCAGCGGCCGCGCCTACCAGATTGTGCAGGCGCTTTACGCGCTGGCCAACGGCGGCATCATCGGCCAGGGTATCGGCCAGGGGTTTCCCGATTATATCCCGGTCGTCCATTCCGATTTTGCCTTTGCGGCAATTGCCGAGGAATGGGGACTGGTGGGCAGTTTGAGTATCGTAGCGGCGTTTGGCCTGCTGGCCCAGCGCGGGATGCGGATTGCTTTGTTGGCGGAACGGCCATTTCGCCGCTACCTGGCCGCCGGAATCACCACCTTGTTCAGCGCCCAGGCCTTCCTCATCATGGGCGGCGTCACCAAATTGCTGCCGCTGACTGGCGTCACCCTGCCCTTCCTTAGCTACGGCGGCAGTTCATTATTGATTAGCAGTGTGATGGCGGGACTGTTATTGTATTTGTCGGGATGATTGAGGATTAATGATTGACTCTTCCGAAAAAAGTCCTTCAAGACCAAAAGTTCAACTTTTCGTCTCGACAGAAATTTTCAGTAATGACAAAAAGTTGAACTTTTTTCGGTGGACTCATGATTGACTCTTCCGAAAAAAAGCCCTTCAAGACCAAAAGT
>JBNKZT010000425.1:0-4991 GCA_050301775.1 Promineifilaceae bacterium (SeqCode)
ATCTCGATTTTCCAAAAACCAACGACTGGCCTCAGTGCGATTGGTAACGTTTAGCTGCTCGTAAATGTTTTTGAGATGGAATTTGACGGTGTTGGCGCTGACGTGGAGTCGTTGGGCGACTTGCGTGTTGGTCAATCCCTGAGCGACCAGGGCCAGGACTTCAGTTTCTCGTTCGGAGAGGGTAACGGCCGTTTCTTCCCCTTTCCCACCCAACCAACGCCGCGCCGCCGCCGGGAAAACCATCTGGCCACACATCACCTGACGAATGGCCTGTACTGTTTGCTCTGGTGGCGCCGTCTTGAGCAGCAGCCCATCCGCCCCGGCGGTAAGGGCTGATTGGATTGTTTGCCCATCCGTGTAGGCCGTTAAAAAGAGGATATGCGTTTGAGGACTCAGGTGGCGGATTTGCGGTAGGCAGGCAAAGCCATCCAGGTAAGGCATTTGAATATCAGAAATGACAACGTCGGGTTGGAAACGCTGCACCGCTTCCAGCAGGCGTTCGCCGTCGGTGGCGGTGGCGATAACGTTGATGTCCGATTCGGCCGTGATCAGGCTGCGCAGCCCCTCCAAAACCAGGGCGTGATCGTCGGCAATAATAACCTGAATCGGTGCTGTTTTACTCATCAGTCGGCACCCGGACGATCACGCGCGTCCCCTGGCCCGGCGCGCTGACCAATTCAAATTGGCCGCCAACCAGCGCAATCCGATCCCGCATACCGCGCAAACCGATGTGTTCTTCTCGCTCGGTGGCATCGGGGCCGCTGAGCGGCGGCGGGATAAACCCGTGGCCGTTATCCCGTACTTTCAGGATGATTTGCCCGGTTTCCACGCCAAGGCATACCCATTGTCTGGTGGACTGGGCATGGCGGTAGGCATTGGCAAGCGCTTCCTGGCAGATGCGGTAGAGGGCAATTTTGACCGGGAGCGAAGTGGTAATGGGTTGGGTAACGGCCGTAAATTCCACCTGACACCCCGTCGTCATTTCGTGATGCAGGAGCAGCCCCTGGATGATGTCGGCCAGTTCACGATGGGCAAAGTCGGGGGGGCGGAACGTGCCCAGGAAATTACGAATATCCCCCAATGCCACCTCGGTAAGTGTATTTAGCCGGGTAAATAATTCATCGCATTCTTCCAACGAGACAGCCTCGCCGCGTGCGCGCCGTTTTTGGATCAGATTAATCTGGGTCAGGGCGGCGAACAGACTTTGTACCGGGCCATCGTGAATGTCCAGGATAATTCGCTGCAATTCTTCCTCGGTGACGGCCAAAATACGACGGGCGGCTAGATTGTTAGGTTCATTTTCAGAGGCCGGACGTTCCATAATAAAATGATACAGAGCCTGATTGATTTAAGCAATGGCGTATTATTGGGCAGTTTGCATGACTAACCTTTCTTTTTTTTAGTGACATTTGTCACATTTAATGGTGGTGTTTATCACTTGCCTGATCTAGCGCTATTTAGGGATCATTACGGTGAGTCCAAAAGATTTTTGTATCATCACTGGAATCAACATCATTGCCCCGGTAGCCTAACCATATATTAAAGAGAATGGAGGGTAGTATTGTGTCGAATCTGACGTTAGAACTTCCCAGTATGTATGGCGATCACCATGTTGTTGAGGTGCGTCGTCTTTTGTTAAGTATGGCTGGTGTAGAAGATGTCTATGCCAGTAGTAGTTTTCGTGTTGTTGATATTACGTTTGACGACACGGCCGTAACCCCCGACGAGATAAAACAAACCCTTGATGAAGCCGGCTACCTGGGTGAACTGCCAATGCCGGCCGAAACAGGCCAGGCGGCGACAGCAGAGGGCGAGAAACCGTATTTCCGCCATTCCGCCGCTTTTGAGCAAACCGGGCAGGTGGTCAGCTTTGGCCAACAAATACCGTATAACGGCCGTCCCCTGTGGCCCTGCCCCGGCATGGGGCCCGTCGTTAGCACCGAGGAGGAATTGACCCATGGCTAAGAAAAAACGAACTCCGCAGGAACACAGCATTGATCCCGCCGCCCAACAGATGCTCATTCGAGCCGATCAGTTGGGCATTGGCACCGCCTTTACCCGCGCTGATAACATGTCGCCTTGCAACATTGGGTCGGCCGGGATGTGCTGCAAAATTTGCGGCATGGGGCCGTGCCGCCTGACCAAAGATGGCCAGACCGGCGTCTGCGGGGCCACGATTGACACCATCCAGGCCCGTAATTTGATTCGGGCTATTTCCGCTGGTGCAGCCGCCCATTCTGATCACGGCCGTGACATGGCCTTCACCCTCAAAGCCGTGGCCAACGACGAAGCCGAAGGCTACGTCATCCGCGACGTGGCCAAACTGCGTACCATTGCTAGATTATATGACATCCCCATCGAAGGGCGCGCCCCCAAAGAAATTGCCAACGATTTAGCCGACTTGTACATTGCCCAATTTGGCCAGCAAAAAGGTGAAGTCGTTTTGATTAAACGCGCACCGGCCAAGCGGCAAAAAATTTGGAAAGAAACAGGCGTTGTCCCGCGTGGCATTGACCGTGAAGTGGTCGAGGCGCTGCATCGCACCCACATTGGCGACGACCAGGACCCGGAACATATTTTACAGCACGCCGTCCGCACTGCTTTGGGTGACGGCTGGGGCGGCAGTCTATTGGCGACTGATGTCTCAGATATTTTATTTGGCACACCGGCGCCGATTTTGGGACAAGCCAACCTGGGTGTCCTCAAAAAGAATATGGTCAATGTGGTCGTTCACGGCCATGAACCAACCTTAAGTGAGATGATTGTGGCCGCTTCGCAAACGCCAGAAATCATCGCCTATGCCAAAGCGGCGGGGGCCGATGGCGTGAATTTGTCTGGCATTTGCTGCACGGCCAATGAAATTTTGATGCGGCAGGGCATCCCCGCTGCCGGCAACTTCTTGCAGCAAGAATTGGCTATCCTCACCGGTTCGGTGGAAGCGATGGTGGTGGATGTACAGTGTATCATGCAGGCGTTGGTTGGTTTGGCTACGAACTTCCACACCAAAATCATCACCACCTCACCCAAAGTGAAAATCAAGGGGGCGACGCACATTCAATTTGATGAACACCATGCGTTGACCATCGCCAAAGATATTTTACGCGAGGCGATTGACAACTTTAAGAATCGAGGCGAGACGCAAATCCCTGATGTGCGCGAGGATTTGATTCCCGGTTTTTCCCATGAATACATCAACTATATGCTGGGTGGCAGCTATCGTTCGTCCTTCCGGCCTTTGAATGATGCGGTCATGTCTGGCCGGATTCGCGGCATTGCGGCCATTGTGGGTTGCAACAATCCGCGCAGTCAGCATGATTATTTGCATACGTATGTAACCAGGGCACTCCTCAAGCAGGATGTGCTGGTGGTGGAGACGGGCTGCGGCGCAATTGCCAGCGCCAAGTTGGGCTTGCTCCTGGGTGAAGCGGGATTGGATCAAGTTGGTTCCGGGCTGCGTGAAGTGTGCGAGACGGTGGGCATTCCGCCGGTGCTGCATATGGGGTCGTGCGTGGACAATACCCGCATTCTGACAGTGCTGACCCAAATCGTAGAGGAAGGCGGCCTGGGCGATGATATTGATCAGGTGCCAGCGGTTGGCCTGGCTCCGGAATGGATGAGCGAGAAGGCGCTTTCAATTGGCACTTACTGCGTCGCTTCTGGCGCGTATGTCATCTTTGGCGGTTCCTCGCCGGTGGGCGGGATGCCGGACAAGATGGCGGACAGTGACCTGGTATCCCATCTCATCAGCGAAGGCTGGGAAGAACTTTATGGCGGCAAGATGGAGTTTATCCCTGACCCGGATGTGATGATTGAGAAGACGCTGGCCCATATTGATAAGAAACGGGCGGCGTTGGGGCTGCCGGCGTGGCAGGCGGATAAGTACGGCCGTTCCGGTGATGCTCGTATGTTGGAATTAGAAGAACTGCCAATAGCTGAACGTCGTCAAGCAATTTACGGCGTTGCCGCTGATTAGGGGAGAGTGAATTATGTCACGATATATTGCTACTCGCGCCATTCGTGGCGCAAACGCGCTCGTATCTGAAGCGGAAGTAATGCTCAATAAGGCTCTGACCGAAAAAGGGCCGGATACACCGGTATCTTTTCCGAATACGGCCTATTATTTACCGTTAATTTATGGAATGACGAAAACGGAAGTGGAGACGTTGGGGCAGCTCAAGCCAGTTCTCAGCCACGCCCGCACGCTGCTGCATCCGGTTCCATCGCAGAAACATTGGACGCCTTACCTGGGTGAAACACTAGACAGCGGCATGGCGACCCTGTTGGCGGCGGAAGCGATTGAGGCGGTGCGCTTTGTCTATGGCTTACAGCCGGAAATGATGCCCGGGTTTCAACTGGCCGGCGGCACGTCGTTTACCAGCCCGGATAATGGTTTGAATGGTGACGGCCATTTGAATGGACCGATTGACGATATTCAGCTTCGTTCCTGGGGTATTCAGTTGGTAGACGGCCGTATGCCCGGGTTTGCCGCTATCGTTGGCGCCGCCAAGTCGAATGAGGTGGCCGTCAAGTTGGTACGGGAATTACAGCGGCGGAATATTTTGACTTTCTTGTGTGGGAATGTGAACGGCCGTTCCATCATCCACCAGCTACAAGAAGAAGGCGTCGAACTGGGCTACGACACCTACACCGTGCCCTTCGGCACCGACACAATCAGCGCCATCTATGCTCTGGGCTTTGCCACCCGCTCTGCCCTGACCTTTGGCGGCTTGAAAGCCGGGCAGGCCAGCGACATTCTGCGTTACAACAAAGACCGCGTCTTCGCCTTTGTCCTGGCTCTAGGCGAGGTGGATGATTTGAAATACGCGGCGGCGGCGGGAGCCATCAACTTCGGTTTCCCGGTCATCGCCGACACCGTCATCCCCGAAATCCTGCCTACCGGCGTCACTACCTACGAACACGTCGTCTCCATGCCCTTTGAAGAAATCGACGGCGCTGATGACCTGGAAAAGGCCGAACTGCTGGTGCAAAAG
>JBNKZT010000426.1:0-4978 GCA_050301775.1 Promineifilaceae bacterium (SeqCode)
TTGCCGTTCAGCTCGTAATTCTGTTTCAAATTGAGCAATCGCGCCCAACATATTGAATAACAATCGTCCTGTTGCATCGTCAGTGTTGATGTTTTGGTCAATCACCTGGAGGTTCACCTGTTTGCTTTCCAGGTCGGCAGCAATCTGGCATAAGTGGAGCGTCGAACGAGCCAGACGATCCAGGCGCGTGATAACCAACGTATCCCCTTCCCGCACGTACTCCAGACAGGCATCCAATCGAGGTCGCTTTCCTGAAGCGCTGCTTTTCTTCTCTTAGGGTATCTCCCATTTTCGTGTCGGGTAGCAAGAGGCCATTGCTGGCCTCCCGCCCCCTGTCGGGTAAGGGAGGACACGTCGCCGCGCCTCCCTCCCCTTGGAACGGAGCGGGACTGTTTCCAATCACTCCGCTCGAGCCTCCAGCATTCCCGGAACATAACTCATCTGGTGTAGCTGTTGGTGACACACTCGGTGCAGGTGAATCAGATTCTCTGCTCGATTTGAGCCACCATTCTTGAGAGATGTTTTGTGATGAGTATGCAGTTCTTCACCATTAAACAGGTGTTCGCCACAGACAGGACATCGCCAATTCTGGTTCTCAGCCACGTATCGCATCTTGGAACCCTTGCCCCAATACGTTTTGCCATATCGGGTTTGGCGTTTGTGCCAGTAGTCTTGTAATTCGGGGTCGTCAGGGGATGCCATACCTCGTACCTTGATGTGCCGTTCGATGGGGATGTCGCTCAGTTGAATTAACCGGAGCAGGCTCTTGTTACCGTGCCGGTCTCCATTTCGGACAAATGACCGGTAGGTCAGGTTTTTGAAGCTGTTTCTGATTGTAGGGATGGATGTTTATCCAGTACTTGGGGATGATGTTCCCGTACAATATCAATATAACTGTGAATCAACCTTTCATCAACTGCCAATATGCCTGCAATTTCAGGTACTGTAAATTGGCGCTCTAGCAGTTTGAGTACATTCTTGTATGTTTGAATGTAGTTTTCAACGGCCGTTATATCATGAATAATCGGTAATCGACGGCAGATTTCCGTTTCCAGAAACCCAGCTTCAAACAAGCGAACCGCTTCCACTTTATGGGTGAGGGTGGCGCCGGCGTCTTGCACAGTACCGCGATAGGGCAAGATGCATGCATTCTCTTTTTGAAATCGACGCACTTCATCACTTACTTGGCCGCGATTAACCAGCGTGATACCCACCAGGTCGCTTTGAGCCAGTACGCCACCTTGGGCAAAGGCTTGTTCAAGCAAACGTGCCAAACGATGACGGCGCACAATTGCATATTTGTCTCCCTCTGCTAATTGTTGCAGTTCTTCATCGGTAATCAGGTCCAATACCACCGGTACTTGCGGAATCTCCTTCATATATTTGTGGGCATGTTTCTGGCCATCATTCACCACAGCCATCCACAATAGTTGCCCCGGCCGCAGCATCGTTGTCGGTTTAACAAAATTGGCGATAACATCCAGCAGGCGTTCGATCATCGCTTCGGCAAAGATAACTTTGTTATCGTAACCGAATTCGGTGATAAAGAGTTGGCGCAGCACATTGAATAAGGTTTTATCCTGTAAGGGCATAAACGTTTCTTCACGGTCAGTCCGATGCTTCATGAACTCCCCCCTTTTTCACTCATTTCTACTGAGTATGAATCCGGTTCATCTGTTTGCGCGCTTGCCTGTGCCGCCTTCGGGCGCAAAATTGTGCGTTTCAACCGTGCTAACGTTCGTTCGTGTTCCGGCACATTTAGTTCTTGATAAAGCGTTTGGTACTGCTCAATGAGCTGCTCACTAATGCCTATCACACTTTGCATTTGCGCTTTGCTCAACTCTCGATCCGTCAAGATCATTACCAGCGCAAAGTGATGTAGATAGCGGGCCATACTGCTAATGCCGTGCTTTTGCAGATGCTGCGAGATTTGTGAGAAGCTCAACTCTTGCACGTACTTGCGGATCACCGGTATTTTGTGTGACACGCCCCGTCCCATATCTTGGATCTCCCCCCGTGACGGCAATGGTTTGCCTTCTTCACGACAGGTGGCAAAGATCCGTTGCACTGTTTTCACGCTGATACCCAAGATGGCAGCTAAATCCTCTTGACTGAGGGCACCTCCTTGCATCAAGGCTTCGTAACACAATCGATGCACCCGTACCCGACGTAATGCCTGTGCTCCTTGGTGTGCCCACAATTGGGTATCGCTTTCCGCCATCACGGTCAATTTCACCGGTATTTTACGACATTGACGCAATGGTTTTCCGGGTGGTTCATTCATCTCGATGGCCGGATAGCCGATCTGTCCTTGCTGTCGTCCATGCTCTGTTTGTTCATCGACCAACTGCTGCACATATTGGGATAGCACTTGTGCTTCAACAGGCGATAGGTTGTACCCTTGTTGGAGTTCTGTTTGAATGCCGTGCAAAACTGACTTTTCTATCAGCCTGTTTGCGCTTGCTTGCTTTTTCATTTTTTGACCTCCAGGTTTCTTTAAACTTCATCTTACCTGACCTGGCGGTCATTTGTCGCAATCTCCGACCGCTGATGCCTTACGCAAACCACTAAATTGTAGTGCAAAACGGCCGTTTCCCCCACCAATTTCCGATTGACGATTAACGATTGCTCCCCGTTTTCCGTTAACTGTTTTTTGTTGAATACGGCCGTTTCCCCCTCACCCTCCCCATGGACAAAAACAACCACAGACAGAAACGGCCGTTTCATTCACAATTCATAATTCAAACTTCACAATTCTATATAGTGACACATGTCACCTCAGTTATGTAAAATGACTCGAAAGAGTACAAAAAGTTGAGGTGAAAAACATGAATCACGATGAAATCATACGACAACAAGCGAAAACCCGTGAACAGCGGTTCTTGAATATGATGCAACAAGAATTTAACTATCCACCTAAAATCGCACAGGCTCTCCTGGCAGAGGCACAAGATTGCTTGCTGGGGCAACCAATCAGCCTCAAACCAGGCCAAATGCGGGTTATGTTGTTGCCGCATCAAGCACCGCATGGTCGTCCCCTGCATCAAGCTACCATGATAGAAGTGACTTGGACAGTGAATGCAGACAAAGAAGATCAAGATGTGGAAGCCCAACACGGAACAGCCGTTTTGCGCCAAACCCGGATACAACGTCTGCTGGGTGAAGCAGTGGAGCAGGGTGCCGTGGCCACACAAGAAGACCTGGCACAAGCACTGCATGTTTCGGTGCGTACTATCAAACGAGATTGTGCGGCCTTGCAAGAACAAGGCGTTTCGCTGCCCACACGCGGCAACTTGCGCGGGATTGGACGCGGGCAAACCCATAAAGCGCAAATCGTGCGCCGTTGGCTGCTGGGTGAAACCTATGACCAGGTAGCCTATCACACGCGCCACAGTCTGACTTGCGTCAAACGGGACATCCAAACCTTTGCTCGGGTGATGCAATTGCACCAAAAGGGATTTATCGTGGGTGAAATCAGTCTGGCTTTGCAAGTGGGCATCCCCTTGGTCAACGAATATCTGGTTGTTTATCAGCAAAATGACACCTCCTTCTGCCGCCAACGTCTCGCCGATCAAATAGCACGCCTGAGTGGAACGTCTGCAGCCCTAAAAAGGGGGGCACAATGAGTTCCGTTTATACCGGCACACGCCAACGCTGTTTCCAACAGGCTGCCCGCCATCTGCTGGAAACCGACTATGGGTTTATCAACAGTCATCGCGTGATTGATATGTTGGCTGCCGATATGGAAGCATTGGCTGCTGAATTTCGCCCTGACACTGCGGCTGTTGCTCCCGGCTGGCTCGTTTTTACCGGCACTAAAGCGTGCGGCGGCAAAGCCCATCCCGGCAAATCGGCCGGTGCCTACCCACTGGTCACTTTGTCTTGGCCTGTTCTCCTTCCTGAAGATGTCACCGCTTTTGAACAGATGCCCCCTGGCCAAGCAGGTCGCCGGCAACAACGTGTGTTGTTGAAGAAACGAGTACAACGCGTTCTTGAGCATGGGTTGCAACACAAAGATGGCCCTGTTTTGCTCACTTGTACTGATTTGGGCTTGATGTTTGGCTGTACCAATGGACATATCAGCCGTCTTTTGATTGAATTGCGCCAAGAAACTGGCCGCTCTTTGCTGACTAAAGGCTACTATTTTGACCAGGGCGTTCGTCCCACTCATAAAGCCGAGATTGTTGCGCTTTATGAAAAGGGAATGGATGAAGCCGACATTGCCCGACATAGCAACCATGCTCAATCGAGTGTCGGCCGGTACCTCCGTGATTATGAGCGGGTGAAGTTGTTGCTGCGCCATACCATTCCTGTTGACCAAATCGGTTCCATGTCCGGGTTGCAACCCACAGTTGTTGAGGCTTATGTTAAGTTGGTTCAACAATATCATCCTGACCTTTTACCAATTTCAGAATTGCCCCCTTCTGGGGCTTGACAAAGGTGACATATGTCACTATTCATTATTCAAACGGCCGTTTCTGTATTGTTTTCGTTCATTGAGACCCCGGCTGTTTAGGCACATCGTTTCCCCTTCCCGAGGGGTGGGCGTTCTGTCATGTCTTGCAGGCTCGCCCATGAGGAAGTCGAAGTCGTCAGTTGAGAAGTTTGGAATCAATAGGCACAAGAACCACTTTTCCCCGCCGCTTTTCCCATTTTTCCGTCCTCAGCAGACAGGAAGCAATACCCGCTGGGAAAACCCGCGGTTGTCAAAAAGCTATGAGCCGATGCAGTTCATGCCATAGCGCTGTCAATCAGCGACCAACCGGGTAGATGTCATTAGCTCAAGCGGCGACCGTATCGCCGGCGACGCAGATACTGCTGCCACTCTGACACTGCCTCGCGGCGGATCAGGTCGAAATAGGCATCAAAGTCCATCATCCCGTTGTACAATCCCTTGATGGGCACCTGCTTGATGGCAAAACCATCAAGCAGCACCTGAAATTGTCGGGCAGGGGCATCTACCTTCAAGAGAATCCGC
>JBNKZT010000427.1:0-4966 GCA_050301775.1 Promineifilaceae bacterium (SeqCode)
CATTTATCCCTTAATCCCTCAATCCCCGCTTTGCATCATGATCATCAAGCTGGAAGTGACTTATGCGAATGGTTGATATTATTGAAAAGAAAAGAGACGGCGGCGAGCTTTCTACGGCCGAGATTGAATGGTTTGTGCGGGAATACACGGCCGCTAACATTCCCGATTACCAGGCGGCAGCCCTGATGATGGCCATTTACCTGCGCGGGATGAACCGGCGGGAAACGGTCGATTTGACGCTTGCCATCGCCAAATCGGGCGAGCAGTTGGATTTACATGACGTGGCCCCGTTCATCGTCGATAAACATTCTTCGGGCGGCGTTGGCGACAAGGTGTCGCTGGTGGCCCTGCCGCTGGTGGCGGCCTGCGGCGTCCCGGTGGGTAAGATGAGCGGGCGCGGCCTGGGTTCCAGCGGCGGTACGCTGGACAAGATGGATTCGATTCGTGGCTGGTCGTCGGATTTGAGCCTGCCGCAGTTCAAACAGCAGCTGCGTGACATTGGGTTGGCGCTGGCCGGGCAAACGGCCGATCTGGCCCCGGCCGATGGCAAATTGTATGCGCTGCGCGATGTGACCGGTACGGTGGCCAATATGTCGCTCATCGCCGCTTCGATCATGTCCAAAAAGCTGGCCTCCGGCGCTGATGGTATTGTGTTGGATGTGAAAACAGGCAGCGGCGCATTTATGCCCACGCCAGAAAAGGCACGGGAACTGGCCCGCATTATGGTGGACATCGGCAACGACGCCGGGCGTAAAACGGTGGCCCTCATTTCGGATATGAACCAGCCGCTGGGCGATGCAGTAGGCAATGCGCTGGAAGTGAAAGAAGCGATTGCTTCGCTGCATGGCGGCGGCCCGGTTGGTTTCTGGATTCATTGTGAAGCGGTGGCGGCCCAGATGGTGCTGCTGGCGGGCAAGGCGGAAACGCTGGAGGCGGCTAACGTGATGGTGAATGAGGTACGGGGAAACGGCCGTGCCTGGGAAAAATTCCGCCAACTCGTTACAGCCCAAGGCGGCGATGTCAGCCAGATCGATGATCCCGCTCTGCTGCCGCAAGCACCCTACGTCGAACCGATTTTGTCGCCGCAAACTGGTACTATTGCCGCCATCAATACCGCCGCTGTCGGCTGGGCTTCTGTCCGGCTGGGTGCCGGCCGTTTGGTTAAAGAAGACAAAATCGACCATGCAGTCGGGCTGATCCTGCCCCATAACGTTGGGGCAATCGTGGAAGCCGGTCAGTCATTGGGTGACATTCACGCCAATAACTCCGACAAACTGGCCCAGGCCCGTGCAGAAGTGTTGGCGGCTATCACCTGGTCAGATAAACCGGTCGAACCGCTGCCTCATTTTTACGGGATTGTTGAGTAATTCAGGTGCGACGCACTTAAGAAAGTGCGTCGCACCTGTTAGAAGGTATTATGAAGATTGGATTGGCTTTGGGCGGTGGCGGCGCACGCGGTGCGGCGCATATTGGGGTGTTAATGGCGTTGGACAAGTTGGGCGTCCGGCCGGATTTAATTACCGGCACCAGCATCGGCGGATTGGTTGGTGCATTGGTGGCTGCCGGCCTCCGATCCGTTGATTTGGTGGCCTTTTTTCAGAAGATCAGCCTGGGCCAATTGTATGGCCTGCCGGGTAATGCGCCAGGATTTAGCAGCACGAGTAAAATCGAAAAGCTGTTGGTGGATACCATTGGCCGCGTCACGTTTGCCGATTTACAAATCCCGCTGGCGGTGGTGACAACAGACCTGGTCAACCGGAAAGTGGTAATTTTGGATGAAGGGGATGTGGTAACGGCCGTTCTGGCCACTATCGCCATTCCCATCGTTTTTCCACCGGTCGAGCGGGATGGCATGGTTTTGGTTGATGGCGGGCTGCTCAATAACCTGCCCTTCGACATCGCCCGCGCCCGCGGCTCGACCTTCGTCATCGCCGTAGACCTGTCTAACACTGCGCCCTACGGTACACCCGCTGAGCCAGCGCCACCGTCATCGGGCATCATCGAGCGGGCACTGGCCTTGACCCAGCGGCAGCGCACCTGGCAGGTTTTATCCACCATCACCGACATCATCACGATGCAGTCGTTTAATTCACGTATGGCCGTCTCGCAGCCCGATATTTTGCTGCGGCCGGATATAGGCACAATCGGCCTTTTTGATTTTCACCGGCTGGATGAAGGGATTAAGGTAGGGGAAATGGCAGTTCAAGCAGCCGAACAACAAATTCAAGACCTTACCGGAGGTAAACATGGAAATTTTAGGCATTGATATTGGCGGATCGGGGATTAAGGGTGCTTTAGTTGATACGGAAACAGGCGAATTTACAACGGAACGCAAACGCATCCCGACGCCGAAGCCAGCTACACCCAAGGCGGTCATCAAAACCGTCAACAAGATTGTCAAACATTTTGCTTATGACGGACCGATTGGTGTGGGTATTCCGTCCGTAGTCATTGATGGTATCGTTAAATCGGCGGCCAACATTGACGATGGCTGGATCGGCTATCCCGGCCAGAAAGGGCTGGCCGAAGTTACTGGCTGCCCGGTAACACTGCTCAATGACGCCGACGTGGCCGCGATTGCCGAAATGAGGTTTGGCGCAGGGCACAATCACCCGGGCGTGGTGATGGTGTTTACGCTGGGTACGGGAATTGGCAGCTCGATGTTTGTACACGGCCGTCTCGTCCCCAACCTGGAATTAGGCCACATCTTCATGCGCAATCAAAAAAAAGACGCCGAAGAATATGCATCCGACCGCATCCGTTCGGAAAAAGCTCTGGATTGGGCAACGTGGGGCGGGCGGCTTAACGAATACTTCCAATACATCGAAGCGCTCTTTTCGCCGCAGTTGATCATCATTGGCGGCGGTGTTAGCAAAAAACACCAGAAATTCCTCCAATACATGGACATCACGGCCGAAATCGTTCCGGCGGAACTGCTCAATCAGGCCGGGATTGTAGGGGCAGCGCTGGCGGCCATAGATACAAATAAGTAGTGACTGGGATTTGCGGAAATATTACCGGTGGCTGATTCCTTGCCGCTACCGTCATCCCATTTTGCTGGCTGGCAATCGCCAAAGTTTACACGTTGACGAATACGGCCGTTCCCTGAATAATCCCCCTCTATGAAACAAGCTCGACAACGCTGGCTGATGGCAAGCCTGATTATTATTGGCTGGGGCCTGCGCCTTCACCGGCTGGGCGACAAAAGCGTCTGGTGGGACGAAGGCTGGTCGGTGTGGGTGGCCCGGCACTCTTTTGTGGGCATCTTGCAGCAAGTCGGCCACGATGTTCATCCGCCGTTATACTTTTGGCTGCTGCACGCCTGGCGCTGGGGCAGCGGCGACAGCGAGTTTGGCTTGCGGGCCTTGTCGGCGCTGTTGGGGGTGCTGACGATTGCGGCGGTTTATCGGTTGGGTAAGGTAGTGAACGGCCGTGCTACCGGCCTTCTCGCTGCCCTGTTCATCACCATCTCCCGTTTCAGCATCGCCTGGTCACAGGAAATCCGCATGTACGCCCTGGTCAGCCTGCTGGCCGTCTTGGGTGTGTGGGCAGCCATCCGTATCTGGGACAAAGGCCGCCCCGTTCATTGGCTGGCCTACATCTTGAGCATGATTGGCGGGCTGCTCTCCCTCTACCTTTTCTTTCCCATTCCGCTGGCCATTAACGTGGCCTGGCTGTGGGTGCTCAAACATGCTGAACACCCCCGGCGGCAGTTGTGGTCGTGGGCCGGGGCGCAGTTGACGATTTTGGTGGTGGTGGGCCTTTGGCTAAATTACGCTCTGCGCGGCTTTTTGTCCAATTCTTCGGCCTCACCGACAGCCTTGATCGATTTCCTGAAAATTTACTGGACCGTGCTGACTGTGGGCATCCCGCTTAATGTGGAACAGTACGCGCCGGTGACGATTCCCGTTCTGCTTATTTTTGCCGCCGGATTGGTGTTGTTGGTCCGGCAAGCGCGGCAAAATTGGCGGCAGGCGAGCCATATTACCTTGTTTGTGACCGGGCTTTTGCTGCCCATCGTCATTGTTTATCTCGTTTCCATCCCCAAAACCGGCGTGTATGCGCCGCAGTTTGCCCCCCGCTACCTGGTGATTTTTTCGGCTTACTATACGATTTTGCTGGCCTGGGGGATTGTCCGGCTAGCCGGTGTCAGGCTGGCCAATGTGCGGCTGGTCTGGGCGCGCTGGCTGATCGGGATGGGGTTAACGGCCGTTGTCCTCTACGCCGCCTGGACGGGATTACGCAGCTACCATGCCGGCCGGGTGTTGAACGACGATTTCAATTCCCTGGTCTTGACGATTGAGGCCTATAAACGGCCGTCCGATGCCGTCATCCTCTTTAGTGATACCGACTGGCCCATTTTCGCCTATCATCATCCCGGCGAATGGCGCGGCGTACCCCATGCCTGGCAAATTACGCCATCTGTGGCCGATGAATTTTTGTCGCCCATCTGGCAGACCAGCGATGGCGTCTGGCTGGTCATCACACCTTACGCCGGTGTGGGTGATCCGCAGGGGGAGATGGTGAACTGGCTGGCCGAACGGGCTACGGCCGTTGCCACCTACACCTACGAAGACAAAGCCCTCCACTTCTACGCCCGCACCGATGCCCGCGCGGATTTGATTGATGAATTACTGCCCGATGCCAAACCGCGTTTTAGGGAAACGGCCGTACTCACCCCCAACTGGCAGCTAACCGGCTACGCTCAAGCCATTCGGGACATGAAGAGCGGCGACACGCTGCATATTTTCTTATTTGGCCAGGGGGATGAAGCGGCGGCAGTTGTCGGGTTGGTGGATGAAGTGGGACAAGTGTGGCAAGAAACGGCCGTGACTCTGCCCGCCACTAACCATCTTAACCGCCTACAAATCGACCTGCTCATCTCCCCCGACACACCATCGGGAAGTTATCACTTTTTCATTCGCGATGAGCAAAGTCAATTGGTCAAACTGGGCCGGATCAACGT
>JBNKZT010000428.1:0-4958 GCA_050301775.1 Promineifilaceae bacterium (SeqCode)
TTACCACCTGGCTGGTTTTATGTGATGAAACAACTTAATAACGCCATTGCCCAAATCCATCGCAGTTGGCAAGCATGGCTTTACGAGGCACAGACATTACTCCGTTGGTGGGAAGAATTCCTCAATTATTTCAATGAAGGCTTCACCAGTGCAGTAATTGAAGGATTGAATAATGATAATGCCATTTGGGGCACCATTCGCCGCGCCTTCGGCTATCACGTTTTTGAGTATTTCCGTTTGCATGTCTTGATTGAGCATGGGAATTTGCCCTATCCCCTCTCACAAATCTGAGGTGAACCGAAAAATGATTGAACATGCTAAATCTACTCGATTAGAGCCGATTTGATTTCTCCATCATTTTCTGTGACATTACCACAAGTTAAAAACTGCGCTTGCCTAAATCAATTTTAGCATTTGTGCTTCCGCCACTGCCTGGACCCGACAGTTGACCTCCAGTTTGCCGTAGATATTGGCCAGGTGGGTTTTTACCGTGCCAGGCGAGATGCACAGATCAGCAGCAATCTCGCGGTTAGACAGTCCTTCACTTATTAACCTTAGCACGTCTTGTTCGCGCTCGGTTATAGACGCTGCCACTGCCAGGGATTTGAGATTCTCTTCTGGCAGCAAGTGGGATAAATCGTCAGTGTGCCCCAGTAATTGCAAAATCTCGCGAATAAATCCTTGAGATTCGCTGGTGAGATTTTCGGTGTGCAGCATCAATGCCAGCAGAGATACAAGTTGGGGACCGTGTTTGAGAAACGGCCGTAAAAAACGCTCCGGAGCCGCCAGCCGCACTGCTTCAGCCAACGCCTGCCGGGCCTGGTACATTTTGTGCTGCCTAAACAACGCCAGAGCTAACAATACGCGGGCGTCCAGTGATGGTTCATTGGGAAAACCAAAGGGATATTGTGCCACAAAATCGGTTAAAATCGCCTCGGCCGCAGCGGCCTGATCCTGGCACACCAGCATTTCGGCCCGCACCAGTTTCGACAGCGCATGGTCATCCTCTTCTGTTGCCTCATTCAACAGCCGTTCGGCCTCGGCACAATCCCCCTGGCGCACACAGAACCCGGCTTCATAGGCTGCCAAATCCTGATCGCGCCACACGCCGGAAGGACGCTGCGCCTGTAAGGCTCTTGCTGCTTGAATCGTTGACCGGGCTGCTTCATGATTACCCATCGTTGATTCCAACTTGGCCCGCGTAATGGCACTATTCACCGGCATGTTTGAACTGGTTGGGTTGGGGTCAACGGCCGCTGCCTGCTGCAATAGTTGACGAGCCTGCGCCAATTCATTACGTACCAGACTAATTTGGCCCAGGATGATTAACACAATACTGGCCGGTTCCGGTAATTTACCACGCTGAGTCAATACTTGCTGCAAAACCTGATAAATGATCTTTTCACTTTGCCGTAAATGACCACGCAAAAAAGCGCGGTTGGCGCAGTCTGCGCCGGCGATCAAGACAACAAACAGGTTCCCTTGTGCCCGCGCCTGCTCATAAATTTCGTACAGACGCGCCTCCACTATCTCGGTTTGGGGTATATAGTACGGTTCAACGATCCACAAGGCATCCAACAACTGCCAGCGGGGATCAGATACGTCTGCTGGGGATATGGTCATGTCCCCGGCCATTTTGCGCTGTCGAATTGTACGAATCTCGGCCAGAACTTCCATCTCATCCTGTGTCATTTCCTCATCGGGTTTGCCGACGAGATTGATTTCAAGACGCTGGAGAAATCGTTCCACTTCGGTCGGATGCGATGCCAATTTAGCCAGTCGTAAATAGACAAACAGAAGCGTTTTGTGATGCTGGAAAACAGATTCCGGCAGTTGTTGCAGCCAGCGCAGCAGGCGCGAATCTTCACCGGACTCGGCTAATTCTCGCAAGGTAACATCCTCGATCAAAAATGCCGCTTCTTCCCAATCTTCAATGGCCAACAAGTGGCGCACAGCATCGGCCGAAGCATTTTGCTCACGGTACCAGGCCGCCGCCCGGCGGTGGAGGTCGGGAATCTGGTCAGGAAATTGCATCTGCAACTGGTCGCTTAGCATTTCGGCGAATAGGTCATGATAGTGATACCATGCCTGTTCTTCGGAACGCACCATAAAAAGATTTTCCTGCCATAAATGGGTTAGCATCCGCGCACCATCGGTTTGGCCGGTCACAGCATCACACAGACCGCCGGTCAACTGTTTCAGGATTGAAGTTTTGAGCAAGAAGGTTTGTACTGCTTCGGGCTGTTGGTGCAGCGCCGTCTCCATAAAATATTCTCGAAGAAAAAGATGCGCCCCGCTGAAAGTATCCATAAAATGACGCCGATCTTCTTGTTTATTCAATGCCAATACAGCCAGGGTCAGGCCGGCTGCCCATCCACCGGTCCGTTTGACCAATGCTTCCATATCTCCGTAGGCAAGCGGCTGTTCGGAGATGTGCTGCTGCAAAAAATCGATCCCTTCCTCTAGTGTGAATCGTAGGTCATCCATTTCTAGTTCTGTAACAATCCCCTGAGCGCGTAGTCGTCCCAGCGCAATAGGCGGTCGCGCCCGGCTGGCAATAATAAGCTGCAAAACAGGTGGCAAATGTTCCAATAAAGTCTGTATGGAGACGTGAATATTCGGGTTTTGGATGTGGTGATAATCATCGAGTATTAGCCCGATACAGGGGAAATCCCCCTTGGCGTTGATGATTTCATTTGTCAACCGGGCCACAATTTCAGATGGCGTAACAGAAGAAGATACCTGAAGGAAAGGCAGCATATTTTTTCCTAAGCCGGGCACGACTGCTTGCAAGGCCATGACGACTGTTTGCCAGAAGCGCAGCAAATGATTGTCGTCTGGATCTAGCCCTGCCCAGGCGACGGGCATGTCACTACGCTCCTGCTGCCAGGCGTTTAACAATGTGCTTTTACCAAATCCGCCCGGTGCGCAAATCAGAGTGACCGGTGAACTGATTTTTTCGTTCAGGCGTGGGCGCGTGATCAGGTTAGGCGGCAAAATAGGCGGGCGGATTTTGGTCAAGGAAGGAAATGAGTTGTTGATCCAGGATTTATGGGGGGAGGTGTTTTGTGGTTCTGAGGACAAAGTCAACTGTGTCAAAACGGTTTTGCCGGCTAGATCGGCAGCGGCCTGTTCCAGCCGCGCCGGCGTGATCTCCTCAGATTTCCCCAAATAGACTTTGTTGAGGATACCATTGCGCCGGCGGTAAGCATACCAATAATTGTTGCCGTGCCGGGTTTCGCGCCGTGCCGAAAAATGTCCGGCGGTTCCTTTGAATTTGAATTGTTTATGATTGGTGAGCCAGCCATCCCATTGGGGAGAGTCGAGAGGGATGGGAGGGGACACGGCCGTTTCTCGCCCCCCGCCCCATAAAATACCATCTTTTACAATCGGCTTTGCTGCTTTTTCCATTTACAACACCCTGTATTTATGATGAGAGCCTTTTATACCGAAATAGACCGATCCGTACAAAAGTTACCCAACAGAAGGTAATTGTAACAAATTTGGGTAACTTCTGCGAGAGTTTTATATGCCTAATTGTGATTTTTTACTCATTTTCTCTACTCCGGCCTTGGTGAAATCATCCAAAAACTTGATAGGCAAAGTCCGTTTTTTTCGGTATTTTGTAGCAATAGAGAAATAGTAGCCTGCTAGGCTGCAATAATAAACCAGACATTTGCAGTTGACATGCCCGAAAAGTCTTTTTTCGGGCTATAAAACTGCAGAAGTCACCACTTAGTGAGGAGAGATTCAATTATGAAGAACAAGAGAAACTTATTTTTTATCATGCTGGGTTTGCTGCTTGCACTTAGCCTTGCGTTAGGCGCTTGCACGACGACAACGCCTGCTGAGGAAGAAGAGCCGGTGGCCGCACCTGCGGAAGAAGAAGCCGCACCTGCGGAAGAAGAAGCCATGGAAGAGGAAGCCGCACCTGCGGAAGAAGAAGCCATGGAAGAAGAAGCCGCACCTGCGGAAGAAGAAGCCATGGAAGAAGAGGCTGCTCCTGCGGAAGAAGAAGCCATGGAAGAAGAAGCCATGGAAGAAGAAGCTGCTGACCCGAATTCTTTGCCCCGTAACGAAACCCTGTATTTCAATGGTCAACAATGGGGTTCGGTTGTTGGTTGGAACCCCTATTCCAATAGCAACAACAATGGATTGGCAATTGCACAGCAGGACAACGCTCGCGTTCTCATGTTCGAAACCCCATATCTATATAACATGCTCGATGGTGGTGTGTATCCCTTATTGGCTGATGGTCCTTCTGAGTGGAATGCTGATCGCACTGAGATTACCTTTAGCCTCAACCCGGCCGCCCATTGGAGCGATGGTACACCGGTGACGGCGGAAGATGTTGCTTATACCTGGGCCACTCACGTCAAATACAACACCCCCACTGGCGCCGGCAATGCTGATTACATTGAAGATGTTGTTGCCGTTGATGAGCACACGGTTACGGTCAAAGCCAAACTGAATGAAGAAGGCGCTGCCGTCAACCCGCTAATCGTCGAGTCTTACTTGACCAACAACTACGTTATCCAAAAAGCATGGACGCAGACGCTGGAAGAGCGTGTTGGCGAAGACGCCACCGAACTCCTGGCAGATGCCGCCGAGGATGTGGTGTTCTCCGGCCCCTACGGCCCTTACTTCAACGATGATTCCAAAGTTGTCCTCATCCGTGACGACAATTACTGGGGCCAGGATGCCTCCATGTGGGGCAAGCTGCCTACTCCCAAGTACCTCGCCCACAATATCTTCGCCGATAATGCGGCGGGTACTACGGCGTTGAAAGCCGGCGAGGTGGATATCAGTCAGCAGTTCAACTCGAATGTGCAACTGCTCTGGCTTGAGGATGGTTTGCCGGTTTCCACTTACCTGCCTGAAGCTCCTTACCAAATTGGTGCCAGTCTGCCCACCGCCTGGTACAACCTGAACTCGTATGGTCTGGACAATCTTGCCGT
>JBNKZT010000429.1:0-4936 GCA_050301775.1 Promineifilaceae bacterium (SeqCode)
AAATGTAGAGCAAGCGGGCATCAGCATCAAACCAGGTTTGTTGAATCGTCGGCGGCTCCGCCATCGGCTCGCCGCAAACCGTGCCTTCAACGGTAAACGGCACTGTCTGCTGCCACGTTTCCGACAGCGGATCGGCAATCAGCAGCATCTGATCCCGGAACAGCAAGACGCTGCCCGTAGCCGGATCAGCCTGGGGGCGGGCGTGGCCTCGTTCGCCCGGCGGCAGTTGGATGTCGTTGAGCGGTTTGCCAGTCACCGTGTCAATCACCGTCAGACCATACGGGTATTTATCAACATACAACAAATTACGGCTGGTATCCAGCGCCAAATCGCCAGTCAATCCAAACACGGCCAGAAGGTCACCGGTCACCGCATCTAAACTGACCGTGTGGGTAATGCCATCGACGGCAGCATTGGTGTAGAGACGGCCGTTGCCCGCATCCACAATTACTGGCGGCACAATCCGCAGCGTTTCCGGCACAATGCCGGTCTGAGCTAACGGCGTGCGGGTTGGCGGCGGCGACGTGGGCACGGCCGGATCCGGCGTCGGGGGTATTCCCGGCGGCGTCGGCGACGGATTGGGTCGGGGCACATTCTCACCAACGGCAGCCAGCAGGTAAAACTCGATGTAATGGTTCCAATCCTGGTCATAAGGCCGGGTAATGAGCCACATCGGGACAAGGCGCTCTGGCTGTGTCGGCAGCGGCGCATACACCAATTCGGCCCGATCACCTTGGTCGCCATAGGGCAGCGAATGAGCCTGAAAGCGCATTGGATCGAGCGGTTGGCTGCTATCCATCTGTGCTCGTTCGTAAAAATAAACATTTGGCGCCGCGCCCTGTAAAAAAGCGGGGTAAATTTCGCTCAACGGCTGGATAACGGCCGTTTCCCCCACCACAAAACTGGCCGGAATAATGCGCGCTTCGGCGACACGGCCGTTCCCATCAATTCGTATCGTCACTCCCGGCTCCCCACCAACCCCTGTCAACCGAAAACCACTCGGCGCAAAAGCAACGTGAACCAGGTAATGATTATCGTAACTGGGAAATTCATGAACAATTACCGGCTCTGGCAGCAGATTGTGTTCACGCACAAAATCCAGGGCAGCCCTCGTTACCATCTCCGGCAGCAGGATCGTGGGCATCTCCCCCGCCGGCGTTGGCGTTGGCCCGCTAAAGTTTTGCCAGTCGATACCACTGCTGTATACAATCGCCCGATCATATGGCGTTTGCAAAAAAGTCAGCTCTTCGTGTGAACCGGCGGCCTCATCGCGGCTGAGAATGCGAATCATTTCATCAGTCTCATCCATAATTGCCGCATCGGTCAGGCCAAACGTCTGTGCCCAGGCCAGCGCCGCCTCCCCGGTGTCCGGGATAGGTTGCAGCGCCGCTGTATAAATCGGCAAGGCCGGCGGAATTGCATCCGGCGACAGCGGCAGCATATCCGGGGCAATTTCGGCCGGCATGAACGGTGTAGGTAAAACCGTTCCCTCCGGTAATGGATAAGGTGTTGCCGTCTGGCTCAAGTCCGCCGCTCCTGGCTCCAGTTCTGTCGGAACGCAGGCTGCCAGGATGAAAAGGGTTAACAATAAAACGGCCGTTTTCCAAAATATACGCATATCAACCTCCAACATATTTTACGATACAATTTCACCATTCCACTTACTTGACGATTGGTAAACGGCCGTCATCCTAACTAGCAACTCAATCAAATCCTGATACAATTTATTGGCTGCCAGTTAACAGCTGATAGCTCATTTAACAATCCCAAATTTCCCCAAAACAATCAGGAGAAAATAATGACCACGGACTTCATCTTTCACGGGTCCCTTGACGAACGCGACCCTGAACTGAACCGACTCCTTGCCCTGGAAGACAAACGGCAAGATGAAACCATCATCCTCATCGCTTCCGAAAGCATGGCTCCCGACGCCGTGCGCCAAGCAATGCAAAGCAAATTCGCCAACGTGTACGCCGAAGGCTACCCGCGCGAAGAAAGCCGCCGCCAGGCTCAGGGCGACATCCTCGATACCGACCTGGAACTGGCCTTCTACCGCCGCAACAGCGACCCGCGCTACTACAAAGGCGTCGAATTCGCCGACATGCTGGAAGCACTCACCCGCCGCCGCGCTGCCGAGCTATTTGCCGCCAACGGCATCAGCGCTGACCAGCTTTATGTCAATGTACAGCCCCTGAGCGGTGCACCGGCCAACAGCGCCGTCTACACCGCCCTGCTCCAGCCCGGCGATACCATCATGGGCCTCAATTTGAACGATGGCGGCCATCTGTCGCATGGCACGGCCATTAATCGCTCAGGCAAACATTACAATGGCGTCACCTATTTTGTAGACGAGGCGACTGAAAAACTTGACTACGATGCAGTCGAAAAAATCGCCCTGGAAACCCAACCACAAATCATCGTCGCCGGGTTCTCCGCCTACCCCTTCATCATTGATTGGCAGCGCTTCCGGGCTATCGCCGACAAAGTCGGCGCCTACCTGCTGGCCGACATCTCCCATATTTCCGGGTTAGTCGCTTCCGGCCAACACCCCAGCCCTATTGGCATTGCCGATGTAGTCATGACCACCACTCACAAAAGCCTTTGCGGCCCGCGCGGCGCAATGATTTTGACCCATCGCCGCGACTTCTTCCGCAAAATTGACCGGGCCGTCTTCCCCGGCGAGCAAGGCGGTCCCCATCTCAACACAATGGCCGCTCTGGCCATCGCCCTTAAATTGGCCAAAACTGACCAGTTCAATGAACTCCAAGCCCGAATTGTGCAAAACGCCCAGCGATTGGCCCAAAAGCTGCAAGAACACGGCCTGCGTGTTGTCGGCGGCGGCACGGAAAACCATCTGTTCATGCTGGATACTAAAAGCGTCAGCCATAATGGTGTGCCGCTGTCCGGCGATTTGGCCTCGCGCATTTTGGATACGGCGGGCATCGTCGTCAACCGTAACACCATTCCTGGCGATAAAGGCGCGTTTAATCCCACCGGCTTGCGTTTAGGCACGGTCTGGATCAGCCAGCTCGGCTTTGGTGATGCTGAAATCGATTTATTGGCCGAGGCCATCGCCACAGTGCTGAAAGGCTGCACGCCCTTCATTTACACCGGATTGGGCGGCAAAGAACTGCGCCGGGCCAAAGTTTCCTATGCAGCATTACAGCGCGGGCGCGAGATTGTACGCCAACTGCGCGGCTTCCCTGCCCCCAAAGCAGCCAGTGAAATTGTCGAAATTCGCGGCGAAAAAGCGGCCGAGATGCTCAACTATGCGCTGACCAGCGATGTATTGGCCCTGGCCGATGGTGAATCCCAGCCAACCCATCTTTATGGGCCTGAACTGGATGAAGATGCCCTGCTGCTGCGCGCCGAAAGCAATCGCTTCCATCTGCGGTTAGCTGATAAAACCACCGCCCAAAAAGCAGCAGACTGGCTGGCTGCGCTGTCTGATGGCTACACACAATTTGATGATCTATATGGCAAGCTGCCCGGCCCCGTGGCCGTGACGACGGTGACGCCTTCGCTGGCTGAAGAAGTAGGGAAAGCATTGGGCACGGCCGTTAACTTTGTTAAATCATTAGCCGACCGGGATGAAGAGGAACCGGCCAGTGACCCGACAGCCATCGTCACCGACAAACCGTACTTCATCGGCCACGACAAACACACCACTGGTGAAGCCTTGCCCGAATTTATCTGGAATGAGCCGGAAGACCCGCCGCTGTTGACAACGACTTTGCATGCCACGCATATCGAAATGGGCGGGAAGATGGTTCCGTTTGGCGGCTATGATATGCCGGTTTGGTACTCGTCGGTGATGGAAGAGCATACGGCCGTTCGCCAAACCGCCGGTCTATTCGATGCCACCCACATGGGCGTGTTCGAAGCCAGTGGCCCGCACGTCGTCGAATTTCTGAACACCGTCACTGTCAACGACGTGACAACACTGGAAATCGGCCAATCGCACTACACCTATTTCCTCCTGCCCGACGGCAGCGTGGTCGATGACTTGATGATTTATCGGCGCGGTGAAGAAAAGTTCATGCTGGTGGTCAATGCCTCCAACAACGACAAAGATTGGGCCTGGATCAATGCGGTGAATGATGGCAAGGTGATGATTGATCGGGAACGGCCGTTTGCCAAAATCCAGCACCCCGTCACCCTGCGCGACCTACGCAACCGCCAATGGGGCGACGACTGCCGCGTAGACATTCCCCTGCAAGGGCCAGCTTCGCGTGACATTCTCCTGGCCATGTGCCAAGATGAAACGCTGGCCAAACGCATTAAAGCGCTGCCCTGGGCCGGTTTGACCGAAGGCCAACTGGGCGGCTTCGATGTCGTTATCTCCCGCACCGGCTACACGGGCGAGCGTATCGCCTTTGAACTATTCGTCCATCCTGACAAGGCGCCAGAATTCTGGAACGCCGTCGTCAAAGCTGGCGAGCCGTTTGGCTTGAAACCATGCGGTCTGGCCTCGCGCGACAGCACACGCACAGAGGCCGGTTTGCCGCTGTATGGCCATGAATTGGCCGGGACGCACAACTTGCTGCCCGGCGACGCCGGATTCGGCAGCTACGCCAAGTTGTGGAAACCGTTCTTCATCGGCCGCACTGCATTCATCGAACATGAGGAAAAACGAGATCGCATTTTGGTTCGCTTCCGCATGAATGATAAAGCGATACGGCGTCCAGAAAACGGAGATCCGGTTTTGGACAAGCGCGGCAAGGTCGTGGGCACGGTGACAAGCTGTGCGGTAGATAGCGAGGGCTATATGCTGGGTCTGGCGATTGTGCCAGTAAGTATGAGTGAAGTGGGCACGGCCGTTGCCATCTACCAGCTTGGCGGCGGCACCCGATCCATCCCGGCTCCCAAGAGCACCGGTTTAGGCGCCCGCCTGCCCATGCCCGATGGCGCAACGGTTTTGACCCGATTCCCATCG
>JBNKZT010000430.1:0-4906 GCA_050301775.1 Promineifilaceae bacterium (SeqCode)
CCATCTCACCATCGTGGACACCAGCCCCGAAACGCGGGCCGCAGCTCAGGAATTGGCGGATTTTGTTACCGGCGATTTGGTGGAAGGGGTGCGTGATGCCGAACTGATTGTTTTGGCCACGCCGGTACGCACGATTTTGCGCTTGCTAACTCAACTGCCTGCCATTCGGCCTGATGGCTGTTTGGTCATGGACTTGGGCAGCACCAAAGCCGAAATCAGCCGGGCGATGGAAGCGCTGCCGCCAACCTTCCAGGCCATCGGCGGCCATCCGATGTGCGGTAAGGAGACGGCCGGGTTTAGCGGGGCGTCGGCCGATTTGTATCGGGGGCAGACGTTTGTGTTGTGTGAGAACGGCCGTACCACTCCCCCAATCACCGCCATCGCCCAGGAAATCATCGCAACAATCGGGGCCAACCCGCTGCTGCTGCCGCCGCAAACCCACGACAATATGGTCGCCACTACCAGCCATTTGCCCTATCTTGTCTCGGCGGCATTGATGCAGACGGCGGCGGCCCACGGCAACGAGCAGTTGTGGCAGGTCAGCGCCTCCGGCTTTCGCGATACGACGCGCCTGGCGGGTTCGGACCCGCAGATGCTGCTAGATATTTTGTTGACGAATGGAACGGCCGTGCTCACTCAAATCGAAGCCTACCAAAATCAGTTGAATGAAATAAAGCACCTGCTTTTGACTGGCAGTAAACAGGAATTGGCTGACTGGCTGCATAAGACTAATCGGCAGCATGAGATTTATAAAAATTTGAAACGTGAAGCGTGATTAAATTGGTCATGTTTCACGCATTACGTTTCACGGAGGACAAGCATGTACATGCTCATGATGGTGCTGGATGACAGTGCCCATTTGAACAACGTGTTGACGGCTTGGGTTGCAGCCGGGGTGAAAGGCGTGACGATCATGGAAAGCACCGGCGTCAATCGGGTGCTGCCGCGGCCGGTGGCCGGACCCATGTTTGCTGGCTTCAGCCAGATTTTTGGCAGCGGCCGGGTGGGGCATAACACGATTTTTGCCGTGATTGATGATATGGAAACGGCGGAAGCGGCCGTTAAAGCGACCGAAGGCGTTCTCGGTGATCTAACAAAGCCGCACACGGGCATCATCTTTGCCTTGCCTGTGGTTAAAACATGGGGCTTTCCGGAGCCATACGCGGGGGAGGAAGTAAGTGAGTAGGCAAGGAAGAAGACAAGTGCGAAGCAGCTTTACTCGCAAACTTGCAAACCTGCAGACTCGCAAACTAACATCATGGTCTGGGTAACTTTTCTTCTCAGTGCGGCCGTTGTTGTGATTGCCGCTATCAAACTGGCCGAATATGGCGATGTGATTGCTGTGCGGACGCGGCTGGGCGGCGTCTTTGTGGGCACAATTTTTCTGGCCGGGGCTACGTCGCTGCCGGAATTACTTGCTTCTGTTAGCTCTTTTCGGGCGGGTGTGCCTAATTTGGCAGCGGGCAACTTGTTCGGCAGCAATATGGTCAATATGCTCCTGTTGGCGTTGGTTGATTTGATCACGTTTCAAGTGCCGTTGATGCGAAAAATAGCCATCAATCACGCCTTAACCGCGGCGTTGACAACGATTTTAATGTTGATGGCCGCCATTGCTATCATGGCTGATTTTCATTCCACGATTGGTTGGGTGGGAACGGACAGTCTGGTCATTATTTTGATTTATTTCGGTGGTGTCTGGTTGATTCAACGGGAAAGTAATGGACCGTCCTCTACTCCTGCACCAGTGGCAATACAGCCAGGACCTGAATTTCCTTCACTGCGGAAAGGTATTATTGGTTTCACGATTTCAGCCGCAGTGCTGGTGGTGGTTGTGCCGCAGTTGGTTCGTGATAGTTCGGAGATTGCGGTGATTACGGGGATGGGTACTGGTTTGGTTGGTACGGCGATTTTGAGTGTTGTGACTTCTTTGCCCGAACTGCTGGCGGCGATTGCCGCAGTTCGTATTGGGGCATACGACATGGCCGTAGGCAACTTGTTTGGCTCCAGTGTTTTTAATATGTTGGGTGTGGGGATAGCCGATTTCTTTTACACAGACGGCCGTTTCCTGGCTGCCATCGATCCTAATTTTGCCTTAGTAGCGTTGTTGGGAATGCTGCTCACCAATATGGCCTTGTTGGGAAATCTGGCCCGTGTCGAGCGCAAAATCCTCTTCCTGGAGCTGGACACACTAGCGATTATCGTCGTTTATATTTTTGGAATGTATTTGCTCTTTTCGCGGGGAGTGGGGCTTTGAAATGATGAATTGTGAATGATGAATGATGAGACCACCATTCATCATTCATTGTTCAGCATATGTTTATATTTTCAGTTCCATCCCGACGCGGATTTTGTTGGGGTCGTTGCCGATGACGTCTTTATTGGCGTTGTAGACTTCTTTCCAGTCAGCTTTGCCGTATTTTTTGGCGATGCTGCTGAGGGTATCGCCGCTGGCAACGGTGTGGGTTTTAGGGCTGGGAGCTGCTTTGCGCATCGCCGCCGTGGCCACTTGCAGTTTATCTTCCAATCCGGCCAGTTTTTCTTTGCTTTCGCGCGCCAGGTTTACTTGTTCTTTTTGTTCTTTCAATGCTTTTTTCAAATCATCCATTTTGTCTGCCATTTTTTGCTCCTTTTGAATCGGTATCAATTAATTCTACACAATAGACACGGGTTGGGAGGATGTGGTCACATTTATGCGGTTACACGGCCGTTTCCTTTCCCCATCATTCTAGCGTAATTGCCCCTTCCGGGCATTGCAAAACACACGCGCCACAGGCAATACACCAATCCGGATCATGAAATTCGACCTTATGGGTGGCTAGATTGGGCGTCCAGCAGCCGACCGGACAAACTTCGTAACACTGCCAGACGCCAGTGCATTTTGCCGCGTCAAACTGAATCTGCATGGTACGCAGATGGCGGGCTAAATGCCAATGTTCAGCCATTGATGACCAGATGGTGGGATTTTCAGTCATGAGTTTACCTACATCATATTACAGATAATAGGTCAAGTGTCAAACTTTGGCAGCCAGGGCAATCGCATACTCAACGCTGCCGGTTGAAACGCGGCAGCTAAAGGGAGAAAACCTGCTAAAGCAGGTTAACATAATCGCACAAATGGCGTTTGGGCTGTCATCGGTATTGTCCAAAGTGCGTTTTGAACGCACTTCATCTCCTAGCTGCGCGATTTCAATCCGCAGCGACAGGGCAAAAACGAATAGGCGATTGCCCTACTTTGGCAGCGGCTCATTTTGGCAAATTCCGAGAATGTCTTGACAATACTTGTCATTAGCAGCCCAATCCGCTATCGTTTTTATAATGACACTCAACTGGTCACAGGAAACTTATACAAAAGCCTTTCGCTTTGCGGCGGAAGCACATCAGGGACAGTTGTTTCCGGGAACGAAACTACCCTACATCATGCATGTGAGTTTTGTTTGCATGGAAGTGACAGCGGCGTTGGCCCACGAACCGGAACAGGATGGCAATCTGGCGGTGCAGTGTGCGCTGCTGCATGATGTGATTGAAGATACAGAGGTTAGTTTTGAAGATGTGAGAGATGGGTTTGGCACGGCCGTTGCCCAAGGCGTCCTGGCTTTATCCAAGGATTCCAGCCTCCTAAAAGCCCAACAAATGGCCGACAGCCTGCGCCGCATCCAACAGCAGCCCCACGAAATCTGGCTGGTCAAACTGGCCGACCGCATCACCAATCTGGCCGAGCCGCCGCATGATTGGACCCGTGAGAAAAAAGAGCGTTACCAGGAAGAAGCACGCCAAATTCACGCTGTGCTGCATGAGGCCAGTCCCTACATGAGTGTGCGGCTGTTAGAAAAAATCAAAACCTACCAAGGCTATATTTAGCGCCTTTCCTACCTGTAGCCAAACAAAAAAGCACGCCTGAAAAGAGACTTGATTTACAAGAGAATGGCCACGCTAACGCCCGTCACCAAAATGAGCAGGAAACCGGGCAAAAAGACGCGGCGCAGGCTGGCCGAACCGCTGGACAGAACAATGCTCCCTTTAACCACAGTGTTGGACATAGCGGCAAAGGTGATGGCGCGTGCGGCCGTTTCCAGCCTTAGCGCCCCTTGACCACTCAACTCGGTCATCGACAGGGTAATGGCGTCCACGTCGGCCAGGCCGGAAAGAATGCTGGAAACGTAGACGCCGGTGTCACCAAAATACAACTGCGCCGCCCGCGAGACCAACAAAATCACGCCGTACAACAGGCCAAATGTGACGGCCGGCCCCAATTCAAAGGGATTGGTTACGCTGACTTCTTCGTCGTCATCCAGATGAGGGGCAAAATAGAGATACACCCCATACGCCAGTCCGGCCAGGCCTGCCGCCGAAATCGGCAGCCAGACCACTTGCAGCAAAGGCCGGCTCAGCGCCCCCACCACAACCAGCACGCGGGCAAACATCACTGTCCAGGCGATGGTGATCGCCAGGGCAAACGGTTTTGCCAATTGGGCGTTTTTCTGGCTGCGCTGGGCGAAACTGAGGGTAACGGCCGTACTCGATACCAACCCTCCTAACAAACCAGTCAATCCCACGCCCCGCTGTGACCCGACTATCTTGACCAGCACGTAGCCAAGGAAACTGATGCCTGAAATCAACACCACCATCAACCCGATTTTATAGGGATTGAGGACATCAAACGGCGCCGGCCAAAACGATTGATTGGGCAGCACTGGCAGAACGATGGCCGTGATGACGGCAAATTTGAGCGTCGCCAGCACATCTTCACGGCTGATGCGTTCAGCAAAACGATGCAGTTCCACCTTTAATGAGAGCAACGCCATTGTGACCACGCCCAGGGCTACGGCCAGGGCCATCTCATCCCAGAAGGCCAACGCCCCTACCAGGACAATGAGAACGGCCGCAACCTCGGTTGTGATGCCTGTTT
>JBNKZT010000431.1:0-4894 GCA_050301775.1 Promineifilaceae bacterium (SeqCode)
AAGGCTAATTGCATCAACGCTCATTCATTTTCTCCACAATCAAATTGTGAAATGCATCCACTCTCATTGACCAGGCGGGCGGGATATAGACCGTGCTGTCCAGTTGAAAGACCAGGGCCGGGCCATGAAACCGGGTGCCAGGCGTCACAAGGGCACGGTCGTACAGGTTTATCACACCCTTGCCCTTGTGAAATACGGCATCTTTTTGGCCCAATAACGCGCCTGTTCCATCGGTTTCTGTTAACGTTTCCGGGGTCTGCTCAGGCTTGTCACTAACGCCAACGGCCGTAACCCGCAGATTGATTAGTTCAACTGGACGATCCGGCAAACGATGACCATAACGCTGTGCGTGAATCTCGTGGAATCGGGCGTTTAGTTCTGACGCGGTTAGTTCTTCGTCAATCGCCAGTGGGACAGGCAGCTCATAAGCCTGCCCCACATAACGCATGTCCAACTGGGCCTGGAAAACCATTGCCGTGTCACGAATCCCTTCTTGCCGCAGGTCACGTTGCGCCTGAGCCAGGAAAGTTTTCAGGCTTGTTGTTAACTGGCCCAGGACTATTGGGGACAGGGTGCTCATTACCGCCTGACCGTAATCCAGAGTCACATCGGCTACCAACAGACCATAGGCGCACATGACGCCAGGATAACGGGGGATCAAGACTCGGGGAATCTCGAGCCGGTCGGCGACTTCGCAAGCGTGCAGAGGACCGGCGCCGCCAAAGGCAACCAATGTAAAGTCACGGGGATCGTAGCCACGAGCAATAGATACCCGGCGTAAGGCTCGTTCAATATTGGCATTCGCCACTTCAATGATGCCCAGGGCTAAGCCTGGTGGCGTTAAGCGGGCTTCCTGCGACAGGAACTCAACCGCTTGTTGGGCGTCGTTTATATGCAGCTTAAGGCCGCCGTCTAAAAAATGATCCGCGTCCAGGCGGCCGAGCAAGGCATTGGCATCACTTACGGTGACCTGCTCGCCGCCGCGCCCATAAACGATTGGACCCGGGTCGGCGCCGGCGCTTTGCGGGCCCACACGAAGTGCCCCACCTTCATCTATCCGGGCAATCGAGCCGCCCCCGGCGCCGATGGTTTCAATATCAAGCAAACGAAGGCGGATTGGCAAGTCACCGATATGTGATTCCGGGCGATGGACGAGTTTACCGGGGCAAAGGGCTACGTCGGTTGAGGTCCCCCCCATGTCCAGGGTAATGATGTGCTCAAATCCGGCTGTTTGAGCAACGTGAAAAGCGCCGATGACACCAGCCGCCGGGCCACTTAACGCTATCTGCACCGCTCGCTGCTGCGCCCGCTCCACGCTAACCAATCCGCCATCTGATTTCATCATGCGCAGGACGCTGCCCGCCGGAAGATGATTTTCGAGGTAAGTGAAGTAACGGTTGATGACGGGGCGCACGTAAGCATCAAGCACAACGGTGCTGGCGCGTTCATATTCCCGGAATTCGGGTAAAACATCTGATGAAAGGGCAATTTGCCATTCGGACAGCAACCCTCTGGACACTATGCGATTTTTGACAGCTTGTTCGTGGATGGGATTCAGATAGCTGAATAGGAAGCAAACGGCAATGGCATCAACTTTTTGTTGCCCAATATCATCCAGGATAAGGTCTAAAGCAACCAGATCGAGTGGGGTCAATACTGCCCCGGTGTGATCCAGGCGTTCGGGAACTTCGTAGCATAAACTGCGGGGTACCAGCGGAGGTGGTAATTGGGGAACCAGGGCATATAAATCGAGCCGCTCCTGGCGACCGATGAAGAGGATATCTCGAAAACCCTGGGTGGTAATAAAGGCGATGCGAGCCCCTTTGCGCTCAAGGATGGCATTGGTCGCCACGGTTGTTCCATGGGCAATCCGATGTAACTTTGTCAGTGTCTGGGAAGACATGGTATTCAGTCCTGTTAGCATGGCCTGAGCCGGGTTTTCCGGGGTACTCAATAGTTTGTGCAGCTTCAATTCGCCATTCAGGTTCATCACCAGGTCAGTAAATGTGCCGCCAATGTCTACGCCAATATCCATTTGGTTCCTTGCCAATGACTAAAAGTGGGTAACGGCCGTTTCCACACGATTTAATATGTCCATTTGCTTAATCTTATCGTGAGATCGATAACTTTGCCTACGCACTTGGTTGATTTTTTCTGACCCTTGTCGGGCAAGTTAGCTGTCAGTGGCTGAGGTTTCAATAGACCGGTTCTCATCTGGCGCGTCCGTGAAAGTTAGGTATGGTATGGTCAAGTCTGGTCAGGAGGTACGTGACTACTCTCCGAGGGTAGGAACCGATGAAGATCATCTGCCGTTTTTCGGCATCCATCTGCCATAAAGTGTAATCCAGGTGTCAAAATTCGGCAGGCGATATGAAACTGTCTGCCGTTTTCCGGCATCCGCCTGCCATTTTCCGACGGCTACCTGCCAGAAAACGGCGCTTGGTCAGGCTCGACGGCCGTTTTCGCTAACACAAAGGTTTCTCCTTCCAGTAAACTGTTAAGAGCCACCAAAACAATAACTAAAAGGAGAAAACCTCATGTTACCATTTGATTCTACCATACTTCGTACCTGGTCAGAGCCGCTGCGCGTTTTCTGGTCAGGCCGTCACCACCCGGCTCAACGGGGGCTACGCTTCCTTGACCCGACGACACAACTGCCCCGGTTCGTCCAGCAATGTCCCCTGACCATGCAGTGTATCAGCTGGCTGCGTTTGCTAGACTGGAACTGCCTGTCTCAATCGTCACCCCACCGCTGCTTCGGTCAGGAACCTATCGCGCCAGCGACCTACATAGCCACCTTTCTGGTTAAGATAGACCAGGGTATCGCCACGGTCCGTGCGCTGCGGCGCTTTCTGGTCGCTCATCCCGCCCTGGTATGGGCGCTGGGATTCCCCTTGCCAGCCAACAATAAGGGGTCTCGTTTTGACCCGGAAGTCAGTCTACCCACCCATCGCCACCTGAGTGACGTCCTGCGGGAACTGCCCAACGAACAATTGCAAAGGCTGCTTGACGCCCAGGTAGCCCAACTGCAATCGTTACTGCCCGATTCATTTGGTCAGACCATCTCGCTCGACACCAAAGCAATTCTGGCCTGGGTCAAGGAGAACAATCCCAAAGCCTATATTAAGGAAGGACGCTTCGACAAGACCCAACAGCCAGTCGGTGACTCCGACTGCAAATTGGGCTGCAAACGACGCCATAATCTCAAACTAACGACGCCCGCCCATGAAGGAAAACCGGCCTCTACCGTGTCCCGGCCAGTCGGCGAGTACTATTGGGGCTATGCCTCTGGCGCTGTCGTAACGAAACTGCCCGGCTGGGGCGAGTTTGTCCTGGCGGAGATGACCCAGACCTTCGATAAGGGCGACACGACTTACTTTTTCCCGCTGATGGAACAAGTTGAGCGCCGGCTTGGCTTTCGGCCACGCTATGGCGCATTGGATGCGGCCTTTGATGCCTTTTACGTCTATGACTATTTTCACAATCCCAACCATGATGGTTTCGCCGCCGTGCCTTTCAGCGAAAAAGGGAACAAGAACGTCCGTCGTCAGTTTGACCCCAATGGGCTGCCGCTTTGTGCCGCTGGTCTGGCCATGCCGCTGAAGTTTACTTACCTTGACCGGACGACAGCGATTATCCCCTATGAACGGGCCAAACACGTTTGTCCTCTGCTCTACCCGCAGCCCGATGGCCAGACCTGTCCCGTTAACCACAGACAGTGGCCTCAAGGTGGTTGCTCCAGCCATCTGGCGGCCACTCCCGGTTCCCGCATCCGCCACCAGCTTGACCGTGAAGGCGCCGCTTATCAGGCTGTTTACAAGCAGCGCACCGCTGTGGAGCGTATCTTCTCCCAAGCATTGGCCTTGGGCATTGAGCGCCCCAAGCTGCGCAACCAACAGGCTATCGCCAACCAGAATACCCTCATTTACCTGCTTATCAATTGCCGGGCTTTACAGCGCGTGCTGGCCAGGCTCGCTACAACGAACAAATGAGCGGTTTTAATACCCTACCGGTCCTCTAATTGTTGATCGCTTGTTTTGTGTCTTGGTGGCTGGCGATGGAGACCGGTTTCAATGGGAGGGGAGCCTTTTCTCTCTGGAAATTCCTAAAACGGACGCCTTGTTTTAGAACATTTGTTGGTTCCAACCCTCCTCTCCCCACTAAAAGTTGGGAGCTTCTTGCGACACTCCGGCCAACGCTGGGGTTAAGTCGCAAACGCTCAGTCCGAGCGTTAAGACATTCCGGGCTGCATTCACATCCCGGTCGAGTACAAGCCACACTCACCACACTTGTGAACACGCACGCTCAAGCTCTTAGCTATAATCGCCCTACACCTACTGCACGTTTGGCTGGTGTACTGGGGAGAAACAGGAACCACTTGCCTACCAGCTTCTTCCGCTTTGTAAGCAAGTATTTGCCTGAACTCACCCAGTGCAGCGTCGTGCGCGGAGAGTGCAAGGTGTCGATTGGCTGTCATAAAGCCAAGTGTCAGGTTCTCGATGCAAATGAGGTCGTATTTATCTACCAACTGGCGGATCGTTTTGTGCCAGAAATCACGCCGCTGGTCGGCTATCTTGCCATGCAGATTAGCTAACTGATGAGCCGTTTTACGCCAGTTGGTTCCACCTTTCTTCTGGCGAGCCAGTTTGCGATTCAAGACGCGCAGCCGCTTCTGGCGACTTCGCAGCCAGCGGGGGTTGTCGATCAGGGTGCCGTCAGACAAAGCCAGTAGGGATTTCAAACCCATGTCGATGCCAACTACCTCCCCTGTCTGCGGGAGCGGACCAGGCGCATCAAACTCAACCATCAACGTGACGTACCAGTTCCCCAAGCTGCGCTTGATGACGACATGTTTGATCTTGCTTTCGGCTGGCAAATCACGATGCCATTTGAC
>JBNKZT010000432.1:0-4882 GCA_050301775.1 Promineifilaceae bacterium (SeqCode)
GTAGAAAGTTCGGCGGAACAAGAAGTGAGCCAGGAGATTTTGCCGCAAGAAGGGGCAAGCGTGCTATTAGGTGTGCCTTACGAGTACATGACTCCCGGCGTATATACACCAGGCCAGGACGTACCCGGTAATCCTTATTTGACCGAGGCGCTGGATGAGTTTAAGGCGGCCATGTATCTTCATAGCTGCCATTTTGTGGGTAATCCCAAACTACCACTGGAATGGGACGAATGTGAGGTTGTTACCCAGGAAAATGGTGAAAAACGATACGGTAATTTCTTCAAAGACTCCGTCATGCCCGATCCCTATGCGGAGCTGCGAGTTGAACAATTCCAGCCTGATTTGCTCAAATTGACACTCTATTATGAAGTTGTCGATCCAGAAAACCCTGATCAATTCCTGGTCAATTCTGATAGCTGGGTTTCCTATCGTCATGCTGATTCCAATTACGAGGAAGAGTGCCGATTCATCAATAAGAACTGCTAATCGTCTTTGATGCTTTGCCCGGTCTCCTGACCGTGCCAGCCAGGGCGGCGCGGTCAGGAAACCGGCCGCAGCAAGCCGTTGGGTGCATTCGTTTTTAACTTCCCATTTTTGGATGGCATGTTTCGGGAATTTGCAATTCCCGAAACACCAAAGTTATTTACGGTTGAACCCTTTATAATGCAACGGAAAAGGAATGAATGAATGCAAGTAAAAGTTGTAATCGGAACTATCGCATTTATGCTGACGATGATGATCATGGGCTTTGCGGCGCTGCGTGAGCCGGCGCGCCTGCAAGAATATACTCATGCCTATGACGGCCGTTCCATCGAAACAGGCGCGAAAATTTACAAGAATAATTGTTCAACTTGTCATGGTGTAGAGGGTAAGGCAGAATTGTGTTACGACACAGCCGGGGAGCAAATTGGCTGCCGGGGTTTGCCGCTCAATTATGCGCCGCTGCTTTGTGGTGACAGTGCGGACCGTACAGCCCGTATGAATGCGATGAATTGGGCGGGCACAAAGGATGCTTTCATACAATCGGTTGTGGCTGCCGGGCGGGCAGGAACGGCGATGCCGACCTGGTCGGCTCAGTTTGGCGGCCCGATGCGTGATGATGAGGTGGCTAATGTGGTCGCTTTTGTGATGAATTGGGAAAGCGAACCCTTGTGCAGTGCGCCGGTTATCACGTTTGATTGGCCGGCAACATCTGAGGCGTTTTTGGCTGAATTCCCGGATGGCGATGCCGCCAACGGAGAGGCGCTGTTTGTCACGTATGGCTGTTCGGGCTGCCATGGTGCGCCTGATGGTTCAGTTCCGGCGGCTGTCGGCCCGGATTTGAGTAATATTGCGGTGGATGGGGCGACACGGGTTGAAGGGTACACGGCCGTTGACTACATCTACGAATCCATTCTGGAACCCAATGCCTATATTGCCGAACAATGTCCGACTGGACCGTGTCTGGGACCGCCCAGCGCGATGCCGGCCAACTTCTTTGAGCGTATGGCTACGAGTCCGCAGGATTTGGCTGATATTATGGCTTACTTGTTGGGCGAATAGGCTAGCAAAGCATAAATTTGTAGAGGCCCGGTTGATTTTCAGCCGGGCTTTTTTTGTTGCGGGGATTGGGGGATTAGGGGATAAATCTGGAAAAAGGGAGTAGTTTATTATGTACAAAGTAGCAGTAAAACGGGATTTTGTAGCACAGCATTTTTTGATTGGCGGCGATTGGGGGGCTGAAAATGAGTGGCACTCGCATCATTATTTGGTGGAAGTGCAGTTGGAAGGTGCGGAGCTGGATCAGCATGGTTATCTGGTGGATATTGTGGATATTGAGGCCAATTTGGAAGCGCTGGTAGCTTATTATCGCGATAAAACGTTGAATGATAGGCCGGAGTTTGCCGGATTGAATCCCAGCATCGAACATTTTTCGCGCATCTTTTGTCAGACGATGGCGGCGCGGATTCAAGCGCCGAATTTGAGCGCGATCACGGTGCAGATGTGGGAAAATGAGATTGCCTGGGCGAGTTACCGGCTAACGGTGAACGGTTAACGGTGATCTGATGCGGATTGGGTTGATTATTTACGGCCGTATCGACACCATCTCCGGCGGTTACTTGTATGATCGTCAACTGGTGACTCATTTGCGGCAGGCGGGGGATCGGGTGGAAATCATTTCGCTGCCCTGGCTGGGTTACGGCCGTTCCCTCTTACAAAACTTTTCCCCCGAACTGCGCCAACGATTGAGCCGGGCCAGGTTTGATCTGCTGCTGCAAGATGAACTGAATCACCCGTCGCTGTTCTGGCTGAATGGGCAGATTAAGGAGCAAGTGTCGTACCCCATCGTCAGTATTGTTCATCATTTGCGCAGCAGCGAATCCCGACCGGGGTGGCAAAATGTTTTGTATCGGGTTGTAGAGCGGCGTTATTTGGACAGTGTGAATGGCTTTTTGTTCAACAGTAAAACGACGCGGGCGGTCGTGGAAGGATTGGTGGCGGAACGGCCGTATCACATTGCCTATCCCGCCGGCGACCAGTTCCGACCGGACATGAGCGACGCGGCCATTCGCGCTCGCGCCTACGAGCCGGGGCCGCTGCGCATCTTGTTTGTGGGCAATGTGATTCAGCGTAAAGGGTTGCACACTCTGTTGGATGCCCTGGTCCGGCTGCCCCGTGATAGCTGGCGGCTGGACGTGGTGGGGGATACGGCCGTTGACTCACATTACACCCAATCCATCAACAGCCAAATTCACGAAGAGGGTCTGGTCCCCAATGTCACCCTGGCTGGCGCACTGCCTGATGATGAATTGATTCACTGGATGGCTCACAGCCACCTGCTCATTGTTCCCTCCAGCTATGAAGGCTACGGCATCGTTTACCTGGAAGGCATGAGTTTTGGCCTGCCGGCCATCGCCGGGCGCGGCGGCGCGGCTCATGAAATTATTACCGATGGTGTCGATGGCTTCCTGGTTGATCACCGGCACCCCAAACAACTTACCAACCACATTCTCGCCTTGCATCAAAATCGGGAAAAACTGGCTGGAATGAGCCTGGCGGCTCACAAACGGTATCTGGCTCATCCCACCTGGGCGGAAAGCATGGCTGGGGCACGGGATTTTTTGCATAGAGATTGGAGATTAGAGATTGGAGACTGATTATTCATTTCCACGCTATCTATCGGCTAAAAAGACGGTTGATGATCGTGCGCTGAACTGGCATGTTTGGCAGGCGATGGCCGAGGTGCTGCCCTCGCAGGCCCGTATTTTGGAAATCGGGGCGGGCATTGGCACGATGGTGGAGCGGTTTGCCGAGAATGGTTTGCTGGCGGGGAGGGGATATACGGCCGTTGACAACCAACCCAACAACATCATCACAGCCAAACAACGACTAAAACACCTGGACAAAGACATTCATCTGGAAACCATCGACCTCTTCGACTTCATCCGCCGCGAGCAGAGACGGCAAACATGGGACTTGCTTATCGCCCACGCCTTCCTCGACTTGATGGACATCCCGGCCACTCTGCCCCGGCTCTTTAGCCTGCTCAAACCGGGCGGGCATTTCTACTTCACCATTAACTTTGATGGGGCAACCATCCTCCAGCCAACCATTGATCCGGTACTGGACAGCCAAATCGAGCAGTTGTATCATCGTACAATGGACGAGCGCATCACCGATGGCCGGCCATCTGGTGACAGCCACAGCGGGCGGCATTTGTTCCACCAACTGCGGCAGGCGGGCGGCGAAATCCTGGCCGCTGGCAGTTCCGATTGGGTCGTATTTGCCGGAGCCGGTGGCTACCCGGCCGATGAAGCCTATTTCTTGCAGTTCATCGTGCACACGATGCAGCAGGCGTTGGCCGGTCATCCTGAACTAGATGCCGCCCGATTCGCCGACTGGATTAGACAGAGACAGCAGCAAATCGAGATCGGCGAATTGGTCTATATTGCCCACCAGATTGATTTTTTTGGGCGAGTTTGAGAATTAAGAACGGCCGTCTAAAAACAACAAGACGATTAGAACCACCTCAATCGCTTTGTCTGCCAGGCCAAAAGCGCTTTTGAAGGCGTCAGCGCCGTTGAAGACGAAATACATAACAATGGTCACGGCCGTAAACCCCAACAGCGCCCAGCGAATCAAGGATCGATTGGCGGTAAACGGCTGCAAAAAATAAAGCGCCGCCACCAATACCAGATACCCCAACCCATTCAAGATGAACAGCACCTTAAACATTGGCTCAGGCGAACCAATGCCTAAAACCAGATGAATGATAGCTGTTGCTACCGTCAGCCCCGCCACGCCCCATCGCAAACCGTTCATTTTAACTGATTGATTCATGTGGACCTCCTCTGGTCAAATCATTAATCATACATACCCGCTGCCCCTGAAGGGGGTGCGGGCGGTTCAATAATTAATCGCGGCCAGCGCAGCCGCCGGCTGCCCCACCACAGCCCCAGACCTCCCAATACAACATCTCGCGCCCGGATGAGCAAACTAAGGCTGATCCCGATGGCCAGATTCAGGCCGATGGCGGCAAAGGCCAAAAGCTGGCTGGCTTCCAGTGTGCCCAGACCGCCCGGCGCGGGCAGCAAAAAGGCGATGCGGGCCGCAGTCAGCAGGATGATGATTTGCACGGCCGTTACCGGACCACCCAAAAATGTCAACATCAGCCAATACTCAGCCACCATCGCTAGCCAGCTCACGATGGAAACGGTTAAAGCCAGGGCGAGGGTGTACGGCCGTTCCCGACAAAATTGGGTCGCCTGATCTTCACTGGTCAGGATCAACTGTCCGGCCCGATTGTAGAGATTTTGCCAGCGCCGCAGCGGCAGACGCTGCCCCCAGTACCACAAGCGGGTTAGTGGCTGCCAGCCGCGCCAGGTTGCCGCCAGAAAAAAGA
>JBNKZT010000433.1:0-4880 GCA_050301775.1 Promineifilaceae bacterium (SeqCode)
CATGATCAACACCAAAATGCCCAGGAAAATCAGGCCCAAAAACACTGGACCATCTAATCCTCGTGTGTCCAGCCATTCCCAATGGCGGCGGGCCTGCCAGACACCCACGCCTAATCCGGCAAATCCGGTGATAGTCAGGGCGAGGAGGGTCAGGCGTTTGGTCATCAAAGTAGGGGCGACCCTTGTGGTCGCCCAGGTGGGCAGGCACAAGGCGCTGTCTCTACACTTTTTTCAAATCAACGGCCGTACCACCACAAACTTCCACCAACTTGTTCGGCGCAATGGCAAACACGGCAAACGGCGTTCCGGCCGCCGCCCAGACAACGTCAAACTGAAGCAAATCCTCATCCACGTAAACCGGCAGCGGCGACGCATGGCCAAACGGCGGCACGCCGCCAATACTGAAGCCGGACGCTGCTTTAACCGTATCAGCGTCCGGTCGTTTCACCTTTTTACGACCCACCCCGCACAGCGCCGCCAGCTTACCAAAGTCCAACTGGTTTACGCCCGACACCAACGCCATAATCGGCTGCCCGTTGACCGTAAAAAGGAGGCTTTTCACAATCTGGGCCACTTCACAGCCAATGGCATCGGCTGCTTCCTGCGCCGTCCTTGTCGTCTGAGCAAATTCCACAATTTCTACGTCCAGCCCCAATTCACGGGCTGAGTCTGCTACTTTTTGTGCTGATGGGTGCATGATTAATCGTCCGTAAAAGCGCGTGCTTTCCGCGCTGCATCCAGCATGTGCCGCAGTCGGGTTTGCTCACGATTGGGCATATTGCACCTGGGCGTTGGTTAACACTTCATTGCGGAAGTACGGGCTGAGAAAATCGGGGGTGTGCAAGTCTGCAGGGCGACCAAGCAGTTGCGATAGTTCATCTTGCATGCCGAAGAAGGCAAAGCCGGGCACGTGCCCTGGCTCAAACTCAACCAACACATCGACATCGCTGTCCGGTTTGAAATCATTTCGCAGCACGGAGCCGAAAAAGGCCAGTTTACGAATGTGATTTTGCCGGCAAAACTGCTCAATTTCCTCTCGTGGCACGGGGATTTTTACAGTTCCCATGATATTGTCTCCTGTCCGTCGTTCTGCACCCAATCGTACCACATTTTATGCCAGCAGCGCATACTTCACGTACTATCCACCAGTGCTTGCCAGCCAGTTTTTTGTGTCGGTATTCGGAATGGGTAATAATAGCGTTGGGCTTCCAAGGCGCGATGGCATATTTTGGTGGGTGTGGAGGTCAAAATGTATATACAGCGAACGAAACGAAATATGTATGACTCGTGCTATAATGAACGCCGTTCGTTTATTGCCTGCATTGAAGTCATTTCGTCGCTTACCCTTTCATTTCACGAACAATTACAGAGGTGTTGAGAATGGGAACATCTATTCGCGTTTTGTTAGCCGACGATCATCCAATTGTGCAGACAGGCATAGGGGACGTGTGTGGCTATGGGGGAGATGTGGCGCTGGTGGGAGTGGCGCAGGACAGCCGGCAAACCCAAACGATGCTTTTGCAGTTACAGCCCGACGTGCTGCTGCTTGACTTAAATATGCCGGGTGATGATGCGTGTGAGACCATTTACTTTACTCACCGGCACTGCCCTCATACGCATATCTTGATCTTTAGCGCCTATTGTGAACCGGCACAAATTCAAGAATTGGTGAGCTGTGGGATTAACGGATACGTGCTGAAAACTGAAGCACCAGACGCCCTTCTTGCGGCAATTCGCACGGCCGCGCAGGGAGGGCATTGGTTTAGCGAATCGGTGTTTGTCGTATTAGGCTTCCAGAGAGAAATCACACCGGCAAATCAGCTTCTTACGTCAAGAGAATCGGAAATATTGGATTTGATAGGCCAGGGATACGATAACCAGCAAATCGCAGAGGAATTACACATGGCCAAACAAACAGTTGCCAACCACGTCTCGCGCATTTACGAAAAACTGGGATTCCAATCAAGAGCCGAAGCCATTCTGTGGCAAGTAGAAAACCGCTCCGGGGAATAACAGCCAACTTACGAAAGAGAATTGAATACCGGGAAAACAGTATTGCAATACTATGAGAACAGTATTGCAATAACTTCCCATAAGACTCCTGATCAGCTATTATGCCTGATGTCGTATGCTAACAGTCGTGTCCCTAAACGAGGCACAAGAAGCAGGTTTCTAGGATAGAACAATACAAGCTTTGTGGAGAAAGGAAATGAGCAATTTGATTAAGAGAATATTTCTTCTTTTTCTTTTGGGTGTTATGGGATCAGCATCAGCCTACGTCATAGCACAGGAAGATGATGCTAGCCGGGTGATTCGCATTAGGAACCAGGTCAGCGCAAATGAGTTACGTCAAGTAGCTGATCAAATCTTTAATGAGCAAGTATCTCCTGAGTTTACTCAGTTGCTTTACGACACTCTGAATGACCGGCAGAGAGAAATTATAACCCAAAGGATTGCGGAACTTGCAGGAGTTCCATTTAGTTCCCTGGAAAGGGAAGGAGCTAATGGGAGTGGGGGTGATGGGCCGAGTCCTTTGAGTCCAGGGTACAATGTTCAGATGCCAGCGGGTACAGGCGATCCCAATGTAGCTATTTCCAGTCATTGGAGTGATTCGATGTGTGATAGCGATCCTAATGACAACGATTGGATATTCTTTGCGAATACTCCCCAAACGGTTAGCCCTTCGTCAATGCGCTGGTATGCTACAAGCTCGTTAGTAACCTGGGCTTTTAACACTGCCTATGGAGGAGTACTAAGTACGTATGGCTATCATCTTTATCAAATCAACGTATGTCTTGGAACAAATGGCGTATTGTTAGCAGGCGGGGCAAGTCATGTTCATAATAACTTAAAGATAAAGTACCGATAAAGGCAAATGAATGTGATGTAATTTTTATGGACAATATTTGAAACCACACTATATTGTTCATTTGGTCAACCTCGGTTTGTAAGTTTGACAACAGCTTATGAGGGGGTTGACCTTATTCGTTTCTGTTTGCTAATTATCCTCTTTGCTGATCTTGAAGGGACCAACAATTATGTCTGGACACCAAACCATTATTAGAGTTCTTCGAAGAGTAAACGACCGCAGGAAAGATTTATCTTTTATAAGTAGCTCTCTGCTACTCTTTGCAACGTGGAGTGCTATCATTATTCTATTGTCTGCGTTCACCGAGAGTTGGCTGGCGCCCTGGGACACACGACCATTTCGACCACCTGTGGGTTCATGGGAACGAGTTGCTAACGATTTCTTTGAAGGCCCCCCCGGCTCAATATTACCTGCTTCCCTGGTCACTGCAACGAGTGTCGCCGTTTACCTCTACGGCAGGTCTAAAAGGCGAAGCAAAGGTGTGGAATTGACATGGGTTTTTGCTGTTTTGAATCTGATCTTCGTTGTCTTGATAGTGCTCCTTAGTAGTTGGGTAAGGCGACTACCTCAAAAGTGGCTTTCTCAATCTCTTTCCACGGTGGATTTTGGTTATCATCTTACCTGGCCAGCCATTTTGGTTACTGCTGTTATGACCACAACTCTAATTATTGTACAGGCGGTTGTGGCTCTACGTTACAATAAAGGCATTGATTGATCTTTATAACAAATTTTTGCTTCTTTTATTTTATAACATTGTGGCTTCTCAATTTTCGTCTCTCAATCTTAGAACGATCAGGTTCCTGTATCCTTTTTCCTCTTCAAATCTACACCTTACGGCAGGTACATTTATCATAATAGTCGGCCTTATCAATTATTTCAGGTACCGAACCCGTTTAGACAGAAAATCCCATAAAGCTGGTTCACACAACATTTATTCGAGACCTAATAAGGCATATTCCATGCTGTCCACCAACGCCTGCCAACTGGCTTCGATGATGTTGGTGCTGGCCCCGACGGTGCTCCAGGTTTTGTGGTCCTGAACCGAATCAATGAGCACACGGGTGGTAGCGGCCGTTGCATTTTCGCCATCCAGAATACGCACCTTGTAATCGGCCAGCTTCAGGCTGGAAAGCTGCGGATACACGTCCAGCAGCGCCTTACGCAGGGCCATGTCCAGCGCATTGACCGGGCCATTGCCCTCGGCGACGGTGTGCATCATCTTCGGTCCAACGCGCACTTTGACGATGGCTTCGGCCGACAAGCCACGCCGCCGCCGCTGCTGCACGCTCACCGAAAAATCAATCAGTTCAAACGGCGGCACGTAAGCCGGATGGGTGCGGCGCAGCATCATCTCCACCGACGCTTCGGCGCCCTCAAACGTGAAGCCCTGCGCTTCCAGTTGTTTGATTTTATTCAATACCTCGCGCAAATCCAGGCTGTCCGGGTCCAGGCCAAAGGCGCGGGCCTTGTCCACCAGATTGCCCCGCCCCGACAGTTCAGAGACGACGCTGCGCTGAACGTTGCCCACCAGTTCCGGCTCGATGTGCTGGTAGCTGAGCGGGTTTTTGAGCATGGCCGCTACGTGAATGCCGCCCTTATGAGCAAAGGCGCTGCCGCCAACAAAGGGCAGATGGTCGTCGTGATCCAGATTGGCGACCTCGGCCACGTAGCGGGAAAGGTCGGTCAGCTTTTGTAGATTTTCCGGCGGGACGCAGGTTTTGCCCATTTTGAGCTGAACGTCGGGGATGACGCTGCACAGGTTGGCGTTAGCCACCCGTTCGCCGTAGCCGTTGACCGTGCCCTGTACCTGCGTAGCTCCGGCACGGACGGCGGCCAGCGTGTTGGCCACGCCGCACTCGCCGTCGTCGTGGGTGTGGATGCCCAGGTTGACTTATTTGTACACGCACAACGACACGTGGGCTGTCAATACAGAAGGTATGCGACTGCGTATGCCGAGACCATAGACCGATATGGGTGTGTTCGGTTAACCGTTATGGGTTCAACGGGATTG
>JBNKZT010000434.1:0-4858 GCA_050301775.1 Promineifilaceae bacterium (SeqCode)
TCAGTCGGGAAAATCAGGTTAGACGTGGGAGTTTAACCGATATTTATGTTGAAACCGCTCCATTGATATCGGATGGCCAATTTGGTCAATCAATAACGGTTGTTATTGAGGTGAAGGGGTGTTGGAATACAGAATTAAAAACGGCCATGCGCACCCAACTCAAAGAAAGATATATGGTTGAAAACGGTATTTATCATGGCATATACTTGGTTGGTTGGTTTATGTGTGATTCTTGGTCTCAAGACGACGACGGTAGTAGATGGCGTTTGTGCTCCGAGGATATTCAAGAATTACGTGATTTGATGATTGACCAAGCAAGTGAATTATCAACTGTCGAGTTTGAGATTTGCCCTTTCATACTGGACGTGACACTCTGAGAACGCGCTGTAACTTCTGTTGTGGCTAGCTTTTGACGGTAGCGGCTTCCCATCTCCCTCAATAAAAACAGGGCTAACCCATTTCCAGGCTGGCCCTGTTTCTTGTTTGGTGGTCGGGAATTCCGATTCCCGAAACAAGCCGTTCGTGCCTAATACTCCAACTTAGACTGGTCGGTCAGCCGCTGGCGGAAGACCCAGTACGTCCAGCCTTGATAAATGAGAACGACCGGCACCACCGTCAGGGCAATGATCGTCATTACCCGCAGCGTGTAGGGGCTGGAGGAAGCGTTGTAGATGGTCAGGCTCAGCGTTTCATCCAGGCTGGAAACCATCACTCGTGGGAAAAGAACCAGGAAGATGGTGGCGACGGAGAAGATGATGGTAACGGCCGTCATCCCAAACGCCCAGCCTTCCCGCTTTTTACGCAAGAAGTAACCCGCCGCCAAAATCGCTGTCCCGGCCACGACCGGAATCACACCCGGATTGACGCCCAGGCGCGCATACCCTTGCGGTGTGAAGTAGGTCCAGATGAAGAAAGTGCCGGGCACAATTACCGCCGGCAGCCAGAGTTGATTGGCGATCTTACGGCTGCTTTCCATCAAATCGCCCGACGTTTTCAGGCTGAGGAAGATAGCTCCGTGCAGCGTAAACAAAATCACCGAGCCGATGCCGCCCAGCAGCGCATACGGGTTAAGCAAATTCCAGAAGCCGCCGACGTAAGTCATACTGTTGTCAATGGGCACGCCGCGCATCAAATTGGCAAAGGCCACGCCCAACAGCAGTGCGGGGAGCAGGCTCCCAACGAAAATGCTCCAATCCCACACCTGCCGCCAGCGGGGATCGTCGTCTTTACTGCGGAATTCAAAAGCGACGCCGCGCACGATTAAGGCCAGCAGCAGAAGGAACAGCGCCAGGTAAAAGCCGCTGAAAAAGGTGGCGTACCAGTGGGGAAAAGCGGCAAAGGTCGCCCCGCCGGCGGTCAGCAGCCAGACTTCGTTGCCGTCCCAGTGCGGCCCAATCGTATTGATGATGAGACGGCGTTTTTTGTCGTTTGTGCCCAGAAAGGGCATCAAGATGCCAACGCCAAAGTCAAAGCCTTCTAAAACGAAGAAGCCGGCGTATAAAACTGCGATTAAGAGGAACCAGAGTATGTTTAGATCCATTTGATTAATCTCCTACGATGGAAACGGCCGTGTTGCCACTCACATCAATCGGCGCTAAACCAACCGCTTCCGGTTGGCGGGCAAATTTTTGCAGTAAATAGATGTCAGCCACCATCAAAACCCCGTAAATCAACGTAAACGTGATCAGCGTGAACAGAACGGCTCCGGCGGAAACATTGGGCGAAACCGCATCTTCGATTTTCATCAGTCCAAACACAATCCAGGGCGCGCGGCCCACTTCCGTCAAAATCCAGCCGGTGGCGGTAGCCAGGTAAGGCAGGGGTAAAAACCAGATGAACATTTTCATGTATTTGGGCTTTTTCTCGACCTCTTCACCCATCGCCAACAATAGGGCATAGCCGACGGCAATGAGCATCAGCGTACCCGCGCCAACCATCAGACGGAAACTCCAGTAGCTGATGGCTACCGGCGGCACGTAGTTGCCCGGCCCGTAGGTTAGTTCATATTCGCCCTGTAAGTTGTTGATGCCTTTGACCTCGCCGTCTAACTGGTTGTAGGCCAGCAGGCTCAAAAGGCGCGGCAGGCGGATGGCAAATACATCTTTTCGCTCCCGCTCATTGCCGACGGTGAAGAGGGACATCGCCGCCGGGTTTTCCGATTCCCACAGTGCTTCGGCGGCGGCCATTTTCATCGGCTGGGTTTCCACCATGTGTTGGGCCTGGCTGTGGCCGGTCATGATGACGCCCACGGTGGCCAAAATGCCAATGATGGACGCAATCTGGAAGGAGCGGCTGAACATGGCGTTTTGTTTGCCCGGCCGCAGCAGGTGGTAGGCACTGATGCCCAGGATGAAGAAGGCGGCGGTGGTCAACCCGCTGCTTAACACGTGCGGGAACTGGGTCCAGATGTTGGGATTGAGAATCACGGCAAAGAAATCGGTCATTTCGGCACGGCCGTTATTCATCACAAATCCCACCGGCTGCTGCATAAACGAATTGGCAATCAAAATCCACAGCGCCGACAGATTGGAAGAAATGGCTACCAACCACATTGCGCCGGCGTGCTGATTCTTGCTGAGCTTATCCCAGCCAAAAATCCACAGACCCAGAAAAGTGGACTCCATGAAAAAAGCCACCAATGCTTCAATGGCCAGCGGCGCGCCAAAAATATCGCCGACAAAGCGGGAGTATTCTGACCAGTTCATGCCAAACTGGAACTCCTGCACAATGCCGGTTACCACGCCCAGGGCAAAGTTAATGACAAATAACTTGCCCCAGAACTTGGTCATGTTCCTGTAAATTGGATTGTCGGTGCGTACATACAGTGTTTCCATGATGGCCACGATGATGGACAATCCCAAAGTCAGGGGGACAAAAAAGAAATGATATACCGTGGTGATTGCGAATTGCAATCGAGCTAAAACGGTGACATCCATAAAAAACCTCCATATTTCATAAATGGCTTGTACAGCCTTATTGCAAACTATTGTAACAAATAACAACGCAACGCAAAGGGGAATTTGTGATTTAATGTTATTTAGTGAGAATATATGTGTAATTTTGTTTGATAATGTTATATTGCATAATGGTGTTTCTTTAGTAAAATACGTTTAGTATGTACTAAACGTATTTTATAGGAGTTGGCATGATGTCGGAATTAGCAAAAGCGCGGGAGAATTTTATCCAGGGGATGAGCCGTATTAGTCATTTTTGGGGCTTCCCCAAGGCGATGGGAGCCATCTTTGGCGCAGTTTATCTGTCGCCGCAGCCCGTTTCACTGGATGAATTGGTGGAACAGGTGAACATCACCAAAGGATCGGTGAGCACCAATATTCGCAGCCTGGAACGGCTGGGCATGGTTCACAGACAAATTCAGGTTGGCGACCGCAAGGATTATTACGTGGCCGAAACGGATTTCTGGAAAATCGTGCGCGGCGTTTTGCGCGAGCGAGAGAAAAACGAGTTCGATCAGGCGCTGCGCACGGTATGCGACAGCCTGGCAATGGTGGAAAAGTCCGGGCCAGAAGAAGCCGAACTGGCCAGCTTTTACCAAGAGCGGATGGGCGCATTGCAAGGATTTTTCAACCGGCTGGACAAGCTGGTGGCTACGCTGATGGCCCTGGAAGATTTACGTCAGGGAACGATGCAGCGTTTGTTTAACAGTTCAAATGATAAAACATCATAGATTTGCGGGGATTCGGGGATAAGTCATCAAAAATCCCCTAATTCGCCAATCCCCGCTCAAGGAGCATCATCATGGAAACAAAAGAAATTCACGTCGTTACGGGAGCGTTTGGTTATTCTGGCAAATATATCGCTCGCCGTTTGTTGGCAGCAGGACACGAGGTGCGGACGCTGACCAATTCACTGCAAAAGCCGAATCCGTTTGGGGAACAGGTACGGCCGTTCCCCTTCTACTTCGACCAACCCGATAAACTAACAGAATCCCTGCGCGGCACAAAAGTTTTGTACAACACCTACTGGGTGCGGTTTAATCATAAGACGTTTGCCCACGAAACGGCCGTGTCCAACACCCTCATCCTCTTCAACGCCGCCAAAGAAGCTGGCGTAGAGCGCATCGTCCACGTCAGCATCACCAATCCGTCGTTGGATTCCCACCTGGAATATTTCTCCGGCAAGGCCCAGTTGGAAGCAGCACTGCAAAACCTGGGCGTCTCCCACGCCATTTTGCGCCCGACGGTTTTGTTTGGCAAAGAAGACATCCTCATCAACAACATCGCCTGGATGCTGCGTAAGTTTCCGCTGTTTGGCGTGTTTGGGAACGGCCGTTACCGGCTCCAGCCCATTTACGTCGATGATCTGGCCCAATTGGCCGTCGAGCAGGGGCAGCAGTGGGAAAACGTCATCATCGACGCCATTGGGCCGGAGACGTTTACCTATCGTGAGTTGGTGGAAACGATTGGGAAAATCGTTGGCCGGGAACGGCCGATCCTCTCTATTCCCCCCTGGCTGGGCTACGCGGTGGGCTGGTTTGTTGGTAGATTCGTCAACGATGTTGTCGTCACCCGCCCCGAAATCGAAGGCCTGATGGCCGATTTGCTTTACGTTGATTCTCCCCCGGCTGGGCCGACCAGACTGACTGATTGGGCCAGAGAACACGCCACCGAATTAGGCCGCCGCTACGCCAGCGAACTGGGCCGCCGCAGATAACAACTACGGATATAATAAAGAAACGGATTCTCTTTTATCCGTTCCTTTCTCTCATCCGTTGTTGTCCTAAGGGTGCATTCGTTTTTAACTTCCCATTTTTGGATGGCATGTTTCGGGAATTGCAAATTCCCGAAACACCAAAGTTATTTACGGTTGAACCCTAAGTAACCGTCCAACAATTACTTCC
>JBNKZT010000435.1:0-4850 GCA_050301775.1 Promineifilaceae bacterium (SeqCode)
TGAGCAGGCCGAGCAGGTGATTGAGTCGCAGAAAGTGGAGGTGGTGAAGGTGGAAACGGCCGTCACCCACGCCCACGCCCAACTAGAAAGCCTGCCCGTCGCCGAAGCTCAACAGCAACGCCAATCCCTCCAACAAAGCATCCAGTCAACCCAAACTATCGTTGCCGGACGGCAGGCCGTCGTCGACAGCCGTCGCAGCACACTCAATCAGGTGGATCGGCAAATCGCCCGCCTCAAGGAGCGGCAGACCGCCTTGCAGCAGCAGTTGCAGCAGCTTTCCCTCACCTACGAAGAGGTCAACGTCACCCAATTACAACAAGCATCAGACGCCCTGGACGCCCAATTGGAACCGCGGCAAGACCAAATCCGCCAGGAACGTCAGCAATTGGCCAAACTGGAAGATGCCATCCTGACCATCCAAAAACAAACCCACGACCGGGAAACGCAGCACACCCAAACCCAAATCGCGTTTAGCCAACAGCAAAACCGGATGGAAGCCATGCAAGAACGCATCAAAGCCGACTTGGGCCTGGTTTCCCTGAGCTACGATGAAGACCAGACCGGCCCCACGCCGCTGCCGATGGGCGAACTGGTCGAGCAGCTTCCGGCCGTTGATGAACTGCCGGAAGACATCGAGGAAACGATTCAAAATTATCGTGGGCAGATGCAGCGCATGGGCGCCATCAACCCCGACGCGCCCGAAGAGTACGAAGAAACGCAGGAACGCTTCGACTTCATGACCCAGCAGGTCGAGGATTTGAACCAGACTGAGAGCCAACTGCGCGAAGTCATCGCCGAATTGGACGAACTAACCTCCCGCGCTTTTGCCGCCACTGTGGAAAAAGTCAATGATGTCTTTGGCGACATCTTCACCCAGCTTTTCGGCGGTGGCTCGGCCCGGCTGGTGCTGACCGACCCCGACGATTTGACGATTACCGGCGTAGACATCGTGGCCCGGCTGCCTAACCGGCGAGAGCAGGGATTGGGGTTACTTTCCGGCGGCGAACGGTCGTTAACGGCCGCTGCCCTCATCTTCTCCCTGCTTAAAGTCTCACCCACCCCGTTTTGCGTCATGGATGAGGTGGATGCGGCCCTGGACGAAGCCAACGTCAACCGCTTCCGTGACCTGCTGCGCGAGTTGAGCCTGCGAACCCAGGTCATCGTCATTACCCACAACCGGGGCACGGTCCAGGCGGCGCAAACCATCTACGGCATCAGCATGGGCAGCGACAGCGCCAGCCAATCCATCTCCATCAAGCCGGAAGAGTACGTAAAGCAAGCCAGTCTTGTTTAATCTAAATAATCATGAATGGCAAAAATGGCGAAGGAATTACTATTTGAGATGGTAAAAATGAGAACGCATTGGAAATCTGACGCAGAAATACTAACATTGTTTTCAGGAGTACAGTACGTTCATGAGACAGACATAGACACAATTACTTGGATAAACAAAGATGTCCCAAAAAATATTCATGTTATTTTGACTTTGTCTGTGGGGTGGCTTGTATGGGTTGCTGCAACCGGATACTTTGCATACGGTCTATTTACAGTGGGAATTGGCGAGAAACCTCTTATTGAGCAAATAGCAATAGTAGTTATGTTTATTCTATTATTGCTATGTTCCTTTTTTTTTCCAATTTCGTTTTTGAGCCTAACTCAAAGGCAAACTTTAACAATCTCTAATAACGACTTTTGCTTGTCATATTCTGGGATACTCGCGCCAAAAAAGAAGTGTTTTACTAAAGAAGTAGTCTTAGGATTATATTTCCAAAGATATCAAGGTCATGATGGAACGGGCTTCCTTCCTTCTTTAGCAATCAAATACAAAAAATCAGTTGGGGGAATTTCTGGTATGGATAGAGAACACCTAGCTCATTGGATGAGGACGAAAGAAAAGCGTCAACTTTTTTTATTTCTTCGGAAAACATTAATGGCAAGGGGATGGAACATTGAGTATCAACCGAATAATTAGCTGAGGGAGTAAACTGCCTGGACAAGACATTGTTATCAGAAAGGCTTTCTATGTCATATCAAAAATTGGTAGATGCTATTCAACAACTTTCCACATCAGAAAAATTGGCACTGTTAGAGGTTCTGGCTCGTTCCTTACGCAATAAGGTACAACCGCACACCGGTTCATCCTCATCCGTCAGGCGTGTAAGGGGAATGTTAAAACAAGATGCGTTCAATCCGTCTGACAAAGAGTTTCCTTCGAATTTCCAGGCCATTAACTTTCGCGAAAAATTAGATTTATTCACGGAACTTTGGTCGCCAAAGATCATTGCTCAGATGAATAACTTTCAGTTCAAGCTGGTAAAGATTCAGGGTGAGTTTGTCTGGCACAGCCACGCCGAGACGGATGAGGTGTTTATTGTGCTGGCGGGGGAGATGGCGATTGAGTTTAGGAACGGCCGTATCCACCTCCACCCCGGCGAACTCTTCGTCGTCCCCAAAGGAGTCGAACACAAGCCCATCGCTGAGAACGAATGCCACATCCTCCTGGTCGAACCGGCCGGCCTGGTCAACACTGGCGATGCCGATAGTAACTTAACCGCCCCCAACGACGTTTGGATTTAAGCGAATTTGTTTTATGTCATTGTGTCATGCATCGCACTGCTAAATGACACATGACCAAATGACGAATGAGATACGGGTTGCATACCCAACACCATTCTGATAGACTGATATTCAGATAATCTGACGATCAGGAGTATGTGGTATGAGCGACACAATTACTTTACAGATGGGACAGCGCGGCGTGATGACTTTTCCTAAATCATTGCGCGAGGATTATCGTTTTAATCCGGGGGATCAATTTACTCTATTTGATATTGGCGGGATTTTTGTTTTAGCACCAGTACGCTCACAAATCGATTCTTTGGCTGACCAAATTACGCAATCGTTGGTTGAGCAAGGCGAGACATTAGAGGATATGCTCGTCGCCTTACGCGAAGAACGAGAGCGATACGATGCGAATTCCTGATATTTTTCTGGATACAAGCGCATTATTTTCCGGAATTTGGTCAACGACGGGTGGAGCGCGAATGCTGCTCAAGCTAGGGGAAGTGCAGTCCGTGAAACTTCACGTAAGTTCGCATGTCCTGACGGAAATTGAAAGCGTGATACGCCGCAAATCGCCGCAATCATTGGGGACGCTGGCGCTTTTGTTAGATCGCAGCCAAATTTCGATAGTTTCCCATGTCTCTGAAGATCAAATTACCATCTGCCAATCAGTCGTCCATTATAAGCCAGATGCGATTGTGCTGGCAGCGGCGTGGGAGGCTGGGGTTGATTATTTTGTAACATTGGATCGCCAACACTTTCTAAACAATAAACCACTCCACGACACGGCTCCTTTTGTGGTGGGTACGCCAGGCAGTTGTTTGGCATGGTATCGGGACAAATTATCATCAAACTAGACACGGCCGTTAATTTCCAAGAAAAATTAGCTCTATTTTCTGAGCATTGACTCTTCCGAAAAAAGCCTTTCAAGACCAAAAGTTCAACTTTTCGTCTCGACAGAAATTTTCAGTTAATGACCAAAAGTTGAACTTTTTTCGGTGGACTCAGCATTGGTCGCCAAAGATCATTGCTCAGATGAATAACTTTCAGTTCAAGCTGGTAAAGATTCAGGGTGAGTTTGTCTGGCACAGCCATGCCGAGACGGATGAGGTGTTTATTGTGTTGGAAGGGGAGATGGCGATTGAGATGAGAAACGGCCGTATCCACCTCCACCCCGGCGAACTCTTCGTCGTCCCCAAAGGAGTCGAACACAAGCCCATCGCTGAGAACGAATGCCACATCCTCCTGGTCGAACCGGCCGGCCTGGTCAACACTGGCGATGCCGATAGTAACTTAACCGCCCCCAACGACGTTTGGATTTAAGCGAATTTGTTTTATGTCATTGTGTCATGCATCGCACTGCTAAATGACACATGACCAAATGACGAATGAGATACGGGTTGCATACCCAACACCATTCTGATAGACTGATATTCAGATAATCTGACGATCAGGAGTATGTGGTATGAGCGACACAATTACTTTACAGATGGGACAGCGCGGCGTGATGACTTTTCCTAAATCATTGCGCGAGGATTATCGTTTTAATCCGGGGGATCAATTTACTCTATTTGATATTGGCGGGATTTTTGTTTTAGCACCAGTACGCTCACAAATCGATTCTTTGGCTGACCAAATTACGCAATCGTTGGTTGAGCAAGGCGAGACATTAGAGGATATGCTCGTCGCCTTACGCGAAGAACGAGAGCGATACGATGCGAATTCCTGATATTTTTCTGGATACAAGCGCATTATTTTCCGGAATTTGGTCAACGACGGGTGGAGCGCGAATGCTGCTCAAGCTAGGGGAAGTGCAGTCCGTGAAACTTCACGTAAGTTCGCATGTCCTGACGGAAATTGAAAGCGTGATACGCCGCAAATCGCCGCAATCATTGGGGACGCTGGCGCTTTTGTTAGATCGCAGCCAAATTTCGATAGTTTCCCATGTCTCTGAAGATCAAATTACCATCTGCCAATCAGTCGTCCATTATAAGCCAGATGCGATTGTGCTGGCAGCGGCGTGGGAGGCTGGGGTTGATTATTTTGTAACATTGGATCGCCAACACTTTCTAAACAATAAACCACTCCACGACACGGCTCCTTTTGTGGTGGGTACGCCAGGCAGTTGTTTGGCATGGTATCGGGACAAATTATCATCAAACTAGACACGGCCGTTAATTTCCAAGAAAAATTAGCTCTATTTTCTGAGCATTGACTCTTCCGAAAAAAGCCTTTCAAGACCAAAAGTTCAACTTTTCGTCTCGACAGAAATTTTCAGTTAATGACCA
>JBNKZT010000436.1:0-4833 GCA_050301775.1 Promineifilaceae bacterium (SeqCode)
CGTTGCCCGGTACGTGGCGACATTGGACAGCGGCATCAATACAATCAAGCTGGCCCGTGATGCCGGTGACAGCGGGTTTATCAACCTGGATAACCTGTATGTTTATCGGGAAGATGCAAATCTCAAGTATGAGGCGGAAAGCGCGACCCTGAACAGTGTAGGCACGAATACCAATCATCTAGACTTCACCGGTACGGGTTTTGTTGACGGATTTAGCAGCACCGGGGACTACGTGCAGTTTAGCATTTCTGTTCCCGAGACCGGCAAATATGCCCTGGTTTTCCGCTTTGCTAATGACACGGGCAGCACGGCTACCCGCAGCGTCTATGTTGACGGAGTAGATAAAGCGCAAATTGAGTTTTTAGACCAGAGCAGTTGGGATACCTGGGCCAAAAATGCGTACTATGTTGCTGAGCTTACTGCGGGAAGCCATACGATTAAGCTGGCGCAAGACAGCACCGACAGCGGGTCTATCAACCTGGATCATTTAATCCTGGGGACCTTTGATGATCATTCGGTGCGGCTGGCAGATGCGGCATTTGCGGCTTCCGGGGCCTTCCACATCGAAATGGGTGAAGGCGACCAGATGTTAGGGCATCCTTATTTCCCGAATGAAAGTTTGCAAATGCGCAGCAGCCTCTATGAGGCCATGCAAAACCATTATAATTTCATCGTTGCTTATGAAAACCTCCTCTTTGATCCGGCCATTCACTATGGCGATGTCGGCTTGCAGTGGATCGATATCAGCGGCGAGACGTTGAGCGGGGATGCCACAGAAAACACGATATGGGTGTTGAACAACCGCACAGACGATTATGAAATTGTGCATCTGATTAATTTAGATGACAACGATGAAGATTGGCGGAACGTGGCCAGTGTACCGATTACCAAGACCAATCTGTCGGTTAAATATTACGTGGGTAATGACGCGACCGTATCGGGTGTTTATCTGGCATCGCCGGACAGCGATCTGGGTGTAACAAACTCACTCAGCTACAGCACGGGCAGCGACAGCACGGGTGATTATGTCTCATTTACGGTTCCCAGTTTGCAATATTGGGACATGATTTACATTAAGCGTAGTTTTGCAGCTCCGTCAAACGGCCGTTACGAAGCCGAAGACGCCATTCTCACCAGCGTCGGTACAAATACGGATCACACCGGCTACAGTGGCACGGGGTTTGTAGACGGATTTGCCGCCCTAAATGATGCAGTCTCCTTTTATGTGAATGCGGCAGCAGAGGATGATTATTACCTGCGCTTCCGCTATGCCAACGACACCGGCAGCACAGCAACACGTGATGTGTACGTTGACGGTGAATTTCGTGGTACTGTTTCGATGGCCGACCTGGCAAATTGGGATACCTGGGGGGATGGTATCCTGACCACGCGCCTGACGAAAGGATTGCATCAAGTTGTTTTCACGTATGGGAGTGGTAGCAGTACGGCCGTTAACTTCGACTACCTGGAGGTGAAACCGGCCTATGTTTGGGATTTTGGCACCAAAATTGACCGACTGCAGGAGGGTTACTACCTCACGTTTAAGGTAGGAACGCCCGGCTATGTTCATTGGGGCACAAATAATTGGGGCAGTACAACCGATACCTGGTTTGTGCCAAATGGTTCCTCTGATACGGATAAAGATTATGAAATGACGATTGGCCCGTTCAGTGGCGTTACCGAGATTAACTTCACGTTCAAGTGGGATGACAATAATGACGGCACGGCCGATCGCTGGGAAGGTGAAGATTGGTCCGTTGGTACCAACGCCCCGGCGAAGGATTACTATCAAGTTGAAGGGATGACCGGCAACAACTACAGTTTTGCGCAATTTGACGCCCATGGCGCACTCTTTGACTTTATGGTCCCGTTGGGCATTTGGAGCGGCATCGTCGTTGACGGCAGCGTTGGCAGCGTAGGCGCTCAGATCAATGTCAATAAATCTGTTGCCGGGTTAAAAGTGGGAAATAATTATTATTGGCTCAACGACGATGATGCCTGGTCATACAGCCAAAGCTATGTCACTGACACCAATACCATCAAAACTATCGCTACTCACAATACCGAATCACTGAAAGTAACCAGCTACGCCTTTGTTCCGAAAGGCATTACTTTCCCCACCGATACAAGCAGCGCGGATATTCCAGGACTGTTAGTTCAGCGCTTTGTTGTGGAAAACACAAGCGCCGGCAGTCAAGATGTAACTTTCCTTTACTTCCATGACATGAACATCAACGGGGCCAATGACAATGACAGCGTTAGCTACCAATCAACAGAGAACGCGCTTTTCTATCATGATCCTGGCGATACCGGCAGCGGGCGTACGCGCACAATGGACTTTGGTCTGTATATTACGACAACAGCCAGCGCGACCAATGTGAATAAAGTGTATCAAATCACTGATGCCGGTTATCTGGGGAAAGCCGTCACGCTGTCCGGCTCCGGTTCGGAAACGTTTGACGTGCTGCTTGCCGGAGCGACGACGCCATCGGTGAACCAGAATCTTTACACAAGCACGATTAAAGAAGCCATTGATTGGTTTGCAACGGCGAATGTTGCCTCACTGCGCACGACAACAGAAACCTACTGGCAGGATTTGTTGGACAGCGCCACCACTTTTGAAACGCCTGATGCAGTCTACAACAATCTTTATAAGCGCAGTATTCTGGCGGCCTATCTGTACTTTGATGCCGAAAAGGGTGGCATGGGGGCCGGCAGCTACAATGGGGCGTATTTCTACAACTGGCCGCGTGATGCCGTTTATGGTGCGGTAACGATGGATAAAGTGGGGCTGCATGGCGTTGCCGAAAGTGTTTACGATTGGTTGTGGAACGTCGCCAAACGAGACACATCTTCTAACGACTACGGCAGTGACGGCCTGTACTATCGCTTCTGGTATCAGAAATACACGATGGATGGTGAACCGGAATGGTGGAATCCGCAGATTGATGAAACGGCCGTTATTCCCTGGGGTGCCTGGTATCATTATCAGCAAACCGGAGACAGCACTTTCCTCACCAATTATGGTGATCTGGTCAAAGAAGCCGGACTCGTCAGCTCTGAAAATAACGATCATCCCGCGCTGGATTACAGCGAAACCCGGCAGCTCATGTTCTCCATGAATGCCTGGGAAGATAAATGGGGCATGTTCCTCTACACAAACGCCAATGTCTATGCGGGCTTACGTGACGGGGCAGACTTTATGACTGCTGCCGGTGACAGCACCACAGCCGCCACCTTTGATACCCGCGCCAGCAACATTTATACCGGCGTTACCGGGCTTTACAGCGGTACCGTTGGTTACTATGCCCACGCCTACGACATCAAACGAAACTACTCCGACCCGGCCATTGTCGATCTGGACGTTTCTGCCGATATTTCCATGTTAGGCCTCGTGACACCCTTCCATGTTGAACCGGTCACGAAAACCGAAGTCATCAGCACCCTTCTGGAAGTGGAAGCAGCCTTGACCGATTTTAGCGAAACCAAGATGGCCTTTGGTGGCGTGGCGCGTTACCGGGCAGATCAGGAAGAGCGTTATGGTGATGCTTACCGCGACTTGGGGGACAGTTACTACGACGGTGGCCCGTGGATGATGCCCACAAACTGGATGAGTGAGTATTATTTGGAATGGGCCAATACTGAAAGCGGCAAAACGAAAGTGGATGTCGCTAAAGATTACCTGGATTATGTGGTCAATTATCTTGGCAATTTGGGTATTGGTTCAGAACAAATAGACGAGAACAAATCATCGGATGAGTTTGCACTGGAAACGGCCTGGGGTAACGTTTGGGAATCCAACGGTAAAATACTAGATAATATGATGGCCTTTATTGATTACCAATATGATGCCGTCAACGACACAATCTCCGTCGCGCCTAAGTTGCCCTCTGATTGGTCGTACCTAGGCTCTCATATTCAGGTTGATAATGGGGATCTGTATATCAAAGTCACAGAAAATTCCAGCTCCCTGACAACCGTCAATCTCAATAACAACTCTACCAACAATATGACAGTCACCATCAGCGTGCAAACGGATGCATCTCCCAGCAGTGTCACCGGCACCAGCTTGAGTTGGAGCTACAACAGCAGTACGGGACGTGTCACATTCACCGGCACCCTGAATGCCAGTACAACCAGTACCATTTCCATTAACCATTAAATTAATACCTGATTATTTCCCCGGAACATCAGCGTTGATGTTCCGGGGAAATATTGCTGAAACCTATGTCACATCTTCATCAACGCAGTATTCAAGTTATTCTGGAAAATCAATCACCCGGCGGCAGTTACGTTGCCTGTCCCACGATGCCCGATTATGCATATTGTTGGTTTCGGGACGGTGCGTTTATCGCATATGCGATGGACCTGGTGGGAGAGCATGACAGCGCCTATCGTTTTTATGAGTGGGGAGCGAAGGTGATCAATGCGCGTGAGCCTGTTATTGAGCAGGCCTTGCATAAAACGGCCCGTGGAGAACCTTTGACAGCTGCTGATTACTTGCATACGCGATATACACTTGATGGAACAGAAGGCAGCGATGCGAAATGGCCCAATTTTCAGCTTGATGGTATTGGTACCTGGCTGTGGGGATTGCAACAACACCATCGGTTAACCCATATGAAACAACTGCCTGTTCAGTGGGCTTCAGCAGCGGCATTAGCCGCCGGGTATTTGGGTGGATTATGGCAGCTGCCGAATTATGATTGTTGGGAAGAGTATGCGGACAAAATACATATGCATACGCTGGCAGCGATTTACGGGGGATTACAAGCGTATGATAAATTACATGATTGGCCTGCCTATGCTGATGTAACAAGAAATATTCGTGAC
>JBNKZT010000437.1:0-4816 GCA_050301775.1 Promineifilaceae bacterium (SeqCode)
GGCGTGTATCCGCGCTTCCCGATTGTCTACTTTTCACGGAAAGCGGAGCCGGTTGAGGTGGCCAGCGATTTGACGTTTGAGAAGGTGACCGCCACGGCCGAAACGCTGGCCAGCCTGCGCCAGATTGACGAGATCGTCCTGCACCACCAGCGCGACGAAGATCACGCCTGGCTGTTAACTGAACAGCAGGGCTACCTCTACCGGCGGGCGGGGCAGGTCGTCGGTTACGGGTACGTGGGACAGAGCAGCGGGCCGTTTGCCGTCCTGGACCCATCCGACTTACCGGCCATTCTGGCTCACGCCGAAAATGAAGCAGCGACGGCCGGCCGGAATTTTGGGGCGGAGTTGCCGTTAATCAATGAGACGGCCGTTGATTATTTATTACAGCGTGGCTACCAGATGGATTCCTTCATCGCCCTGTTCTTGAGCGACGAAGCGTTTGGCCAGTTTGACCGCTATATTTTCCCCAGCCCGCCCTTTTTCCTCTGACAAAGCGGACCGCCAATCAGGCCATTTCGCCAACTAATTCGACTATCGTGCGCATTGTTTCGACGTCGAAGACGGTCATGTTGAGTGTGGTGACGGGGCTGTTCAGCCAGCGTGTCAGGCGCTCCTTGATTCGCTCGCGCGGACCAACGAGAGCCACTTCGTCAATCAGTTCCGGCGGGACTTTCATCATCGCCGCCCCATGTTCGCCGGCCAGGTAGAGGTCCTGGATTTCGTTGGCGGCGGCTTCGTAACCGTAACGGCAGGCCAGATTATGGTAGAAGTTTTTGCCTTTAGCCCCCATGCCGCCGATGTAGAGGGCGAGAAACGGCCGTAACATGTTGTAACAAATATCCAGATTGTCATTCAGCACGACCGACACCGTCGGCGCAATGTCAAAATCAGCCATATTTTTGCCCGCTTTGGCCAGCCCGGCGTCAACGTGCGGCTGGTAGGTGTCGGCGTACTTGTCCGGCGAGAAGAAGATGGGCAGCCAGCCGTCGGCGATTTCGGCGGTGAGTTCCACGTTTTGTGGACCAATGGCGGCCAGGTAGGTGGGGATGTCGGGGGCGGCTTCCAGGGTGCTTTTAAGCGGCTTGCCCAGGCCGGTGGCGTCATCGCCCCGGTAAGGAATTTGATAGATTTTGCCGTCGAAGTTCATTCGGTCTTCGCGGCGGAATATTTGGCGGACGATATCGACGTATTCGCGGGTGCGGGTTAACGGCCGTTTATAACTCACCCCATGCCAGCCTTCCACCACCTGTGGCCCGGACAGCCCCAATCCCATGAGGAAACGTCCATTTGATAGTTGGTTCAGCGTCATCGCCGTCATCGCCGCATTGGCCGGCGTGCGCCCCGGTATCTGCATGATGGCTGTGCCAAGCTTGATTTGCTGTGTCTGTGCCCCCAGCCAGGCCAGCGGCGTGACCGCATCGGAGCCATACGCTTCGGCCGTCCAAACGGCATATACACCCAATCGATCCGCTTCTTGGACCAATTCCAGCGGCAGTTCAATCCGCCGTCCCGCATAGCCTAACATGAGTCCTAAACGCATAACGACCTCCACATTTGATTGACGATTTGTTCCTGAATCGTAAAGCGTCAATCGCAAATCGTCAATTGTTAAATCACCAAATAAAAAAGCTCCACCAACTTGGTGGAGCTTTCCTATACCCCCACGGAGAATTGAACTCCGGTTTTAGGCTTGAAAGGCCTACGTCCTAGTCCACTAGACGATGGGGGCAAGCGGATGGAATTTTATCATCGGGGTAGGTTTGGGTCAAGGCTTTTGTGAAACAGAAATTAAAAACGTGATAAACTGGACGCCGATGAAGATTCGGAGAAGGCAAAAGGCAGACACGGCCGTACTCAATCAGCTCCATCAAGCCATCAATCCGGACCAGCCCTTTCCACTAACGCGTCTCGTGTGGTTGATTGAGGCTGCGGGGGATTTGGTGGGGTACACGGCCGTCTACCCGATTCCCGGACTTGATCACGTATACAATCTGGACGGCGGCATTTTGCCGGATCATCGCCGCCGGGGATTAGGCAGTCATTTGTTACAGCATGTTGTGGATGAAGCCTCCACAATGAATATCGACCAGCTTTCCTACTGTGCCACCGACCTGAATAGCCCGTCTTCACACTTCTTGCGCCATCACAACTTTTTCATCGAACACGAAGAATGGCTCATGCATCTTCCTAACTTGCCAACTCATCCACTTGTCACCCGCTGCTCACCACCCGCAAACTTGCAAACTCGCCAATCGCCTACTACTCTTTTTCGCCAACTTTACGACCAAAGCTTCAGCAGTACGCCCTGGTATCAGCCTTACAGCGAAAAGGAAGTGGAAAACACGCTGGACGACCCGGATGACATCCTCTTTTTGTTCCAGGATGGACAGCCCATCGGGTTTGTCTGGCTGCAGGGCGATTCAATTGAGCCGATTGGGATTGTGAAAGCGGAATGGGGAAAGGGCTACGGCCGTACCCTCCTCACTGCTGCCCTCCACGAACTCCAACAACGGGGCAAAACCCAGGCTCACATCGGAGTCTGGCGCAGCAACCTGACGGCTGTCAACCTTTACCAAAGTATCGGCTTTGAACACCAACAAACCCTCATCTATCTGGCCTTTGATCTATAGAGCCGGGGCCTGGGAGTCCCCTCTGCAAATTCGTAATCGTAGCGGGGCCGCCCTGGCCCCGGCCCCCAATAAAACCAAGATGGCGTTGCCAGCCATTCTTGTTCCGGCTACAATGTTGATCATCGTAATCCTGTGCAAATCGCCAATTTCAGGGAACCAGCATCATGGATGAATCGCCAAATTTGAGCCAATTACGCCAATCAATTTCCAAACAGTTCGATTTAGCCGAACTGCACCGGCTTTGCGCCGATCTGGGCCTGGATTATGAAAATCTGGCCGGGGCCACAAAAGACGAAAAGGTGGTGTCCCTGGCTGAGTGGGCGCAGCGCCACGGCCGTATCCCCGACCTCATCGCCGCCGTCCAGCAGCGCCACCCTGAACTGAAAACGGGTGTGCGTGTGTACGAACACGGCCGTTACAACCTCGCCGCCAATTTCGTGGGAAGAAAAAAAGAACTGGAAGAACTCGACGACTGGCTGGCCGACGACCGCCCCATGTTCGCCGTCATCGCCCTGGGCGGCACCGGCAAAAGCGCCCTGGCCTGGCACTGGCTGGAAACCGTCAAAGCGCGGGAAAAGCCGCCGTTCAAGCTGATCATCTGGCACGGCTTTTACGAGACGGGGCACGTCGATATCTTCCTGACCGACGTCCTTGAATTTTTGGGCGAAGACCTCAAACAGATGCGCAGCAAGCGCGTCCAACTCAACCGGCTGCTGGAGCGGTTGGCCGCCATGCCCGCCCTCATCATCCTCGATGGGGCCGAGCGGTTGCTGCGCGCCTACAGCGGGATGAATGCCGCCTACCAGGGCGATGAGGAGCAAACCCCAACGCTAGGCCACGTGCGGGAATGTGTTGATCCCGTGGCCGCTGATTTGCTGATTGGCCTGTCCCAACTGGGCAACGGCAGCAAAACGTTGATGACAACCCGCCTGATGCCGCGCGATTTGTTAGGATGGGGCGGCAAGCTGTCCGCTCGTATTGGCCGCCGCGATTTGACCGGCCTGGACCCTGAAGACGCCTACCGCTTTTTTACCGAGTGGGGCATCCAGGCGACGCGGGCCGAGGTCAACGCCGTCTGCCAACCACTGGAATACCACCCCTTCTGCATGGCCCTGCTGTCCGGCTACGCCGCCGAAGACTTTGAAAATCCGGGCGACCTGCGCGCCGCTGTCGGCTACGACCCCACCCACGACCTGCTGGGGCGTCGCCAGCATGTTCTCCAACGCGCTTACGACAACCTGCCCCCCGACGCCCAAACTACGTTAGGCAAGCTGGCTGCCTTCCGCGCCGCCGTCCCCTGGGAAATCATCGCCGCTGTCTTTGGCGATACCCCCGAAACCCGCGCCAATCTCCGCCTCCTCGAACAACGCGGCCTTCTCCAACGCGCTCAACCACCAGCAACCAGCAACCAGCAACCAACCACTACATTTGACCTCCACCCCATCGCCCGTCGCTATGCTTACGAGCGCTTGGCTGACCCAACTGCCGTGCATGCCCAACTGATTGACTATTTTAAGGCCGTGCCCCAACCGCAAAAGATAAGTGGCCTGGCCGATTTGGCGCCAACAATTGAACTATACCACCACCTGACCCGCGCTGAACGGAACGATGAAGCCCGCATCCTGTTCCGTGACCGACTGGCTACCCCATTGTATTATCAATTGGGTGCGTATCAGCAAATGATCGACCTGCTACGGGCATTGTTTCCTGATGGGGAGGATAAACTACCGAGTTTAAGCAAGGAAAACGATCAGGTGTGGACGTTGGCTGCATTGGCGAACAGTTATAGTTTGTCGGGACAGCCTGGAGCAGCCATTCCTCTTTTCCAACGGGTTGTTTCCCTTAAGGAGAAACAGAAGGACAAAAAGAATATGGCCGTTGGTCTCTACAATTTAGCAGACGAACAAATAAATATTAGCGCGCTGGCAGAAGCGGCTGGCAGCCTCCGTCGCAGCATTGCCCTCTGTCAGGAAATTGAAGATCGCCCTAAAGAGGCGATAGGGCACGCGGAATACGGCCGTTTACTGGCTTACTGTGGCGATTGGGTCAAATCCACCACCGAACTAGACGCTGCACAAGATGAATTTGATCGTCTTGGTCCAAGCATAACAAATTATGTCTCTGTAGTTCGTGCAAATCGGGCGCTCTTTTCCTTGCTGCAAGAGGATGGTGCAGCAGCGGGGGGG
>JBNKZT010000438.1:0-4815 GCA_050301775.1 Promineifilaceae bacterium (SeqCode)
GACGGGCGTATTGGCCCGCGTCTGGCCTTCTGCCGCGGCGTTGTCGCTTCCGGCGGATGAGCCGCAAGCCGCCATTAACAGCGCCATGCTGAGTAAGATTGAGAGCACAGTTAAAGTCACTTGCCATTTCTTTTTGTTAGACATGATCATCTTCCTTTTTGCTAATTTGCCCGTTTAGTTGGGCGAATTCATCGGCGATACGGCCGTTCGTAAACGAAAAAACCACTTTATTGGACAACGGCACCACCTTAATCCCCAGATTGCCCTTGGTCATATCAGCCATCGACTTGCGGGAACGGGACATCGCCCGTCGCAACGCCTCCCGCCCGGCATAGGCCAATCCGAAGGCAACCAAAGCCAGGAATATCAATAACCCGGTTGACGGATTACGATTGATGCTGGTCGTGATGCCAAACAAGACACCGCAGCTAACAATTACGAGGACGATGAGAACGGCCGTCAACACCCTGGCATTCCGTTTCGATTCGCGGGCGTGTTCGGCGCAGTAGGGCACGTCTACCGTCACAAACCGTTTGCGGCGGCTGCTCCCGGAACTCGCCGTTTTGCGTACCGTCACCTCTTTCGGCGCGCCGCAGTAGACACACTTGGGCGGAAACAAAACCTTGTACTTGCCATCCACAATGGGAATTTCAACTTCTGTCATCATTCAACTCTCCTGGGAACGCGAGCAGCCTGCTCACTACAAGTCGCCAGCAGGCTGCCTGTGTTCCAATTTCTTTCAACGAATCACTGTAGGTAAGAAAACTTCATAGTTGCCAGCGCCATAGAGTGTGGATAGTTCAGTTGTCGTGTTGGCACTCATGCCGGGAATGGTGTTGTACTGGGCCGATGTGCTGGTCGTGCGTATTCCCTGTCCGGCAGTTAATTCAAAGGGGATAACGGCCGTCCAATTTCCACTGCTGTTCGCCGTCACCACAGCCAGCGATTGCAGCGCCTCAACGATGTCATCTTTGTCATCCAGGAACAATTCGATGACGCAGTTAGGACAGGGGCTGCCGGCTCCGCTGCTGCCGCTGACGGATGTGCCGTTTACGGCCGTTACCTCAGCCGGCACAAAATCTCGCAGCGACGTAGGCACCGTGGAACCAAACTGAATGGGGGCCTCTGGTTCCGGGTTGCCTTGAATTTGCGGCCATGCCGTCGTCTTCTCAATCACATTGCCGCGCAGCAAGTTGGCGTCAACCAGCACGCCGTTGATAGAAATAGCCGACAGTTCAGGGTTGATGATTTGGTTATTCAATACCTGCGTATTCTCTGGGGAATTGGCCCCGGCCAGGTAAATACCCCGGCCGCAAACCCCCACCTTAGCGTCATTGCCATCCAGGCCAATCTGATTGTTCTGTACGATGTGATTATCCCCGTCAATCCGCACCGCATCTGGCTGGGTAGAAATGGTGAAAATCTCCTGCCGCAGCCCGGCAAACACATTGTTCTGAATCTGGCTGCCATTATCCGCGACGGACACACCGCCGCCGCCCAACCAATCCACTGTTGTACAGATTAAATTGGGGTCGGTTTGCTTGGGCACGCTGCCGTCGGCCCTGGTTCCTACCAGGTTGCTCTCGAAGAGATTGTTACTTCCCCGGATCGCCGCGGCCACACCGTCAAACCCGGTAAACACATTATTACGGATGGTATTGTTATCTGCCCCGGCACTGAGGGCGACGCCAGCGCTGCCGCTGCCATCTTCCGGATTGTTGTTCCGCAGGTAAACGGCCGTGCCATTGCTTGCCAGGCCAAACCAGTTATTTTCGATGAGATTATTGTCGGTGTTGACGGTGATGTGCGTCTTGAAATTTTGGAATGCCAGGCCGCGTATCTCGATGGCGTCATCACCGGCCACGTCGCCTACAATGAAGCCATCCTTTTGCCCTGTGTCAGGACCAATGAGGATGATCTTGGGTCCATTGGCCCGCCCGCCCGGTTGGGTTTCGCCATCAATGATGACCTGGCCTTTGATACGCCGAAAAACGGAAGCGTCTGTGGTAGTCAGGATGGGCAGTTCCCAGACATCCAGTGCCGCGTCATACCCTTCGGCTGGATCTTCGGGGATGTCAAAATTGATCAGGACGGGTAGTTCACCGGCAGTCAGCCCTCTTGATTGCACGATTGCCCGGCGCAAGGTGCAAACAGACTCGCTGGCGCAGGTTTTGCTTTTGCTGTTGTCCGGGTCTGTACCGCTGGTGACGGTGATGGTCGTAACCGGCGTTGCCAGCACTCGATCAACGACGGGCGGCACACTATCGTTGTTTAGCCGGGATGGTGACTTTTGCGCTGCAGCAACGGCCGTACCCAACAACAAAATGGCACATAATGAAATTAACATAACGACTGATTTTTTATTCATGGGAAGCTCCTTTTGTAACTGACTATCTTCTTTAAGACTGTTCACCTTTCACGATGAAAAAGATTTCCATAGAATCGAAGTCATCACCGGATTTCAGGTCAATGGACATGTTGTAATCGGCGCTGCCGCCGGCGGCAATGTCGTCAAAGATAGAGTCGTAATCTGTTGCCATGAGCTGTCCGGTAGCCGGGTCGCGCAGACCCACGATGATGACGGCTTTGTCAACGGCCGTGCCCGAATCATTCACAATCTGGCCGGTAAAGGAGGCGCGGTTATTGTTAAACTCATGGGCATCATTGGCCGTAGCCAGGTCAACCGTGACTTCCGAAGATTCCCACGTCCAATACTGATCCCAGGTGATGGTGTAGCTGTCCACCCGCGCAAACAAACCACGGGTGTATTCCAACGGCGCCCATCCGCCCACCATGTCAAAAGGTAGCGTATCGCCGGGCGCCAGGTCCAGCGGTATGGAGAATGTATCGGCGTCGAGCACGTTACCGTCAGCATCATAAAAGGCGGCTAACAGGCGGATGTCCAGATTTTTATCACTCGTATTAGTCACTTCGCCGACCAGGTGAACGTCATCGTATCGATCCACGTACACCCGATTTTCTTCCGAAAACGTGAGTGCCCAGGGGTCTTCCGGCGATGTGGGCAGCGCGTCTACATAAATCGCGTGATCGGCAATCGAATCCAGACCCTCGGCCGGGCCGTACGCAAATACACGGAAGGGACCGGATGCGCCCGGTTCCAGGTAGCCGGTCGTGACTATGGCCGAATCGGCCGTGACAATTTCGCCAGCTTCGTCGAAGGTGGCCGCGGCGACGCCATTGATGACAATGGGCTGGCTGCCGTTATTGACCACCTGGCCGGTCAGATGGACATTGCCATTGTCGTCTATGGAGCGCACAACACCCTGCACGCTAACCGGCGGGCGATTAAGCTCGGCCGTACTCTGCCCAACCACTGTGGCTGTAAAACTATCTACGCCGGTCAGGTCGTCGTAAACCATTAACTGGAAAGGGGTCGTCTCGCCAGGGGCAATGCGGTACAGGGCTGTCCAGGCCACATCCTTGTACAAACTGGCTCCGGCGGCATCACGGATTTCGATTTCTACTTCTACGGCGTCCATGCCTCGTTGGGAATGGTTGGTCAACAGTCCGACGACGTACAAAGTGCCGTACTTGTCCTCGTACCCGTGAATGGCGGCCACTTCCAGTTTCCCGTCAGGGGCGGTTTCTGCTAATTCGGTGGTGGTTGCGGTAGCGGCCGTTCCTCCCACCGCGGTCCCCACCAACTCCACCGCGTCAATCTCGTTCCAGGGCGAGATGGATTGGTCAATCGTGATTTTCAAGCCGGTTACTTCATATTTCACGTTCACCGGAATGGAGAGGGTGTAGGGACATTCCTCCCACAGATTTTCTGGTTCGCCCGTGTAGATTTCATGATAAGCGCCAGCCGTATCAACCAGTTCAACCATCACAACTTGATCGGGCGAATGGGTTTGGATGATGTTGATGGCGGTGGGGACGACTGGCGTGTCGTACGTCAACTCCAGCCAATCGACGGTATCGCTTTCATAAGAGGCCCAGGCTGAAGGCAGGTCGGCGCATTCTTCGACAAACGTGTCCGGCGCGCCGGTGGCCTGGACAGCGGCCCAATCAGGATTACCATATTCCGAACTGGCAAACGCAGAGGCGGCCCATTGGCGGATTTCGGTGACGGCCGTTTCCGGTTTTGGCGCTTCAACGATAACCGGCGGTTCCGCTGTGGGCAGTTCAGCCTCAATGACCGGGTCAAAGAAGGAAACCGAGGCTAACACGGCATCAAACAGGACGGCGAATTCGTCCCATTCCTCGTTCGGTGCGGCGCCAAACATGGTGAACTGCTGGGTGGGTGTGACCATGGCCACGACGATACGGCCGTTGACCGCTCCCCCTTCCACATCGCCGCTCAAATCCGCCACCATTCCCGGCAGCCCGGCAATGGTAATTTCAGCCATGTCAGATAATTCAATCTGCACGTTGTCACCCTGCACAACTTCCTGCTGGAAATCCTCAAAAAGCTGCTCCACCGTGGTGCTCTCGTTGTTGAGGCCGCCGATGAGGGCAATGGCCGGACCTAAGTTGGGGTCGGAATTTGGCCCCATCATACTGACAAAGCCATAAAAATCTTCGACTTCGTACTCTGGGATGGTACGGAAGGCGAAGCCGCCATCCTCGCTGCGGTACTCGTCGCCCAGCGGGATTTCGGGTATGGATGTGGGTGTAGGTGAAGGTACGGCCGTTGCCGTGGGTGCTTTTGTGGCTGCTGGGAGGCTGGTGGGAACGGCCGTTGCCTCAGCTTGCGCCGGTTCACGCTCATCCTGCCCACCACAGGCCAGCAAAGCCAGGGGCAAAATCAACAAAACACAGATCAGTAAAAATTTACGAAACATTTGGAAAAGC
>JBNKZT010000439.1:0-4812 GCA_050301775.1 Promineifilaceae bacterium (SeqCode)
CGTAGAAGATTTGTCCGAAATCGTCGCCCAGGAAACGGTCGATTGCTTCTGGCGTCGGTTTTGTGTCGTTCCAACCATCCCAGAAGGGACGGGCGCGGCTGGTGGCGGCCATCAGCTCAAAGAGGAGGCGCAGATGGTCGGCAGAACCATGCCGGTATTGGCTTAAATTGAAGCGGGCCATGAGTTTGAGGGTGAAGGCGGTGAGGACGCCGCCGGTGGAACTGGGGGGTGGCAGCAAAATTTGGTAATCGCGGTAGGGCAGGCGAATGGATTGGACTTTGTGCACCTGGTAATTTTCCAGATCGGCGGCGGTGAGCAGACCGTTGTTGGCTTGCTGGTCGATGAGGATGGCCTGGGCGAGACGGCCGTTTCTGGCGAGACCTTCTCCTTCTTGCGCCAAATCGATGAGGGTGCCGGCCAGATGGGGGATGTAGAGTCGTTCACCAGGGCGGATCATCCGGCCGTTCTGTTGAAAGATCTCACGCATGCCGGCGGTATGGCAATAGATCGGTTCCAGCAGTTGGCAGGTGTTGGCCTGGAATTCGGTGAGGTGCAGGCCGTCGCGAGCCAGTTGGATAGCCGGTTCGAGCAGGGTGGGGAGGGGTAAACGGCCGTAATCGGCTGCCATCTGGCACAAACCGGCAATATTACCCGGCACAGCTACCGCAGCCCGTCCCAGGTGGAAGCTCTGCGTTGTCTCACCAAAATCAATCAGTACCTTGTCAAAATCCATCGACTGGGGTGTTTTACCACCCAATCCTGGCATGTTGCTGAAAAAATCATAGACCAGCGAATTGCCTGACTTGGGATTGAAAAGATGGGCGACCCCACTGCCTCCCAGATGGACGACCCCGATTTCGGCGATAAATGAGGCAAAAGCAGCGGCAACAGCCGCATCGACGGCGTTGCCGCCTTGTTCCAGCATGGCTGTTCCGGCAGCGGCCGTTTCCGGCGCACCGGCAGCAATGACACCTAGCATTCCCATTTCCTCCATTACAGAATAGCTTTTGTCTATCCATGATAAGTTGTTTTCCGAATTAAGCAATTGGCCAATTCAAATCGGGGAAAATGCCTCATGAATGAGGACAAGGATGCTATAATGTCAAACATGGCACAATCTTTGTCGGCCCATAACCGATTACGCCAATTGATTTTTGATCTTTTTGACGAGGATGAATTACGCAGCCTTTGCTTTGACCTGGACGTCAATTATGATGGCCTGCCCGGACGGGGCACGGAGGCGAAGGCGCGGGAATTGGTTTTGTATATGCGCCGCCGGCAGCGTTTGGGTGCGTTATTGGCGGCTTGTCGGCAGGCGCGGGTGGAGGTGGATTGGCCGGATGAAATTACGGAAAACAGGCTGGCTCCAGTTACACCATCGTGGTGGCCGGGAGAGCCGCAGCAGTTTGTTATAGCGGCTGGTTTGATTGTTGTCCTGTTGATCGTATTGATTAGCGTGATTAGCTGGCCCAAAGGAACAGAACGGGCAGTCCCCACCCAGGAGGCTGTGGTGGCAGTCAAAACGGAAACAGCGACGGCAACGGCCGTTCCCGCAAAACCGTCAACACCAACTGCCACACCAACACCAACCCCGCCGCCCGATGTCACTATCGTCGAATTCAAGCCGCCGCCGAATCGGTTTGTAAAAGTTGCCCCACTATTAGAAGAAAATTTGCTGGATACCCTTGACGAATACGATTTGCGCGGCGTCAACGTCCAGGTCATCGATCAGCCTATCACCAGTCGGGATGAGGCGGAGACATTGGCCACCGCCTCCGGCAGTACAGTCGTCATTTGGGGTTGGTATGACGATTTGGGGATCAATGTCCGTATTTATCTGACCAGCGAGACATCGCAAAGCCGCAATTTGCTGCGAACATCGGCCGTGCCGTTGGCCAGCGCCGAAGAAAACAACAGCAGCGAATTGGCGATTCGTGTTGTCAATACGGTCTTGCCGGAAAATGTGACCTTTTTATCTTTGTTTGTCATTGGCCAGTTGGAGTACCAGGCCAACGAGTACCAGAAAGGGTTTGCTGTTTTTGACGCGGCAATGGCCAATATGCCGGAGACGGTCGTTTTTGAAAACCCGGCCCTGCTGCACTTCTTTCGGGGACGGCAGCTTGAAGCGGTGGGCAGCGATGATGTCGAAACGATTGCCTGTGAGTACGCCCAGGCTATTCAAGCCGACCCTGAATTTGCCCCGGCGTATAATAACCTGGGAATTTTATTGGCCGAGTCTGGTCCGCTTGATCTGCCTGAAGCTGTCCAGGCGTGTGTCATTGCGGCATTGCCGGGCCGGTGGAGTCCCGGCGACGACCTGCCAAATGGGTCTGTCCTGGCAGCAACTTTTCTGTATGGCTACAAGGATCTCCAGCCGGATTCGGCTGTCGCCCGTTACAACGTTCTGGCGCTGGATTGGTCAGCCGGGGGATTTTTGCCGGATCCGCCGCAGATTGAGCAGGAACTGGACGACATTACGGCCCTAGACCCTTCTCTGCCCGGTCCGTACATTATGCGGGCGATGCTGGCTTATAAATGGTCGTTTGGCCAGCTTGATTATGCAGCGATTGCCAAAGAGTTGGAAACGGCCGTCACCTTCCTCCCAGGCATCCCTGAACTGCGCGTCAATCTGGGTCAAATCTATGCCCTGGACGGCCGTTTAGAAGACGCTGAAGCCGCATTTCAGGCCGCCCTGTCGCTGGATGGGCAGAATCGTGAAGCGCTGCTGGCGCTGGCCAATTTGGTTTACCGCCAGGAAGGTGGGGAGGCGGCTGATGCGTATCTGGGCCAAATTCCCAGTATGGACGAGGCTTACCCGCTGCCGGCAGCGGGGGAGATGACATTTACCTGGCCCGAAATTTTTGATGCAGGTCGGGCGCCCATATCGCCAGTCCATACGGCCGATTTATTCCGGTCGCGGCTGTTGTTTGAAGCTGGCGATTCGCAAGGAGCGGCCGAAACGGTCAATCGACTGGTCATGACAGATGAACAATTAGCCCTGGCCTTCGATATTTCTATGGCGGAGATGCCGCTAGAACGTTACCTGGCTGGTCTATTGGACAGCTTGGAAACCGGTGTCCCGGTATCCGAGACTATCACCAGTACGCTGCCTGTGTATTTTGATTTGGGCGTGAGTGATCTGGCTACCTCGACTGAAACCTGGTTTGCGCTGCTCAATCAATGTGGCCCGAGCGGTTCGTCAAAGCCAACAACCTGGGGAACGGCAGAAAATGATTGTTTGCCGGAGGATTTGAGCGAGCGGATTACGGCCGTTTACGACCTGTTCCAGCAACAGTTAGGACGCCGCATGAGTTACCAGATGGAAGGGTTCTTTGGTGGTCTGGCCTGCCCTTACGTTTTTACCTACGATGAGGCCAATCAGCGTTGGGCGTTGGATACAACTATCATTTATGGCCTTGTTGGTCCGGAAAATGAGGCGACGCAGCCGCGGCCGTTACAGCATTTTGACGGCCGTTTACTCATTCGTGAGGTTGAACCAGAAATTTCGTACCTGGATCAGGTCTATGTATTGGCTATTGATGGAGACGGCCGTAAACATATCTTGCAGCATCAACTGCCTGCGCTGCAATCATCTGATGGGAATTATCTAATTTTGCATCAGGGCGACAGCCAATGGATCAACTTTCCCGGGTTCGCCAACCTGGAAAATATCCAACAATATTGGGTGGTGGCCAGGGGGTACTATGAGCCGTCGCCTCCTTCTTATTCATCCGAGTAAAGAAAAACACAAATAAATTCATTTGCTGTCCGCATTTTCAACGATGAGGCTTAGGGTACGCCGTCGATCCCTGGCTAATTGTGGTGAAAGATGCTTGACAAAACGGCCATAATAACATTATTATCAATAATGATAATGTTATTAATTGCGATAATAGAGGATTGTGTATTGAATTTAACCAAAGTGGATTTAATTATGCACCCGGTACGGTTCCGCGTTTTGCGCACATTGGCGACTCATATGTTGACGACGCAGGAAATTGATGAGCGGCTGCCGGATGTGCCCAAATCGTCCATTTATCGGCATTTGAAGCTGCTGTTGGATGGCGAAATGATTGATGTTGCCGACACGCGGCTTGTGAATGGGATTCAGGAGAAAGTGTACCGGTTGGTGCAACGGCCGTATCTCAGCGCCGATGACATGACCGGATTAACCGCCGATGACCATTTGCGAGCCTTTACCACGTATGCCATGATCTTGCTGCAAGGCTTTGCCGATTATTTGGCCACGGCCGGAGAGATTCCCGATTTGCTGGCCGACCGGGTGGGCTACACCGAGGTCTCATTTTGGGCAACCGAGGCGGAGATGGATGCGTTTCAGACGGCAGTGAACCAGGCTGTTTTGCCTTTGCTGCAGAATGATGGGGGTGGAAACGGCCGTCGCCGCCATAAAGTGGCAATAGTCACCCATCCCATCACATGAAAAGGAGTGCAGGCGTCGCGACTGAAGTCGCACTCCGAAGGAAATGAACCATGAATGAACTGCGAGAACTTTTACCGTTACTTTGGCCTCTGGTTGTGATCCAGTTGGGGCTGATGATTTTTGCTTTATTTGATTTAAGTCGCCGGACAACGACGCGCGGTCCCAAATGGATGTGGGCGGCCGTGATTATCGTCGTCAACATCATTGGCCCCATTGTTTACTTTGTTGTGGGGCGTGGCGATGAGTGACTCGAATTGAGCCGGTCAGCACTGAATATGAAATAAATGGTTGGGATGCGCGGAGTTTTTGTTGACGATCGGCAAATCGCCGGCAAATCGCCAGCCAGGGAATGAATTCCCAGGCTGCTATAA
>JBNKZT010000440.1:0-4748 GCA_050301775.1 Promineifilaceae bacterium (SeqCode)
CTGCTTAAGCAAATCTGTGCCGCCTCTCATGGTGAAGATGGCTGCGCCAATGCCAACCAGGGCCAGCGCCAGAATGCCAGCGCCAAACCACAACGTTCCGGAGCGGCTCTCCGGCGCAGTGGTACGGCTGCGGATGATCAGGTCGGCGGCGCTGTCGGGCTGGCTGGCCACGTCGGCAGCGGTGGCAATGGCCTGGTCGGCGGCCAGGCTGAGAACCAGGCCGGCCAGCGAGCAGGCGGCGAATGTGACCAAGATAAGGACGGTTGCGATTCGTTTCATCATCGCGCTACGGCCTCCTCGTGATGCACACGGCCATTCTGTTGCGCCGGGCAGTGCGCCTGGTGCGCGTTGAGAGCGGCCTGAGTACGGAAGGGCGCGCCGCTTTTGCCGGCTGTAGCGCCGCAGTGCTGGCAGGTAAAGCTGGCCCGCGCCTGCTCGTGCTGGCTTTGTGCCGGCTCAGTGCTGGCTTGAGCCTGAATGCGTGCCAGCTCCAGCCGCTCCTGGGCCGCCAACCGCTCGCGCTCCATTTGCTGTTGGTGCTGTAACTGAGCCATGTCCCGCTCATGCTGGCGCTGTTTCTCGGCCTCGTCGGCTTCTGCCTGGCGCTGCACGGCCGTATCTTCTAACTCCTGCTGCCTGTCTTCGGCAGCTTCCAATGCCTGCCGGCGCAGACGGGTGTAATCCATCAGCGACAAGGTAACGTAAACGGCCCCGGTAATGAGGCTGATGCTGACGCCGGCGATACGGCCGTCATCGGTCAACGTTCCCAACTTTAGGATGCCACCGATTTCGACGACCAGGTACAGGACCACGAACAAACTAGCTACGACCGCGCCGGCAATCTCGCCGATGGCCAGCAGGGAAACGGCCGTGTGGCTGGCCAACATGCCAGTGGTAATGAGGGCCAGTGCGCCAATAACGCCCACGGTGGCCGCCAAGCTTGGGTCGGCGTTCATGGCCACTACGGCCGTGTACAGGCTGTAGGCGAAAAAGAACGCCGGCGCGGCCGGAACGATAAACGGAGCCAGGCGGCGAAAAAAAGCCAAGCTGATATTGCCGCCAGTCTCGAAGAGGCCGTCAAAGGTATATTCAATACTCTCCATCCAGGATGGTCTGGTCATTACTACTCCTTAACTAAATCAGGAAACGGCCGTTGTCTTCGCTTGCTGGGCTGTGCTACAATGAGGACAGCGACCGATTCTCTACCCGGTCTTTTGAACGAGGCCGGCCTGTGTGCCCACGGGCTGGCCTTCTCATTTGCGATTGGATTTAGTGCAGGTACAATAAAAACAATCGGTACATCCTACGTACATCCGATTTAGCGGCCGGTGGAACCTCCTCCACCGGCCGCACTATCTAAAAACAAAGTGATCGCCCGGTTCCAGCGTCCTGAGCCTCCCCCACCGCTTGAAGCATTCCCAGCAAACGTAAACTGCCGTTTCCCCCACCACAGCGCCGGCAGCACCGAAACCCAGGTGGGGATTGTCCACCGCCTCCACTCGGATGTGGCCGCATTTGGGGTAGACCAGGACGCGGATCGGGACGGCCAGGCGCCCCTTATCTCGCATGGCCACCAGCTTCTCTGCCACGTCCGCACCAACGGCCGTTAGTTCAATCGGCCGCCCTGGTTGGCGCGCAAACAACGCAGCGCCAAGTCGGACTTCCAACCTACGCAGCCGGAGCGAGACGCCAGACTGCACCATGTACAGCGCATCGGCTGCCTTGTTGACGCTGCCATGCTCAACGACGGCCAGAAATGCCTTGTGGAGTTCCAATGCCGACAAACCAGGCCGCCCTACCTTCGGTTTCGGGTGGAAGGTGACAAGCGGCGAAACGGCCGTGATGGTGCTGAAATCACTCGTCGTCATCATCCCAATCCTTCTCCTCGTCGTAATCTTCATCGTCTTGCTCGTTGGCCGCGAGCGGTTTGTTTTCGTGGATGGTGGTTAGCAGATCGTCTTCGGTAACAATACGGTCCCACGTCCAACGTTTGACCTTGAGCAGGTACTCATCGGTCACGTGCTCTAGCGCAGCCAGGGCCTCCCATTCAGCCTCATCGATGTCCAGCTCGCGCAAGCGGCGCTGTAACCCTTTCTGGTGCCACAGCGGTTCCGGTCCAGGGTCTGGCAGTAGCGGCAGCTCGGAAAAGTCGCCGCTGGTGCAGTTAACCAGCATCATGCCGGGATAACGCTCGCCAAGTTTGACGGCAGCGGCCACGGCCGTTTCCGGACGCATGGCCTGGTAGATGCCGTCACTTTGCCAGGAATCGCGCTCTTTCCAGTTTTCTTCCCGTGGCAGCTCCAGGTGCTCCGGATAGACGACGATGCAGTCCCGCTTTTCGCTCCGAGACACCCTGAGCAGCCGGCCGTTGTAATACTTGGGCGACTGCCCGGTCGCCTCCAATTCGTCGTCAACGATTTCGTGAACCTGCTCGCGGGCCAAGTTGACCAGGTCAAGCACGGTTTCGGCCACGTCGTCGCCGGCTGACATCCGGGCGCTGACTTCCATTTCCGGCCGGCAGTTGGTGTAATCGCCCAGGTTCTGGGTCATCCCATATTTGACTTTGATTTCCAGAATCTCCATGACTAAAACAATCTCCTTTGTCCTAAAAGTTCCATTCGGATGTCCTCCGGCAGAGGCTCCGTATAACGACAGGTTGGGTAATTGGGGCAGCCCAGGAATTGGCTGCCATTGGCTGACGCTTTAGTGTTGGTCCGGATGACCAACCGGTGGGCAGCGCCGCAGCGTGGACACGCTTTGGCCGTTTCCGTTCCGTCCTGCAGTGCTTTCCGGGTCATGTTAATCCGCTCCGTTAGGCACAAACGCCTCGAAGTAGTCAATCAGGTAACCGACAACGTACTCAGGACCGCGAGCGAGCTGGGCCAGCAGGTCGTCGTCAACGAGGCCGGCAGCACGGATGGCCGTTTGCAGCCGGGCGATGTCCTCAACCAGGTTGGCGTGGTTGCTCTCCAGCCGCTGCACGTTGGCGCAAGTGGCCTGGATGTGCTGGGGGCTGTAGGCATTGCTCAATTCCCACCACAACTCGGCCGCCAGGCCGGTCAGGGCGATGGGCTTTTCTTTAGGCGGAATCTGCTCCTTTTCGGCGTAAGTTTCCCAGGTGAAACGGCCGTGTTCCCAGGAGCCGAGGTTAATCTGGTGACCAGTTTCCGGGTGGTGATAGACGCTGCCGGGGCCGCTCATACGTTCCCAGCCCACGGCGCGCATGGCTGCTTGCAGTTCAGGTTTTGTCCAGGGCATATAATTCTCCTAAGCGCGGTGGGCGGGCATAGACGCTACAGCGGCGGCCGGTTGTTTCGTGAATCGCCCGACCCACCTGGTCTTTGAGACGGCCGTTAATCCAATCGGCGGCATACTGGCTGGGAGCCACAAGGGTGGCCACTCCGTCTTTCACGGTCGCCAGGCGCGAACCGCGTAAAAGCTGATCGAATGTGGCTTGGGTCATGGTGCCTTGCAGCGACTGCAAAACGTTTGGCCATTTTTGAATCAAGCCATCAGGTTCTTGATGGTTCGATGGTGGTTCCCTTATTGGTTCTGATGGTTCGGGTGACATAGCTATGTCACCTTTTATGGACAACTTGTCACCTTTTACGGACAACTTGTCACCCTTTATGGACAACTTGTCACCTTTTACGGACAACTTGTCAGGGTTTATACCGTTGCTATTCCCTGACAAGTTGTCAGGGTTCGCGGACAACTTGTCACCCTTTATGGACAACTTGTCAGGGTTTGTTGCTTCGCGTTTGGCGTTTTCTTCGGCCGCTTTTGCCTTTATTTCAGCAATGGCGGCCTCGGTTTTATCCAACAAAATGTAGTACAAATTAGCGTTCCCGCGGCCGCCGCCCCAAACAACGGCTAGCTCATTGGTGTCACCTAGCTCGCGGATCATACGGGTTACATGCCGCTCACTCATCCGGATTTTCTTTGCCAGGTAATCGACGCCCGGAAACGCCACGCCGTCATCATCTGCATTATCGGCTATGGCCAACAGCAACAACAGCTTGCTACCCTTGTTCTTTGAATACCGCCAAACGGCATTCATCTGGTGAATACTCATCGTTCCTAAATTCCTTACTCCGGCATCGTTTCAGCGCCGGCTTTCTCCAAATGTCTAACGGCCGTGATGCCATGCCTTAGAATCTTCAGCAGATCGCGCTCAAGGCCGTTTCGCGTAAACTCGCCGCGTTCAACTCGACTGAGCAGCCGTTCAGCGGCGGAAACGGCCGTATTTATCTCTTCGGCCGCGCGGTCGCGGTGAAGTCTCATGTTGTTAGGCCATTCGCGCTGTTTGGTCATTCCTCACGGCCGTTCTCTAATCGCCGCGCCTGCACGTAGCGCCAGATGTCGCCAACAGCCATGAACAGTCCGCTGCAGGCGAAATAGCCGAGCAGTAGCAGTGCGTTGCCCCAACCGATAGTAAAACCGGCTGCGCCAATGGTGACGGCCACCCCGGCAACCACTTCCAGCCAGACGAAGCCGTCATTAAGTCCCTTGCGGTGGACCCAATCTATTATTCGGTTGTAAACGTACCCAAAGATGAGGAGTAAAATGGCGGTGACCAAAATCGCGCCCGAATTACTCCCGAAACTGTCCCTGAATTCCATAAGCATTCTCCTTGTGATATGCTGTAAATGTTCCTAAATTCCTAAAGGGGGCGGCTGGTGACAACCGGCTGCCCTCTGATTTTTTGGTAAATATCTCTGGCCAGGGCAGCGGCGACTTTGGCTGCC
>JBNKZT010000441.1:0-4736 GCA_050301775.1 Promineifilaceae bacterium (SeqCode)
AGTTATCGGAATTGGTGGATGACCTTCGAGTAACCGTCCTTCCAAAAAGGGAAGTAATTGTTGGACGGTTACTAAGGAGAAGCCAATATTTACCGGTTATTTATGAGATTGGTTAACATGTACTGCCTTACTTTTGCGATGTACATACGTTTTTCTGAGGTATGCCTGTTAGTATAAATCAACGATGAGAAGCCAGAATCTGGATTGCTTATTGTTCGATCACGTATAATGGTAGGAAACTGCTGCTGCCAGCATTGTGCAAAGACAAGTACAAGGTCTATTTTTATGAACGATTTGTTTGAAATTTGGGAAAAACCACAAGCGCAAAAAATCATCATGCTTGTCGGCTGGCGACAGTGGGCTGATGCCGGGTCGATTTCTTCGGGACTGCCGGAGTATCTTATTGAAAAGCTGGATGCCCGTAAAATCGGCGAAATTCCTACCGATGACTATTATCTGTTTCAAATACCGGGCACACATCATCTGGTACGGCCGTTAATCAAACTGGAAGATGGCTACCGGCGCGAGTTTGAGGAAAAACGTAACGAACTTTTTTATGCCGGGAATGAGGAGCAGGGTGTGGTTATCTTTTTAGGCGATGAACCGCACATGAACGTGGAGCGGTACGGCCGTGCCTTTTTGGGGGCGGCCAAAGCATTAGGCGTCAGCCGCATTGCCGGATTTGCCGGGGTATACGGGGCTGTTCCCTATAACAGAGACCGTCAAATTCACTGCATTTACAGCTTACCGGACATGAAAGAGGAACTCGATAATTACGCGCTCAGTTTTTCCAATTACGAGGGTGGTTCCAGTATTGGTTCTTATCTGGTACACCGGGCCGAGGCCGAAGAGATGCCATTCGTCGTTTTCTATGGTTTTGTGCCCGCGTACGATTTTTCCCAATCGGTTACCAATCCGCAAGGACTGCGACTGGAACAGGATTTCAAAGCGTGGTACGACATCATGCGTCGTGTCAATCATTTACTGGGCATCAACATTGATTTGGTTCAATTGCAGCGGCAGGGAGAGCAGTTAACCGAGGTGATGGATGCTGAAGTGGCTGATTTTGAGGAGAAAATGCCGCAGTTGAATATCCGTACCTATCTGGAGAAGTTAGAATCCAGTTTTACGGAACTTTCGTTTTTCCCACTGGCCGATGCATGGGAAGACGGGCTGCGCGACTTGTTTGCCGATGATGAGGGTGTCGCGTAAAAAGAAGTAATTTATTCGCTGCTGTCTTTGGGGCGGGGGGCATTGATTTTGGCCGCCAGATGGGACAGCCGTTGGCTGAGCCAATTTAGACTGCGGGCGGTACCACTTTTAGCTTCCGCTTTCCAGTCGGTTTCCCGAATACGAGTTTGCACGGCCGTTGCCCGTTCCCGTGCCTGTCTTTCGGCCGCCTGGGCTACCTTTTCAGTTACAAATTTGCTGGTTTTGCCGGCTGCTTTAGCAGTCCCCCGGGCGACACTCCGTGTAACTTTGCGTCGTGGTTCGCTGTCCCACGCTTTTTGAGCGGTGCGTGCGGTAGTGGAAACGGCCGTTTTCCCTGCTTCCACCGCTTTTGCCTTCACATCCGACCGGGGCCGCTCCGGTATAAAAGGCGTTTCCTCTTCCACCGGGATTTCAATTTTTAAGATTTCTTGTTCTTGAGTCATGCTGTTACCTCGCGCGTTTTGCTTATCCCCTGTACGCGAGGCTGGTGGACAGGTTGCAAGTATTCAGTAAATGGCAACGGCCGTGTATTGCATCGGATTGGCGGGAATCAGATACCACGATATTGAGCCAGTAAGTTTTCGGCGGCTGTGACAACTTCTTTGACTGTAACCCCATCGGCCCAGATAAAATTAGAGTCAAATTCATGCCATAGTGCTGCCACTGGGCTTTTGATGGCATAAGGACCGGAAATGGCCGGGTTGCTGGGTCCGTAAATAGCGAGCGTGGGGCAGCCAACGGCAGCCGCAATGTGGGTCGGGCCGGCATCATTGCCGATGTACAAGTCGGCCACTTCGCCCAGCGCGCCTAATTCGCCCAGGGTGATGCGTCCGGCCCAGTTGGCCGCCGGAGCGTACATGAGACCGCTGATTGTTTCGGCTAACGGCCGTTCCTTTTCACCCCCAACAATCAATAACTGTGCCTGATATTTTTTCACCAAATGATTTCCCAATCGCACAAACCGCTCGACTGGCCACTGTTTGTCTTTATTTGAATGAACCGGATTAATGCCGCCACCGGGATGAATGATGATTAAGGGCACATCTCCCAGCCAATCCAGCTCATCAACCAAACGCCGCGTCACGGCCGTTCTTTCCAAATCTGGCGCATGATATTCCATGCCAACCGAGGCAATTGTCGCCTCATCAATACCGGCTGTGCGTGCCAGCGACAAATAGATGGCAGCTTCATGTTGTTCGTCTGCCGGTGGTTTGACCGCTAACGTGTGAGCAAAGCCACGGCCGTTTACATGCAAACCGATTCGCTGGGGAATACCCGCTTGCCAGGCGATGAACGACAGCAAACTTGACCGGCTGGGAATGAAGCACGTGTCATAATTTTCCTGGCGCAATCGTTTGATGAGTGCCCGGATATCAGCCCAACTTGCGGTATCCAGCCCGCCGGCTCCGGTGCTGATGATCTCGGTGAGACGGGGATTTCCGGCGATTGCCGGACGTGCCCAATCGCTGACAGCCCAGTCAAAGCGGGTTTGTGGATAGGCTTTGTGCAGGGCGCCCAGCAGCGGCGTGGTTAACATGACCTGGCTGATACAGCATGGTTTAAGGATGAGTGCTTTTTTGGGTGGCGTAAACGGCCGTTGCCCCCACAACCAAAATGGAATACGGGCCAATCGCGCAGCGGCCATAGTGAAAGTGTTTTCGCGGAGCATGGGGGAAATGTGAAGCGTGATGCGTGAAACGTGCTGTCTTACATGTCACGCATTAGTTTCACGGATTATCTCCTACAGTTATTAGCTCTTTGACGCTGCCAAATTTGGCCTCGCCGATGCCGGAAACGTTCATAAGTTCCTCGATGGTGTTGAAACGGCCGTACTTTTCCCGATAATCCAGAATCTTTTGCGCCGTACTGGGGCCGATGCCGGGCAGCGCATCCAATTCTTCCAGGCCAGCCGTGTTAATGTTAACCAATCCGCCCGCATTCGTCACATCAATGCCATCGCCGGAACGCGTAAATGAGTCTGGTTCAGTGACGACCGGCGGCAGCAGTTCGGCCACTTCACCTTCAGATGGCACGTAAATTTGCATCCCATCGACCAACGGTAGAGCCAGATTGATTACGGCCGTATTCGCTTCAGCCGTCCAACCTCCAGCTGCTTCAATCGCATCGCCAACCCGGCTGCCGGGTGGTAATTCATACACATTTGGAGATGTCACCTGCCCATTCACATACACCTGGATTGGACCGGGTGTGGTCGTTGGCTCCGGTTGGGGTGTTGGTTCTGGCGGCTCAATGTAAATGGGCGCTGGCCGCGTCCGATTACTTAATGTCAATCCTCCTGCCGTCAAAATCACACCGATGAAAAACGTGATGGCCATTCCGGCCAGATTACTGCGATCAAACTTCACCTCAAAACCCTCCCAAACTGTTTTTTAAGAGGGGCGAGGCAGTCGGTGATAATGTTCGCATGATAAATCAGCGTTCTATGCGACTGCCTCGCCCTACGGTTATTATCCTTTGATAACGGCGACTGGGACAATGCGCGCCACTTTCTTAGCGATCCCGGCGCCGTGAACCACTTCAATGACGCGATCGACATCTTTGTACGCTTGCGGCGCTTCCTCGGCCAGACCGGGCATGCTGCCGGCGCGGATGTGGATGCCGCTTTGCTCTAATTCCTGGCGTAGTTCGCCGCCGTGAACCGTGCGTTTGGCCTGACGGCGGCTCATCGTGCGGCCAGCGCCGTGGCAGGTAGAGCCAAAGCTTTGAGCCATTGATTTCTCCGTGCCTACCAGGACCCAACTGGCCGTGCCCATCGAGCCGGGGACCAGGACCGGTTGGCCGATGTCGCGGTACACATCGGGCAAAACGGGTGAACCGGGGCCAAAAGCGCGGGTGGCTCCTTTGCGATGGACGCAGACCTGGACGGTACGGCCGTCAACCTCATGCGTCTCAATTTTAGCCATATTATGGGCAATGTCATAAACCTGGTACACGGTAAAGTTTTTCACATTGCCCGCCAGCACCTGCTCAAAACTGCGCCGGATGTGGTAGGTAAGCACCTGGCGGTTGACAAAGGCATAATTAGCCGCTGCCTTCATTGCTCCCAGGTAATCCTGCCCTTCCGGGCTGCTTAACGGCGCGCAAACCAGCTCTCGATCCGGCAGATGGATGCCGTATTTGTGGACGACCTTTTGGAATTGGCGGACGTAATCGGTGCAAATTTGATGGCCAAACCCGCGCGATCCGCAGTGGATTTGGACAACGATCTGGCCGGGGAACAATCCCATCCGTTGGGCCGCTTTGTCATCGAAAAGTTCATCAACCATGTCTACTTCGATGAAATGGTTGCCTGCACCCAGCGTGCCAATCTGGTCCATGCCGCGTTTGTAGGCCCGGTCGCTGACTTTGCTGGCGTCGGCTCCCTGGAGACGGCCGTTTTCTTCTGTCCGTTCTAAATCCATGGGCGTCGCGTAACCGTTATTGAGTGCCCACGTACTGCCTTGCTCCACTAACCGCTCCAATTCATGCCGCTTCAACCGGATGTTTCCGCCGCGACCCACGCC